>JAFGOB010000091.1 GCA_016926695.1 Dehalococcoidales bacterium | reverse complement strand
GCTGTGCCCGGAAGCGATATCAAACGGTCTCCGCCGCCGGCGGCTCAAGCTGGAATTGATAATGGTATCAAACGGTCTCCGCCGCCGGCGGCTCAAGCCGGGATCGATAATGGTATCAAACGGTCTCCGCCGCCGGCGGCTCAAGCCGGGATCGATAATGGTATCAAACGGTCTCCGCCGCTTCAGCCCGCATCTGAAAAGGCCATGGCCGCAGCAACCTCACCAGCGGAAACAGCCGCAGCCGAAGCTGCACCTCTGGAGGATAGCGCTTCTCTCAAGGTATCGGAACCCGTTCCGCCTCCCGCTCCCCCGGTGGAAGAAAGGACTGCTTCTGCTCCTCCTGAGTCCGTACCGGCGGTCTCTCCTCCTCTGAGCAGCGAGATAGAGCGTTTGAGAATAAACTGGAGGCAGATACTGGAGGACCTTCCACCCAGCATTAAAAGAAGCGGCTCCGCCGTAGCCCTGCTCAGGACGGTCGGCCCTCCCAGTTCCATGTCCAATGACACGGTTACTTTGTCCGCCAAATCCAAAATATTTAAAGACAACATTGAAAAAGCGGAAAACATGCGTGTAATAGAAGGCATTATCAGCGACTATTTAGGCCATTCCTGTAAAGTGGAATGTATCCTGGACGAGAAAAAACATCATCTGGTCAATCATGCCATTAAAATGGGAGCGCAGATTACCAGTGAGGAGTGAAAATGAATAGAAACATGATGCAGCAGCTTCAGGCCAGGCTGGCTAAGGCGCAGCAGGAGCTGGCCGAGATGACCCTGGAGGTCAGTTCCGGAGGCGGAGCGGTCAAGGTCAGTATTGACGGGCAGCAAAACATCAAGTCGATAAAAATCGACAGGGAAGTGGTCAATCCGGAAGATGTCGAGATGCTCGAGGACCTGGTGCTGACAGCGGTCAAGGAAGCCATAGCCAAGTCACAGGAAGCGGCCTCCAGGCAGCTTGGAGCGTTGACCGGCGGGATCAAGATACCCGGATTGATGTAGGGAAGGAGACTAATTTGAATCAGGTACCTGAAGCTTCTTCGGGGGCAGTTGCCAGGCTTGTCCAGGAGCTGAATAAACTACCTGGCATCGGTCCGAAGAGCGCTCAACGCATTGCCTATTATCTCTTGAGGTCAGGCGAAACCGAGAACCAGTCACTGGCTGAAGCTATTCTCCAGGTCAAGCAAAAGACCCGTTTGTGTTCCGTATGCCTGAATGTATCCGAGACCGAGGTTTGCTCTATTTGCAGTAATGATTACCGGGACCGCACCAGGATCTGCGTTATCGAGCAGCCGCAGGATATACTTGCCCTCGAACATACCAGGAAATATTTCGGTCTGTATCATGTGCTGCACGGCGCTATTTCGCCGTCAGACGGTATAGGCGCCGACAATCTGAGGATCAGCGAGCTGATGGAGCGGCTGAAAGGCGGTAATATCGCAGAGGTAATCCTGGCTACCAATACCAACATAGAGGGCGAACATACCTCCATGTATTTGCAGCGTCTTATCGCTCCCCTGGGTATAAGGGTCACCCGGCTGGCCAGAGGACTGCCTTACGGTACGGAGCTTGAGTACGCGGATGATATGACACTCAGCCGGGCGCTTGAAGGACGTCAGGAATATTGATACGGCACTGGCGGAAAAATGCGCATTGCTGTAATAAACAGAGATCGTAGTGATTTTCTTAATTAACCGTCCAATGCGTGTCTTTTTTCACATTTGCCCAGCCATGATGTACAATGGATGACGGAGAGAGGATAGGTTAGTTAAAGAAATCGGTATGAAAAAAAACTCAAATTTGTTAGACGGGCTGCGCCAGCAGTACCCGGAAAAGTTCGCCTCCGAAGATGAGATATTCAGTCATATACACCGGGGGGACAGAATTTTCATTGCTTCAGCCTGTGCCGAGCCCCAATACCTGGTCAGTGCTCTGATAAAATATGTGGAATCTTACCCGAAGGCCTTTTTCGATGCCGAGGTAATGCATGTCTACTCCCTGGGACTGGCCCCCTATACCGAAGAGCGGTTCAAGTACAATTTCCGGCATAATTCGTTCTTTATCGGCCAGAGTACCCGGGAGGCGGTCAACAGGGGGCTGGCTGACTATACCCCCATATTCCTGGCTGAAGTCCCCGGTTTGCTTTCCCGCCGCATGATACCCATTGATGTAGCGCTGATACAGACCTCTCCGCCGGATGAGCACGGCTATCTGAGCCTGGGTATAAGCGTGGACATCGTCAAGGCGGCTATTGATAACGCCTCGCTGGTAATAGCCCAGGTCAATTCCTGTATGCCACGCACCCACGGAGACGGTTTTATCCATGTAAGTAAAGTGGGTTATATAGTTCCGTATGATGAACCTATCCTGGAATATAAATTCCTCAGGGACGCTCATATTGAAGTTACCCACGAAATCGGCAACTACGTGTCCCGTCTTATCCAGGATGGTGATACCATACAGATTGGCTTCGGCAGTGTGCCTGATACCATATTGATCAATTTTGCCGGCAAGAAGCACCTGGGAGTCCATACCGAGATGATCGGGGACGGCGTCGTAGAGCTGATGAAGATGGGTGTGATAGATAATACCAGGAAGAACATCGACCGCGGTAAGACGGTTGCGGCCTTTTGCATTGGCCAGCAGGAAACATATGATTACATAAACGACAATCCTTCGATCGAGTTCAAGTCCATCGATTATACCAATGACCCTTTGACGATCGCCAAGTTTGATGCTTTTGTAGCCATTAACTCGGGCTTGCAGATTGATCTCACCGGGCAGTCCACGGCCGAGTCGCTGGGCAAGACTTTTTACAGCGGTATGGGCGGACAGCCCAGCTTCATGCGCGGGGCGGTAATGTCTCGCCGGGGCAGGTCGATCCTGGTGCTGCCTTCCACGGCTAATAATGATACGATCTCGCGTATAGTACCGTTCCTGACGGAGGGCTCGGGAGTTACCCTGAACCGGGGTGATATCCATTACGTGGTAACGGAATACGGCATCGCCTATCTGCATGGAAAAAACATCCGCGAGCGGGCCATGGAGCTGATTTCGATAGCCCATCCCAGGTTCCGCCGGGATCTGATCCAGGAGGCCAAGGCGCAGAATTTGATCTATAAAGACCAGGCTTTCATCCCGGGTAAAGCCGGAGAATATCCCAAAGAGATGGAGACCTACAGGACCACCAAGACCGGACTGGAAATATTTCTGCGGCCGGTCAAGATAAGCGATGAGCCGCTGCTCAAGGACTTGTTTTATGCCCTTTCCGATAATAGTATGTACCGCCGCTTTATTTCCAGGCGTAAAGATATGCCGCATGAAAGGCTGCAGGAATTTGTAATTATTGACTATAGCAAGGAAGCGGCTATTGTTGCCACTCTTCAGCAGGATGAAAAGGAGATTGTGGTAGGTCTGGGGCAATATAATATTGATCCCAACACTCATACTGCCGAGGTCGCTTTCGTCGTCAGGGATGATCACCAGGAAAGGGGCATAGGCAGCGAGTTGCTTTCTTATTTGACCTACCTGGCCAAGAAACAGGGCCTGTTGGGTTTTACAGCCGAAGTGCTGGTTGAGAATCGTCCCATGCTGCATCTGTTTGAGAAGATGGGCTTTTTCATGGACCGCAGAACAGAAGAGCAGGTGTACGAACTGAAGATGGCTTTTAGTGAGGCGACAAGTCATGAATAATAACCCGGAAATCAAGTATCTTTTTGAACCCAGAGGCGTTGCCATTGTTGGAGCGTCCCGTGATCCGAGCAAGATCGGTCACAAATTCGTATTGAATATATCCGCATCGGGCTACCAGGGGCAGGTCTATCCCGTCAATCCCGAAGGTGGAGAGGTACTGGGCTACCAGGTTTACAAGGCGGTGGATGAGATACCGGGTGTCGTCGATGTGGCCTGTATCATTATCCCGGCCAAAATTGTTTTTGAATCAATCAAGGCCTGTGCCAGAAAGGGAGTCAAGTTTGCGGTGATTATCGCTTCCGGCTTTGCCGAGGTGGGCAATATCGCTGAAGAAAAGAAGATCGTGGAGTATGCCCGTGAGCACGGTATGAGGATACTGGGTCCCAATATTTTCGGTATTTACTCGGCGGCATCGGCCCTCAATGCCACCTTCGGACCCATGAATGTCCGCCCGGGCAATGTAGCGGTAATTACGCAGAGCGGCGCCATCGGCATCGGCATGATGGGAAAGACCGTCACACAGAATATCGGTCTTTCGGCCATTGTTTCCGTGGGGAATAAGTCCGATGTCGACGAGTCCGACCTGCTGGAATATCTGGTTGCCCAGGAAAGCACCCATATAGTTTTGATGTATATTGAAGGTGTGGGAGACGGGGAGAGACTGGTCGGGATATTAAAAGACGCGGTAAAGAAAAAACCGGTAGTGGTTATAAAATCAGGGCGCTCCAAGAGAGGCGCCATGGCGGCGGCCTCGCATACCAGTTCGCTGGCCGGTGAAGACAGGGTCTTCGATGACATAATCAGGCAGTGCGGCGTCCTGCGGGCGGAAACAATTCACGATGCCCTGAACTGGTGCCACTACCTGGCCAATATCCCCTTGCCGGATGGAGAGAACACGGTTATTATTACCAATGGAGGCGGTATTGGAGTGCTGGCGGCTGACGCCTGCGAAAAATATAATGTCAACTTGTATGATGATCTGCAAAACCTGGCTAAAATATTTAGTGAGGTGATCCCGTCTTTCGGGTCTTCCAAGAACCCTATTGACCTCTCGGGACAG
This sequence comes from Dehalococcoidales bacterium, assembly GCA_016926695.1. Next base: position 3,097 of record JAFGOB010000091.1, on the reverse strand, counting down.
GCCCCTATCAGCTACTATGACAGCGCTCTGACTTCAGCTCTGGAAAGTCCGGATATCGATTCCGTTATTTGCCTGGCCTGCGAGACGGCGGTATTCGATCCTGACGGTTTCAGTCTGATCGTACAGAAGCAGATGCCGGAATACAGGAAAAAGAAGCCCCTTGTTTTTTCAATGTTCGGCGGCGCCAAGATCGAACAGCACCTCCAGGAGTTTCAGAAGAACGATGTTCCGGCCTTCCAGGATGTTTATGAAGCTGCCTCGATGCTGGGAGCGATGTATTCATATTGCAGGACACGCAGCAGCGAGGCTGAATCGATACAGCAGCTCGATCTGGACGGTAGTCGCATTGCTGAGGTAATACGCAAAGTAAGAGCTGACCGCCGGACTTTCCTGTTCGCTTCGGAGGCCCAGGCCTTGATGCAGATAGCGGATATCCCCATTCCCCGCAGCCGTATCGCCCGCAACCTGGATGAAGCCATACACTTCGCGGAGGAGATCGGGTATCCGGTGGTAATGAAGGTGGTCTCCAAGGACATAATACATAAGAGTGACGCCGGCGGGGTAGCACTCGATCTGGAAGACAGGCAGGAAGTCATAGATGCCTATGAAGCCATAATGCATAACTCACGCCAATATCAGCCTGATGCCCTCATCGAGGGGATCGAGGTGGATGAAATGGTCAAGGCCGAAGTGGAGACCATTATAGGCGCCCGCCGCGACCGAGCTTTCGGCCCGATCGTCATGTTCGGACTGGGCGGAATTTATGTGGAAGTCATGCAGGATATATCTTTCCGTTCGTTTCCCCTGGGCCGCAGGGAAATATTGAAAATGATCAGCCAGATACGCTCTTATCCTCTCCTGCTGGGAGTCAGAGGGGAGAAGAGGAAAGATATTGAATCGGTAGCGGATACCATATTCAAGGTGGGCTCGATTTTACAGCAATGCCGGGATATCACGGATATAGAGATCAATCCCCTGGTAGTATATAGCCAGGGTGAAGGTGTCAGGGCTGTAGATGTCAGAATCTTGCTTTCGAAGCCTCAGGAGGCAGAGTAATGAAAAATATCATCTTAGGTTCAGTCAGTGGGGATGCCGGAAAGACCAGTATTATTGTCGGTCTGGGAAAGTCACTGGGCAAGAAGTTCAGTTATATCAAGCCTTTCGGAGACAGGCTGATTTACCGCAAAAAGAGATTGTGGGACTATGACGCGGCACTCATAACCAATATCTTCGGACTGGAGAATGGCTCGGAGGATATGACCATCGGCTTCGAGCACGCCAAGCTGCGTTATATGTATGACGAAGCCAGTACCCGCGCCAAACTGCTTGATATGGCCAACCGCATAGGGGCTGGCAATGGACCCCTCTTTATAGAAGGCGGAAAAAATTTAACGTACGGCGCCTCGGTAAGGCTGGATACGCTTTCCCTGGTGCGTTACCTGGGCGGCAAGCTGGTGCTGGTGGTCAGCGGGGATGAAGGTACGATTATCGACGATATCACCTTTGTAAAAAAACATGTGGATATGACCGATATAGAGTACAGCGTCATAATCAACAAGGTCGGTAACCTGGAGGACTATAAAAACAACCATCTGCGGGATATCAGGGAGCTGGGGGTAAACGTGATCGGCGTGGTTCCCGGCGAACAGAGCCTGACCAAGGTATCCGTCAGCTACATCGCGGAAAAACTTCAGGCCCGGGTAATCGCCGGCGAAGGCGGCTTGAACCAGAGGGTCAAGCATGTCTTTGTGGGGGCCATGTCCGGTGATATCGCGGCCCGTCTTCCCCTTTTCAAGAAAGAGAACAAGCTGGCTATTACCGGCGGAGACAGGACGGATATGATTGTGGCGGCGCTGGATAGCAGCACGGCCGGTATAGTCCTGACCAACAATATTCTTCCTTCGCAGAATATCATCGCCAAGGCATCCGTATTGAATATTCCTCTCCTGCTGGTACCCTTTGATACCTATATGACCGCCAAGCAGATCGACGACATGACGCCGCTGCTGACCAGGGATGATACGGAGAGGATCGATACCATACATAAACTGGTAGAACAGAACGTAGACTTGCAGGCCATCCTGTAAAAATAGCGCTCGATCAGGATATATTGCAGGCCCTGTTCCGGCAGGGGAACAGGGCCTGTTTAGGTGAATCAGGCTTGTTCAGCCTTGTAAAAAAGCCCTCTCTAATGATACAATTATCAACGGTAACTGCGCGGGCCGCTAGCTCAATTGGCAGAGCAACTGACTCTTAATCAGTAGGTTCTGGGTTCGATTCCCAGGCGGCTCAGTAATGCCTCTTCCAGCCTCGGAACTTCCCTTTTTCATACCCTGCTTTATACATCATTTACTGCTGACAGCTATCGTCCCGCCGGAACGTCTCCCCAATCCGATACAGATGATGCCTGCCAGATTTAATAGTCCGTGGATGACCAGTGCGGGGATGGTGCTGGTTAACGTGGGATAATCCGTGCTGTGGTTGGCGACCGCCACTAACACGTAGATTATTCAGCCGGTACCGATAACAAAGAAAATACCGCCCAGCATATTCAAAAAAACTTTCACTTGCGCCTCCAGCTTATTCTTTACACCTGACCTAAAGCATTCAGGAACATCCATAGAGCCAGGACTGCGGTGACACCATGAAATCCATAACCCACCAGTGAGTTTTTACTCCAGGCCTTTTCCTTTTTGCGAAACACGCCCGCCATTACGCTTACAATTCAGACAAACTGTATGATGAAGAAGATCACAGCTCCTATCCACCATCCCATAACAGCGAATTCCTCCTTTTTTGTTCTGTTTTTCCTTGCTGCCGGTACGTTAGATATAGCTTATATTCTTTCATGGATATTTGCACCCGGCTGAAGTATAGTAATTTACTATTCTTTAAGCCAGGCTGTCCCGCCGGCTTTCAAACGGCTGTTGTATGGAATGTGGGATATCATAGATCTTAAGTCAGGTATGTAGTTGAAATCCATGCGCAGGGACGCGGTCTAACCTGAACTTGTGTTGACGCTCGCACTCTATGACCGTATCCAGTTTGGGGTTAGTGACCGTGTAGGCAGTTCAAAAAGATGACTTGATCGGATGGT
>JAFGOB010000090.1 GCA_016926695.1 Dehalococcoidales bacterium | reverse complement strand
CTTTTATCCCCGCCTACCAGAGTCGGTTTGTGGTACGGGCACTCTTACTTCAAAAACAATGAGGATTTTCTAGGCAGTATGGATTCAGCTGAATCGCATCGAGTCTCCTCTCAACTTTCCTTCATCCTTCGCTTAACATCCGGAGTGGATTTTCCTGCCCCGGCATTGCCTCGAATGAAGAACGCACCATGTCCAGTAGGTACGCTCAACCTATCCTTCTGCGTCCCCCCCCTGTCTCCATAAAAGTGGTACAGGAATGTTGACCTGTTGTCCATCGCTTACGCCTTTCGGCCTCAGCTTAGGCCCGACTAACCCTACGCGGATTAACCTTGCGTAGGAAACCTCAGGCGTTCGGTGGATGTGTTTCTCACACATCTTACGCTACTTATTCCGGCATTCTCACTTCTCTCCGCTCCAGCGCTACTTACATAACACCTTCGCTGCGAAGAGAACGCTCCCCTACCCCTTCCGCATAAAGCGGAAAGTCATAGCTTCGGTGACAGGCTTAGCCCCGCTGGGTTATTTGCGCAGCACCACTCAACCAGTGAGCTATTACGCACTCTTTAAAGGATGGCTGCTTCTAAGCCAACCTACTGGCTGTCTGGGCAGTTCTACCTCATTTACCACTTAGCCTGTTCTTAGGGACCTTAGCTGATGATCTGGGCTGTTTCCCTCTCGACCAATGAAGCTTATCCCTCACGGTCCATCTCCCAGGGTACGGTTAATGGCATTCGAAGTTTGGTTGGAGTTGGTAAGTGTTTCACCCCCTAGTCCATCCAGAGCCCTACCTCCATTAACTATTGCCTGAGGCTGAACGTCAATTCATTTCGGGGAGAACGAGCTATCACGGAGTTCGGTTGGCATTTCACCTCTATCCACAGTTCATCCATCAGCTTTGCAACGCTGTAAAGTTCGAGCCTCCACTCCGATTCTATCGGAGCTTCACTCTGACCATGGATAGCTCACCCCGCTTCGCGTCTAATCCGTGCAACCAGCGCCCTATTAAGACTCGCTTTCGCTTTGGCTCCGCAATGTCAATTGCTTAACCTGCTACACAGATTAACTCACCGGATCATTCTTCTATAGGCACGCCATCATCCGCCAAAGGCGGACTCTGACTGCTTGTAAGCACACGGTTTCAGGTACTATTTCACTCCCCTCCCGGGGTACTTTTCACCTTTCCCTCACGGTACTAGTTCACTATCGGTCATCAAGAGTATTTAGCCTTACCCCATGGTCAGGGTTAATTCCCACCGGGTTCTTCGTGCCCTGTGGTACTCAAGAACAGATCAGGAGCTTCCCCCTTTCGTCTACAGGACTATCACCTTCTATGGTAGCCCGTTCCAGGGACTTTTGACTAGAGTTCAGTTTGTAACTCCTTCGCTCATCTTAGACTGAGCTGACCCGTCTTATTACCCCCCTACAGCATAGGCTCCAAGACCACTAAGCTGTAAGGGTTTAGGCTCTTCCCCGTTCGTTCGCCACTACTAGGGGAATCAATGTCTTTTTCTCTTCCTCGGGGTACTGAGATGTTTCACTTCCCCCGCTTACCTTCCATAGTCTATGTGTTCAACTATGGATATTCCGATTTTATCGGAATGAGTTGCCTCATTCGGAAATCCCCGGATAAGCTTGCTGGACAGCTAACCGAGGCTTATCGCAGTCGTGCCACGTCCTTCTTCGGCTCTTGATGCCAAGGCATCCACCGTGTGCCTTCACCGCTTGACCTGATTCAGATTTGATATTAGCCCCTATTCACTTGTTAATGTACCTGCAACGTCCCTCCAGACACAAAGAAGGCTTGGTGACTCACACCAAGCCTTACCTGGTTGTCACCTCTTAGTTGGTTATGTTTCTGAACGCATCATAAACCCGCTAAACACCTTTTGTCTTTCAGTTTTTAACCGCTGCATTTGATATCCTATCAAATCCGGAGAAGTTTGTCAATACCTGTTATTTCTAACTTTGCCGGCGTTTGTAACCTTTCCACACCGCCGCATCCCCGGACTTGCAAGACAACTTTATAATTATATATGACCTCGTTATGGGTGTCAAGGACGAAAAAGGCGGTTTTGTGTATGTTCAGCGATTTTTTCACCAGGGGACATCCAGAACATTTAAGAATAGGCATTACCGTTATTCAAGACCAGGCGTATCCGGCCGAAGCCGTGAAGCTCTGAAACCCGATCTGCCAAGTTCATTCCATTTCTTTTTTCAGGGTCTTTAATATCATCCACGGAGTAACTCAAGGGCACACTGAAAAAATAACCCCCATCAATGATGGGGGTTATTTGATAAACTATAATGTCGCGCTTTTTATTGTCTAACCCAGGCCCTGCCTGCGGGAACATTCATTTTCAGGGGAGTGAAAATTACATGTGCCATGAGATACCAGGCGCAGAGGGCGCATACTATCAGCTCAACCGCCGCGATCTTATTGAAGACCTGAGCCCCGGGAACGAGATGACCGATATCCAGTAAAACGAAACCTACAAAAAGTGTCAGGAAGACCCAGGATAACGCACTATTCTGGCGCACTGCACCTATCAGGTAAATACCCGTTAAAAGTGTAAAGACAACCAGGAACCAGCCAACGTCAGTTCCGGAAATCGCAGCAAATTTCAACTGCGAATTAAGCCAGATACCGCCCAGCGCAATCCAGAACGAACCATAGGTTGTAAACGCGGCAAAGCCGAAGTTGTTACCGTTGCGGTATTCCAGGAAACCGGCGATAAACTGCGCCAGACCTCCGAAGAAAAAGGCCATCCACATCACAGCACCAACACCTACGAATCCCAGGTTATGAAACTGTAATAACATGGTTGTTGCACCAAAAGCACCCAGACCTACAGCCGCGGGATTAGCCAGAGCTTTTTCCGAGGAAGCTACCGTTCTCTGGATTTCAGAAAAAAGTTTAAGTTCACTTTCCTGGTCTTCGTACTCCTCAAAGACCCCTCTCTTGATGACGCGAGATGCCATTAATTACCTCCAAAAAATATATCAGAATTTTATAAATTTACCCTTAAATAACGTCCGGATCAATTAGCCCACGTTAATCCATTCTATATGATACCAATTATGCTACAGATCAGCATCCGTACATAAACCTGTTTTACTATAATTGCAAACAAGTACTGCCGGTTATTAAGACAGGTATTAATACCTGTCTTAATTAATAGTCGCTTTACCGGTTAGCTATGCTTCATCAGGCTCTGCAAAGATTCCATGGGTAATGTTGTCTTTTCTTCCTGTTTGTCTGAAGCATGTACAGCCAGTACGGGGATTTTCCCTTCCAGGCGGATAACCTTATCCGTCACACTGCCGATCGCCCAGCGAACGAATCCCGATCTGCCGTGAGTCGCCATAGCAATTAGATGGGACCTGTTTTCCCTGGCAACTCTTACTATTTCCTCAGCCGCGTGACCGAATGTCACCATGGTCTTAACCTTAATATTTTTGGCGCGCAGCCTGTCGGCAATACTACCCAGGTACTCATTCGTTTCCCTGATCATTCGATCTTTATCGCTCTGGCTGATCGGCAACTGGGCCGCCTCATCCTCGGTCAGCACATTAAAGTTAATTTTTGATATGACTTGAAGCAGGGTAATCTCGGCTTCCATTTTAGGAGTGGTATTCAAAACCAGGTCTTCAAGTTTAGGCAGGACGGCTTCTCCTATTTCAGTTCCATCCAGCGGTACCAGTATTCTCTCTTCCATTATCTTATCTCCTTTTCAGCGATCATTTTCTTTTTTCGCAATTTCTTCTCCGGTTCCTTAACCGGTCTATCCCTTACAATATTAAAGATATCAAGAGACTGGATTTCCTGCATCCGTCGAAAAACCTGATTGTATTTTTCTGCCAGACCTGTTTTAATCGGAGGAAAGCGGATCAAATTACCGCCGGACGGCAGGTATTAATACCTGCCGTCCGGGAGAAAACCGGTTGAAGGCATTTAGCGGCTAATATATTCTTTTCGCTGGGGGGCGTTTATGGAAAAGATCAGGATAGTGATTGCCGACGATCACGCGGTAGTTCGCGAAGGAACGCGTACCCTGCTCGAAAGGGAGGACGATATGGAGGTAGTGGGTGAAGCTGGAGACGGAGAAGAAGCGCTGAAGCTATTAGAACGCTTGAAGCCGGACGTGGCTATTCTGGACATTTCCATGCCGAAACTTAACGGTATTGAAGTAACAAGGCAGATCAAACCCCTTTTCCCCGGGGTAGCTATATTGATACTGACGGCCTATGATAACGACGAATATGTTTTTGCCTTGCTCGAAGCGGGAGCAGCAGGGTACCTTCTCAAGGATATTCACGGGCATGAAATTGTCGAAGCGGTAAGGTCGGTACACGCTGGAGAATCCGTCCTTCACCCTTCAATCGCCAGGAAAGTAATCCAGCGAGCGATTGTAGGATCTGGTAAAAGCAAAGAATCAAAATCGGATATTGAGCTCAGCGAAAGGGAAAAAGAGATCCTGAAGCTGGCGGCCCAGGGGAAGACCAACAAGGATATTGCCGATGACCTTTGTATAAGCATACGCACGGTCCAGGGACATATCAACAGCATTTTTCATAAACTGGGAGTCGGGTCCCGCACCGAAGCTATATTCCAGAGTGTAAAAAAGGGCTGGCTCTCGTTTGAAGACCTGGCCTGAAATCAACAACATCATGAAAGCTGTAATAGCGATTGAAACTACCGGTCTGAAAACCGCTACCGAAGATACCCCCGTATTAATATTTCGTAATTCAATCATTTACACCGACTCGCGTATACCGGAGAGGTTTTAACCATGAGAAATTTCATTCGATGGTCCAGGTGGAGTATCGCTCTTAAAATCGTAGTTACCTTCCTGTTATTATCCATAATATCAATGGGGATAATGGGGTATTTCGCACTTGTCACGATCAGAGACCTGGGGGACTACGCAATCCAGACGAGTTCCTACCTGGGAGAGAGCGCTATAACAGACAGCACCGCGCATCTCAACAGTCTGGGAGAATCAATGATCAACCAGAAAGCCAATGACGTGGCCTTGCAGGTCTCAATGTACTTCAGTTCGAAGCCTCCATTAACTATCGAGGAGATGCGGAATGACCCAATATTGCGCGCCATCGTTGTACAGCCTGTGGGTATCAGCGGGTATACCACGCTGATTGATCCGCAATCGTCTACAATAATAATTCACAAATACAGGGAACAGGAAAAGGAGCTGTCCTCCTTAAAGGAATCTTTACCCACCTTCTGGGAATTGATGAAATCCTCCACTAACGGGAGGTCTACTGACGGATACTACGACTGGCTGGAAGTAGATGGCTCCATTACCAACAAATTCGCCAGCATAGTACCGGTCAATAATAAAAAGGGGTCTGAACTCACTCTTTGGGCTACAACTTACATCGAGGAGTTCTCGCTACCAGCCGAAGAGACCAAAAAGGGGATCATGGCAGCCATACAGGTCAGCAGTGAATATATCACCAATAGCGTCAAGCAGATGCAAAATACATTTATTATCACCTTCATTATCCTTGTATTCGTGGTTATCGGCCTTTCACTCTTTCTTTCATGGATATTGACCAGTCCCATCACCGCCCTCAAACGCGGAGCGGAAGCCCTGGGCAGCGGAGAGCTTGACCATAAAATTGAGGTTTACAGCGAGGATGAACTGGGTCAACTGGCTAAATCATTCAACAAGATGGCTACGGATATAAAAAAATATACCGAGGAGATCAAACTTTCAGCGGCGGAAAATATTGAGAAAGAAAGGAAGATTCAGGATAACCTGCGCTCCTACGTCAAACAGGTCAGCCAGGCCCAGGAAGCCGAAAGGAAAAGGATCGCCCGTGAGCTACATGATGAAACAGCCCAGGCGCTGGTGGTGGTACTGAGACACCTGGACGACCTTTCCTCGGGCCGTTCCAGTCTCAGCGCCGATGAAATCCGGGAAGAGGTCCGCAAGATACTGGAGGGAGTACGTCATTACAGCCAGGAACTGCGTCCCTCCATCCTGGACAATCTGGGATTGATTCCGGCCTTAAAGTGGCTGGCTTCCGATCTAACAAAAAACTACGGTATAGCGGTTGAAACCCAAATCGAGGGCAGGCAACGCATGCTTCCTGCTGAGATAGAGATGACCCTGTTCAGGATTACTCAGGAGGCATTAACCAATATAAGGAAACATGCCCGGGCCGGTGAAACCCTGGTCAGGATAGAATTCGCCGAAAACAGGGTAAAGATTACCATCCGGGACAACGGGCAGGGATTCGAAATACCCACGCGAATAGGAGACCTTTCCGCCCTGGGTAAACTTGGCATGATCGGCATGCAGGAACGCGCCAATTTGCTGAGAGGGACTTTCAGTATTGAAAGCAAGCCTGGTGAGGGGACCACGATAACGGTGGAAATACCGCTTCAATAGCTGTATATGGATGCGCCCCGGCTGAGCCGGGGCGCATTGGATTCCCGATGAATGCCTATCCTGGTTAAGGTAAGCTTCTATGTTCCGTTGTTATTATTGACATTCCCGTTTTTCTTTTGAGTCATCAGGGACACAACCACCAGGGTGATAAAACTGACCGGTACCGAGATTATAGCCGGCTGAGCGATAGGGTTGGGAGCGGTAACATTGGGCAGATTGTAGACCGAGGTAAAGGTATCCTGTGACAGGAAAATCAGGATAATACTGGATACCAGTCCGGCGATAATCGAGGCTGCCACTCCCTTGCCGGTGGCCTTTTTCCAGAAGATGACAGCGAAAATAGCCGGCAGGTTGGCTGAAGCGGCGATAGCGAAGGCCCAGCCTACCAGGAAGGAAACGTTCATATGTTTGAACAGGACGCCCAGTGCCATGGCTATCACGCCTACGCATATAGCTGTAGCCCTTCCTGCAAAGACCATGGCGTTTTCGCTCATCTTGATTTTCATGACCTTGCTCATGAAATCATTAGCCACGGCGCCTGAAGCCGCTACGATCAGACCGCTGACAGTCCCCAGGATGGTGGAAAAGGCCACCGCGCAGATAATGGCGAATATGCCCAGTCCGAAAGAGCGGGCCAGCAGCGGAGCCGACATATTGTTGTTGGTAATATCAAGCCACCCTCCCGTCATGGCGCCCAGGCCAAGGTAAAGTGTCAGGATATAGAACCCGCCGATGGCGGCAACAGCCACAATGGTAGACTTCCTGGCGAAGGCCGGAGTAGGTACGGTGTAATAACGTATCAGGATATGAGGCAGGGCTGCGGTACCCAGGAACAGGGCTATCATCAGGGAGATGAAGTTGAGCCTGTCCAATGGAGTAGCGCCCTTGGCGGGATCGATTTTGAACTTAAGGCCCGGAATAAGCACGCTGTCACCTTCAGTGGGCACCTGATAATAAAGGTTGATACTATCGGCGCCATCAGGAATTACCACTTTGCCCCAGCGTACTACCGTGCCCTCCTTGATCTTTTCAATAAAGGTGAACGGGTCTACTCCGCCGGTATCGACATCGGTTTGACCATCTATATCACTTAAATGGCCTACCAGGTAGAATTTACCTTCTTCCTTGGGTTTGCCGTTATACAGAGCGACGCCATCGGCCACCTCTACAATAGATAATGTCTCTTCCAGCGTTTTATTTTTCTCGTTCAATTTCCAGTAGGTCTCGGTATTATCCAGGGACAATTTCACGAATGTACCGCTACCGGAGTTATATTTTGTTATTACTTTATAAGCGGGATTTTCGAGTGTTACAGTATCATCGCTGATACTGGTTACATTCAAAGTCACGAAATCATGATATAACTTGCCGCCAGTGTCAGGGTTCGTGGAAAAACCGCGGACAAGGAGCATGATGACCAGCACCAGTGAGAAGATAACCAGGAGACCGCCCTTGATGAACTGTACCCAGGTAGTAGAGGTCATACCGGCGGTTGCCACGATAATAATTACGATGAAGCCCACAATGGCCACACCGGCTTCGAAAGGCAAACCAAGAAGGGGTGTAACCAGCGAACCAGCGCCAACCATCTGTGGAATAAGGTAAAACAGAGATACTATCAGGGTGCTGATGGCGGCAGCAAGCACTACCCCCCGTGATTTGAATTTGGCGTTGATGGCATCAGCAAAGGTGTACTTTCCCAGCCTTTTAAGGGGTTCCGCTACCACAAACAGGGCCACCATCCATCCCGCCAGATAACCGATCGAATAGAGGAAGCCATCAAAACCGGCTACGGCGATCATTCCGGCTATGCCCAGAAAGGAGGCTGCCGAGAGATAATCACCGGCAAAGGCTATGCCGTTGACCCCCCAGTGAATTTTTCCGCCGGCCGCATAATAACCGCTGGCGGACTTAGCCCTGCGGGCAAAAAACCATGAAAGGAACAATACAACACAGACAAATACAATGAATATGGCAATTGCCAGGGGTTCCGCTTTATATATCATTTATCCACCCCCGTTTTTGAATGTTCAATATCGCCATCCAGCATTTCACGCCTGGTACATATCCGGTTGTAGATCAGCGCCTGGATGATGGCGAGAACTATCAACGCGAAACCATATACTATCGCCACATTAAGATATCCAACATTCACAGCCATCGCCTGGGGACTGAAAACGCAGATGAAGACGAAAGCCAGGTAAATCGGGGTGTATATAGCGAACATGATCAGACCCAAACGGGTCTTGAAGTTCTCCGACTTCTCCTTTTTCCATTCTGTTGCCGGACCGTGAGCCATATTTTTTCATACCTCCTTAACGTGTTTTTCCCTGTTGGTCGGCCGGTCAAGTCAATTTTGGGTCGCTGTTAACTGATCTTCTGTATTTCGACACTCTATACACCTCCTGATGACTTATATATTTTGTATTCTCTTCGCTTTAAGTATTATGCAGGGACAATAATATAAATAGATGGACTTAAAGGGTAAACCGGCAGGACTCCTCATTAATAATAATTAATAATTAATTTCAATTAATATAAATCTCCGTCTATAATACGACATTGCACTTATCCTGTCAAATATAAGTAATTGAATACAATTACTTACATATGATATCAAAAATAAAACAGGAATACAACACAACAAAAACACATTCAGAAAAGGGGATACAAGTTTAAGAGAGCACAATTCGTACAGTTTTACGGAACCCCGGAGGGAAAAGCCAGCAGACATAGGGGAAAAGAGGCATCAAGTAATAATTCTGTTTGCGCCGGCAAGGCTGTTCGGCTCCTGCCGGCGGTATGTTACTGATTTTTTTCGATAGTGATCCAGCCCTGTTTGATGGCATAGAGAATGGCTTCTGTACGCGAACCTACCTGCAGCTTACCGAAAATATGCCTCATATGGGCTTCTACGGTATGTAGACTGAGATTTAATCTGTCTGCTATTTCGCGATTGCTGAGGGCTTTACTGGCAAGCATTAGCACCTCAAGCTCACGTTCGCCCAGGATCTTGACACTATCCTTTTTTTCACCCGGTACGGGCAAGAGGCGGTTAATTACCTTTCGGGTGATAACAGGATGTAAAACAGACTCACCCCGGTTTATGGCTTTAACCGCATTGATAATATCCTGTCCTGTGGAGTCTTTCAAAAGATAACCGGCTGCTCCGGCCTCCAGCAAGGCAAACACGAACTCATCATTATCATAGATCGACAGGATAAGGACAGCCGTCTCCGGATTGGTCTCTTTGATTCTACGTGTGACAATAATCCCATCAAGTACAGGCATCGAAATATCGATTATAGCTATATGCGGAGAAAATTTATCAACCAGCTCCAGAGCTTCTTCCCCGTTGGCAGCTTCTCCCACCACTTCCAGATCAGCTTCCTGCTCCAATATTTGACGGGTACCCTTACGCACTACTGCATGATCGTCCGCAATAATGATCTTGATTTTTTCCATTTTTCCCCTACTTTCAAGTATCATAACCTTTTTCGAAAAAGTTCTCAAGTAAATACCCAATGGTTATTACTTAATTACAATTACTATGCTTTGAATGGCAACCTGTTTTTCTGTTTAAAACCGCATCGGTAAATTCTTTATGATTAATTGTTTTCAATTATTGTACACTATTTTTTCTTGACATTACAATTAATTGCATACTATGATAAATCCATAGCTGTCAACGGGGAATATCCAAGTCCCTCAGACAAGAACGATACTATGATAGCCGGGAGATAGAGATGTACGAAAAAATTTTGGTACCCCTGGATGGGTCGGAAGTTGGGGAAGGGGCTCTGGTTCATGTTGAAAACCTGGTAAAAAAAATGTTGCCTTCCACAAACGTTGAGGTCACCTTGATTCAGGTAATATCCGAGGTGACTTACGATTTCATTACCGGTGCGGATGCAGCCCAATTGCCTTACAATGAAAAGGATATGGCCAGGATATCACAGAATGCAACCGCCTACCTGGAAAAAGCAGCCAGGGGACTGAAAGACATGGGTATTACCGTTAATATAAATGTAATATTCGGACATGCCGCAGAACAGATTATCAAAACAGCCAATGAAATCAACGCCGACCTGATCGCCATGTCCTCCCACGGACGTTCCGGGCTGGGCAGATGGGCGCTGGGCAGCGTTACCGACAAAGTGCTTCACCAGAGCAATATTCCTGTTTTAACCGTGAGAGCCAAACATGCGGTCTCAAAGAAATAAAACGGAACGCTTCACCGCATTCTTCAGCTCACAACCTCGTTTTTTCTTGCAGAGACAGACTTCTGCCTCTGCTCCGTTATAAAAGGGATTCGCTTACCTTTTTGTACCGTCTGTGTTAATATTTAGTTAACAGGGTATGCCCTGTCCATACCCTGTTACTTCATTCCGGGGAGCGAGCTGTGGAAAATACAACATCCTACTCTATTTCAGAAGTGGCGGGAATGCTCAATCTGAGTTCAAAAACCATCCGTCGTTATATCAAATCCGGGAAATTGCCTTCGACGAAGGTACCCACCAAGTTCGGTGACGAATATCGTGTTACGGATATCCCGGAACACCTCAAGCAGGAAGCGGAAGCCCAGGCCAGGGCACAGGGAACAGTGGACATTGTCCCCGAAGAACATGACAACGGCCTTGATATCCAGATGCTCTACCAGGAAAACATGCGCCTGGCCGCTCAACTCGGAGCAGCCACCGAACGTATACGGAACCTCGAAGAACAAATCAAGGCCAAGGAAAATCTCCTGGCCCCTGCCCAGGACAGCATACGCCTTCTCGAGGAAAAAATAAAAGTTCTTGAAACACCCAAACCCAGATTGCCATGGTGGAAACGACTTTTCGGAGGCGACTAACCCCCAAATTCCTACCAGGGCTTTCCTCAATAAAACACCAGGCAACCCTTCCTCCGCTATAGCGGAAGTCCATCCTCTATCTTTGAATCATTCTTCTCCATTGAGGGGAGAACCGCGCAAACTATGTCCCTGGTTGCACAGTGAGGGTGAATGCAGCACATAGAGTTCGAAAGCCAACTTGTATCGATTAGCGACGGCTGCCGAAGAAGATGGAGAAGACCAGTATCACTGCCAGGAATCCTGCCAGCAGGTAGCCGAGAAATCCCAGCAGAGGAATATTGCCAACAAAAGGAGGTATCTTCGCCAGGGTAATTACCGAGGAAGAGATCAGCAAAGACACAATAATATTGGTAAGGGCGTTCCGGTTAGCCATCCTTTCCATTGTACGCCGCATGGGATCGAGGCCCAGGTGCTCAAACTCTATCTTGATCCGTCCCTTGCGTAACTCCCGCATGATTATACCTGCGTCATAGGGCAGTTCTCTGGCCATATTGAAAATATCCACCAGCCAGAAGAGGAGGTCCCTTGATCCGTGGATGGGATTAAGCCTTTGGTAAAGCAGTCTCTGAGCAAAAGGCCTGCCCAGCTCCATCAGGTTAAAATCGGCATTAAGGTAGAAAGCCATCTCCTCCTGTGAAGCGATGCTTTTTGTCAGCCATATCAGTTGGGGACGGAGCCTGGCCCCGTGGGTCATGACTGAGCGCATCATGGCAAATAGCATATATGCAAAGTGCATTTCGCGGGGGGGTAAATCCCCGTATTCGTTAATAATCGCTGTCATGGAAGGCTCAAGGTCTTCGGAAGGGATGGTATCTTCCGATTCCATGAGCTCGTTCAGGGCTCTGGCGACATGCTTATCGTCCCGGATGGATATAAAGTAGACCAGTTTCGCCAGTCTCTCCCTATCGCGTAAAGACAGCGTGGCCATCATTCCATAGTCGACCAGCCCGATAACGTTATCCGGAAGCACGATTATATTGCCGGGATGGGGATCGGCATGAAAGAAACCAAACTCAAAAATAGCCCTGAATCCCAGCACCGCCCCCCTTCTCGCTATCAACGGAAGGTTATAACCCTCTTCTTCCAATTTCCCCGTATTGGAGATATTTATGCCATCTATGAATTCCATGACAACCAGCCGGCGAGTACATAGTTCAATATATACTTCCGGGACATGAATAGTGGTATCGCCTGTGAAATTCTTGTTGAAGCGGACCATGTTATGGGCCTCCATCAAGAAATCCAGTTCTTTTTTTATCTGAAGGGCAAACTCATCCACCAGTCCTACCGAGTTGATAAGATATAGAGCGGGTGAATAGCGTTCAGCCAACGAGGCCAGGATACGCATAACCTCGATATCCATCTCTGTGATCTCATGAACTCCGGGACGCTGGACCTTCAAAACGACCTGATGCCCCTTGTAGACCGCTCTGTGGACCTGGGCCAGCGAGGCAGCCGCCAGGGGTTCTTCTCCAAAGCTGTCAAATACCTTTTCCACGGGCTTACCCAGCTCTGTTTCTACAACCTTCCTGATGACTTCCGAGGGGATAAAATATACTCCGAGCTGGAGTTTCTTCAGCTCAACTATGATTTCAGCAGGCACCAGATCAGGCCTGGTACTGAGCATCTGCCCCAATTTTATAAAGGTAGGGCCAAGTTCCTCCAATACCAGGCGTAAACGCTCCCCCGTGCTCCGTTCATGCACAACTTTTGGGTGAAGCCTGAGGATGTTCCGCTCTATTCGTCCGGTTTCCCAGACGCGAATGCGCGTCAAGGCTTCGGCAAAACCATGTTTGACCAGCACATTGACAACATGCTGAAAACGCCTGATACGCCTGGTTATACTATTACCGGGCAGAGAAGAGAGGTTCATTCATGCATCCTTGAAATTAGCTCTGTATTTAATATCATATAACAAAAAAGTGGACATATTATATCTATACTCGCTTGAATTCACCGGCGGGTTTGTGTATTTTATATATATTATCCGTGGTTTACCAACTGCGGAGGTCTGCATTCACGAAAGAGGTGGAGCACATCCTATCTCCACAGGTACCATTATGCATCATGGGGACGCCCTGGAGGCTAAATACAATCACAAATTGGAGGAACTATGAAGGACAACTGGCGTGAACTCATCAGTCAACCCCGGTATGGCATCAAGGTCGAAAAAGATGTTTATGTGACCATGCGTGACGGTGTACGCCTGGCTGTAGATGTTTTTAAACCTGGTGCCCCGGGAAAATTCCCGGTCCTGCTGGCGATAGGACCGTGGGGGAAAGATGCAGTGGAAATGCCCTTTCCTCCCCAGCCGCTTAAAAAAAGCGCCGTCTGGGACGGCAACCTGGAATGCGGAGACACCTCCGAAATCGTACCGAGAGGCTACATACATGTGGTTGCCGATGCCAGGGGCACCGGTAAATCGGAAGGTGAAAGCTACGGGGGTATGACAACCCAGGATGGGATAGACGGCTACGACCTGGTTGAATGGGCCGCGCAGCAACCCTGGTGTAACGGCAATGTGGGCATGACCGGCTATTCCTATTACGGAGGCATCCAGTTAAAGACCGCCATCAAGCAACCTCCTCATCTGAAGGCCATTTTCCCAACCCATCTGGTAGCAGACTACTATCATGACGCCTATGCAGGAGGCGTGCTGAGCTTATTTCAGTACGGTGTCTATTACGGCAGGGCCGGTACCAGCGGTTTTGCCGCCAGAAATGTGGTGTCTGAAATGGTCAAGAAGCTTCCGCCTGAAGAGCTCGAACGCCGGGTACAGGAAAGGCTGAATGACCCGGATATCAAATCCTTTCCCAACCTGTACCATCTCCTGCATTATCCTTTTAAGAACCCGCAATTTTTCGATATGCTGCTTAATCCGTTGAACGGGCTGTACTGGCAGGACCGCTCGGTATACCCGTTCTACGACCGCATCAAGATACCCACCTACATCATCGGCAAGTGCGCCCGTGGGACCAGCTTCTGGGACATATATAACGGCATAGATACTATCAAGAAAATCCTGGTCAAACCCACAGATCCGGAAGAGCGGCCCTGGAGGGAGGACATCGAGCTGTTTATCCGCTGGTACGATCACTGGCTGAAGGGAATAGATACCGGCCTGATGGAAGAGCCCCCCATTAAAATGTTTGTGACGGGAATAAACCACTATCGCTACGAGCAGGAATGGCCCCTGCCCGGGACCGCATGGACTCCCTGTTACCTGCGACGCTGGGAAGGGCTTTCCTTTGCCCCCGAACTGTTTCAAAATGAGCCGGACTGTTTTTTACAGCAGCCGCTGCACCTTTCCAATAAGAGGGACAACGTTATCTACCAGAGTCCTCCCCTACCTGAAAACCTGGAGGTTATCGGCCCTGTCTCTCTCAAGCTGTTCGCATCCATCGACCAGGATGATACCAGTTGGATTGTGAAGGTACAGGATGTCGCCCCCGGCGGGACCTTCGATGGAGTCTGCGGCGGATATCTTAAAGCTTCCCATCGGACCCTGGACCCGCAGAAGTCCACCCCCTTGAGGCCATATTACAGCGATACCAGTGTTGATCCTGTCAAACCTGGTGAAATATATGAATACAATATTGACCTGGGCGCTATTTCCAACGTATTCACAGCGGGACACAGGATAAGGCTCACAATCGGCAGTATGGAGTCTCCCAGAGACCCTGAAATGCAGATCCATTTCCATCCGCATCTCTGCAGCAGCCGGACAACACTGCATAAAATATACCGTAACAGGGAGTACCAATCACATTTATTGCTTCCGATCACAGGGAAGAAACCCTCTTTGATGGAGCTTTTGGCCGACGATAATATGCTTTAACGGAGAAGAATACGATGATAAAGAAGATAGACCATGTCACGATGGTGGTAAAGAACATGGAAGAGGCCCTTCAATCCTATGATAAAATAGCGCATTTGAAACCGGAACCGGGCCGTCCCATCGGCAACCTGCCGGAGTGCCGCGTAGCCATGCTCCAAACCCCGCAGGGAGCCAGGATCGAGTTCATTGAGCCCAAAATGGATGTTGAAACACGCTTCAGCCGCTTTTTGAGCGAAAGAGGAGAAGGGGTCTTCGGACTTTCAATATTCGTGGAAGACTTTGATGCAGAGGTCAAATCCCTCAGGGACAAGGGAGTAATGGTTGAGGATGACTACCAGGCCTCCATACATCCCGGTCACCCCTTCAGGATAGCCTGGGTGCCTCCGGAAGAGGGACACGGCGTCTGGCTTGAGTTCGTGGATTATGCCGCGCTGCCTCCCGGTATCAAGCAGGGGTAGAAGCAATATAGATTATTTACGGCCGGGCAATATTGAACCGGAAACGACAAGCAAACTACAGGTCTTGCTATTGATTCCCGGCAAGAGGATCTTACCATTATTATCGACTAAAGATTGAAGATGCAGTCATTAAAAACCGGCAGGGGATAGGCCCTGCCGGTTTTTTTAGTGTGCTATAATGTGAGACTATTTGTGGTATTTCTGGTAGATTTTCTCCCAGTCTGCGTATACTTTTTCGCATGTATCCGCCGATACTCCGGCTTTAACGCAATCATCAATCCATGCCTGCCTGGCAATATTGATAGATTTATCCCATTCGGCCTTTTCAGCAGGCGTCAAGGGGGAGACTGTTTTGCCGGCCGCTTTAATATCATTTATTCCACCATTGCGGGCCACAAGTGAAGATTCAGCAGACATTTTTTCAAATTCTGCTATTGTTTGATGGAAAATTCCCTTATCTTCTTCAGTCATACCTTCATAGAACTCTTTATTGATGATGGTCGGGAACATACCGGAACCGAGGTCCACATCCAGGAAGTAGTCAACGATTTCAGGGATATGATAATCGTGTATCATCCCGTAGCCGGTAACAGATCCGTTGACCACGCCCTTGTCCAGGTTCATGTACATATCGGGAGGCATCTGGGTTACCGTGGCTCCGCCGTTTTTGTTGACAATTTCCATGACGTAGCCGCTGCCCCCGATCTTTAAACCTTTAAAATCGGCCGGCACGCGAATTTCCTTGTCTTTGCTTATCAGGATATTGCTGTCTAGCTCAGCCGTACAGACGAGCTTGATATCTTTCCATTCGCCTTTGACCTCGGGTAGATTTAAAAATTCCAGAGCCGCTTTGTTGCCCTCCAGGGCTGTATCTACATCATTCATCTGAAATCCGAAAGAAGGCAGACCGGTAAGCATGGTGAGGGGAAAGCCCGGATTGATTCCCAGAACAAAAAGGGACATCTGGGCGATGTTTTTCTTAACGCCGTCCAGAGTAGCGGGAGGAGCCAGCAATGTGCCGCTGGGATAGATTTCGCACTTATAGCGGCCATTGGTCCTCTTTTCAAACTCAACAGCAAACCAGTCGAAAGCTGCCCCCATTCCGGCCCCTTTGGGCATGGTATAGTTGATTTTCATTGTTTTGGGTGCTGCTGCCGGTTGGGCAGAAGTTGCCGGCTGTGCTGCCGTTGTTGCAGGCTGAGCCGCCGTCGTCTTGGCAGGAGCAGTGGTTGTTTCACTGCTGCACCCGACCAGCAACAGGGCGCAAATAACCAGAAGCGCTGCCGGGAAAACCAGGTACTTTTTCATCTTTCCTCCTAAATCAATAACATAATAGCTTCGACTAACTATAACGAACAGGGTGTATGCCTGTCGAACAGGTTAACGACCAGTATAGTGGACTTGTGTTATTTTGTCAATAGTTTAATATTATATAACCTGATATTATTATTTAAGATTTCGAGACTGTTTTGGGGGTATATTCGAATATATACACATACGATATTAAAGCAAATAACACGTAATGTTACACAGGGTCACTGCCATCAAATACAACAGTCTATTACAACAATCTAACATGTGTACAATTGGCCAATGGGGGTATATAATAGTCTTTAAATTTCAAAATTCTGTCGATAGCGTTTATTGATTAAGTGGATGTATTTTACTTAGAGGGAGGAGAAGGGAAGATGGCTGAACAAGGATCACCTCCGGTAAAAACTAAAGAATCAAAAACCATGCGCGCTATAACCCTGATAAGCAAGGTGCTGTGTTTCATCTCCGCGACCGCACTGGGCGTCATGATGTTCGTCTCGATTGCAGACGTTATAGGACGCGGTTTCATGCACCCCATCAAAGGAATCTTTGAAATGGTAGGGCTGCTGATGGTGATTGCTGGCTCACTTGGACTGGGCTATTGCCAGCTTGTCAAGGGCAACATCATGATCAATCTGGTTACCAGCCGTCTCAAACCCAGGTGGCAGGCGGTGATTTTTTCCGTCTCACTCTTCGCCTCCATTGCGGTATGTATCCTGGTCTGCTGGCAGGTAGGAGCCAGGATGATGGAGAATACCTCCAACGGGCCTGCCGGTCTAACCATTGATCTGCGCTGGCCGGTATGGCCTTTCATGCTCCTGATGGTGATTGGATTTGCCTGGGCGACGGTTGTCTTTTTCACAGATTTTCTTAATTCCGTAAAAGGGGTATTCAAGAAATGAGCAATACCGTAATCGGGCTAATCGATATGGCGATCCTGCTGGCGCTACTAATGCTGGGTATGAACGTGGGCTATACCATGCTTTTATGCGGTTTTATCGGCTTCGCCCTGATAACCGGGATTGCTCCTGCCCTGGCCAATGTCGGGATAATCACTTTCGATAAGATCAATGACTACTATTTCTCTGTTTTACCTCTCTTTATGCTGATGGGGGTCTTTGTCTCCGAAGGAGGGCTGGGCAAAGACGCCTACAACATGGCCCGGGCCTGGTTCGGGAAATTCAAGGGAGGCCTGGCCATCGCCACCATCGGAGCCTGCGCTATCTTCGCAGCCATATGCGCCAATAGCCTGGCCGGTTCCCTGGTGATGGGGAAAGTGGCTTATCCCGAAATGCGCAGGTCCGGTTACAAAATGCCCCTGGCCGCCGGCGTGGTCTCGGTGGGAGGAACTCTTGGAATATTGATACCTCCAAGCATGGGCTTCATCATGATTGGCATCCTGACCAATCTTTCCATCGGCAAACTCTTTATCGCCGGTATACTGCCCGGATTCCTGGTCACCTTTTTCTATGTAACCACAATCTTTGTTTGGTGTAAATTTGATCCCAAGGTGGCGCCAGCAGCAGCCTTGAGCATCACCTGGAGAGATAGGTTCCGCTCGATTGGCAATACCTGGGCGGTAATATTACTTTTCCTGCTGGTAATGGGAGGCATATACGGCGGCCTGTTTACTGCCACCGAGGCCGGAGCAGTAGGAGCAGGCGGAGCTCTGATAATATCCCTGGCCAAGAGGCAGATGACCGGCGCGACCTTCTGGTCATCACTGGTCGAAGTAGCCAAGATGTCTGCCATGATTATCATTATGCTGGCAGGCGCATTTGTATTCAATGGATTTATTGCAGTCACCCAGATACCCAATACCTTCGGGGAGTTCCTGGTAAATCTGCCGCTTTCCCGGTGGGTAATCATGGCGCTTATCATCGTATTCTATATAGTCTGCGGCATGATGTTCGATGCCATTTCTATTCTAATCCTGACCATATCCATATTTTTTCCGGCCGCCCAGGCAATGGGTTTCGATCTGGTCTGGTACAGCGTGATCATGGTAAGACTGATTGAGATGGGGCAGATCTCTCCGCCTTACGGCATTAACCTTTTCGGCCTGAACGGCGTAATAGACGCTCCTCTCAGTCAGATCTACCGGGGTGTGATACCTTTTCTTTTATCGGATATACTTAATATTGTTGTTCTCTGTCTTTTTCCCATGATCTGCACATTCCTGCCAGAGATGATGTAGCAGAGTAACCCAACATTCAAGGAATCATAGTCATGAGAGTCAAGGCTGTTGAGAGGGAATCTCCAGTGATGGAGTTGTGTATGCCCTGGTGACATTCCTGATATAGAGCCGCGCTGATGCGTGAAGTAAGACGCTCCGGGCATTTCCGCGAGGACCTCCCGGCTAGGGAAGAAAAAAACTGGTTCTGCTGGATCACCATCGGCAATAAAGAAGGAAAGCCTTAGCCACCAGGGGGACGCCCTGGTGCGTAATTAACCGAAATTTCGCTGTTTGAAGGCTTTTTTTACCATGCGGATGAATTTTTCCACGATCGGGCTGATGTACATCCCGGGTAAAATAACTGCTTCGGCTGAGAGTAACAGGTCTTCCTTGAGAGAAATGGTCTTCAGGCTTCCCTCTTTAACCTGCTTTTCAATGTCCGCATTGAAGGCGAAACTCAACCCCTTGCCGTGCTCAACGAGTGTGATACACCATTCGATATCCCCCACTTCGGCCGCAAGCGGGGGCATATCCATACCCGTGTTTTTAAATTTTTCTTCCAGCATCCTGCGCACCACCGAGGTCTGGGGGCCGCCCACCAGGGGATAGTTGCCGAGGTCCTTCCAGTCCATAGGCTGACAGTCTATCACCTGGTCCTGCCTGGCAAAACAGACCATCCTGATGGGATCGGAGACAGGGATGGTCTTTAGTTTGCCAGTGGTGTAGGTAAAACTGGGTACCACGGCCAGATCAAGCTTTGAGTCCAGCACGTTCTGTACCATTTCAAAGGCATTCCCGCTTTCAACGGTCAGTTTTATCACCGGGCTCTGCTCTTCAAAGAGGGAATTGAGGACAGGGCTGACGGTAGTGCTGTAGATACTGGCGATTCCCACCCGGAGGTTAGACTCCCTTACGGAGCGTATATACCTGTCGGCGCCGACAAGCTGCTGAAATATCTCCCTGGCATACTTGTAGACCTCTTCCCCTGAAGGAGTAAGCTGGACCTGGTGCTTTTTGACATCGAGCAGTTTTACCCTGGTATATTCTTCCAGTGACTTGAGACGGTAGGTAACGGCCGGCTGAGTCAGACACAGTTTTTCAGCCGCTGAAGTCAGGCTCTTCTCATTGACTACAACGTAAAATATAACCAGGTTATTGGGATCAAGGTTCGGAAGTGTTTCCATATTTGATCAAATATTCCCGAAATAATTCCTTGACTAACGCATCCATCCGGGCTTGGCTGTTTTATTATTATAATACTTTTTACATAATGCGATGATCAAATTATAAGATAAAGGGCAAAAGTTATCAAATGCTCTACAGTATTTTCGAAAGGCCGACAGGTCCAGAATGTAAAAAACCAGCATGGTTGCAACAAAAGTCCCGGTATGTTCCCGGCTGTCGTTCAATTTTTAAGCAAATCCGACGGATAATGAAATAAACTTGCACTATAAATAGACAGGCAAAGAAAAAGCACTGCGACAGCCAGACGCAAGGGCTGTCGACAGTGCTTAATATCTTTAACCTAACCTTGAAGTGTTCGGCTATATCCTTTCGAAAACAGCAGCACAGGCGATGCCTCCTGCGCCGGGGGTGCCAACCAGGCCGTAGCGGGCATTACGTTTCTTCATTTCGTTGACAAGGGCTGTCACTCTCAGGGCCAGTGTAGCGCCGAGCGGGTGTCCCAGGGAGATGCCGGAGCCGTTGACGTTGATACGTTCATAATATTCCTCCGGGATACCAAGAGACCTGATATTGTAAAGACACTGGGCGGCAAAGGCTTCCTGTATTTCGAAGAGGTCGATTTGCTCCACTGTCAATCCGGCCTGTTCCAGAGCTTTCTTGAAAGCTGCATTGCCAGCCCTGGGAGGAATACGCGGATCGTCAGCGGCTTTGGACCAGGATTTCAGGTATGCCAGGGGTTCCAGTCCCCTTTTTCGTGCCTGGCTCTCACTCATCAGAACAAAACCAGCCGCAGCGTCGTTTTCCTGGGACGAGTTACCGGCAGTACAGACTCCACCCAGAATCGGTTTAAGCTTTGCCAGGGCTTCCAGGGAGGTGTCCTCGCGGGGTCCCTCATCGGTATCCACTATTTTAGGCTCGCCCTTTGCCTGGGGAACAGATATAGGAACGATGTAGTCCTTGAATTTACCTGATTTCTGGGCGGCAATAGCTTTTTGATGGCTGCGCAAGGCCCACTTATCACAATCTTCACGGGTTAGTCCGATCTCTTTGGCAACATTTTCCGCCCAGGCGACATTGGATACTATTTCACCGAACCTCTCTACCGGCTGATGCATGGGGCGGGAGCGCTGGATCCGGTCGTAGATCGGAATGCCGTACATTTTCAAGCTGCCGT
This sequence comes from Dehalococcoidales bacterium, assembly GCA_016926695.1. The sequence continues at coordinate 29,649 of JAFGOB010000090.1, read as the reverse complement.
GCCCCCTGGGAGCATCCGAAAAGGATATTCCTGTTCCCCGTCCGATGCCCCACTTGATATTGCCAGGTATGTAGAACTCGGCCGTGCTCATCGTTTCAACTCCGCCGGCGACCACGATTTCCGAAACGCCGGTCTGGATTTCCATGGCGCCGATCACCAGCGCGTCCAGACCCGAGGTACAGCGACGGTCAACCGTAATACCGGGGACTGTTTCAGGCCAGCCTGCCTGGAGAAGGCCCCGCCGGGCCACATTGACATATTCTCCACTCTGATAGCACTGTCCGAAAATAACATCTTCAACATCCGCCGGATCGACACCGGCCCTCTTGACTGCTTCATTAATGACTGCCGCTACCATGTCGTAAGCGGGTACTTCCCTTAAAGCACCCAGATAACCACCGATTGGGCTCCTGACTGCGCTGACAACTGCGATGCGTTCCATTCTTTATCTACTCCTTCTGGCATATTCACGGTTAGACCCATTCTACTTAGGCCGGATTTGAACTGTCAAATTCTCATATGATGATAATCCCCTGTTTCCATCACAAGCAACGGGTAACAACAGGTAACAACTCCCGCGGATAGGTCCCCTTTAACCCGGCAGACTATAACCGGACTGTAACCTTTTTTCACCTGCTGGTGCTATTTTTTTACCGGTTATTCACCGGCGCATGCGATATTTTAACCTGTTCTTTACGACACCCTGTCAGAATAGGACTGTGATCACTTTACGGGGGGCGACAAATAGCCAGAGGGGAGGTGGATGTGCCCGCGATAATTGGCTGCATAAGCCGATGTACAAAGCGCTTTCTGAGCCAGCAGAAGGGATTTACCTCCCTTCAACTGGCTATAGCGGCGGCTTCGTCCCTGGTTTTGGCCGGCGGTGTTACCGCTACAGCAGCATTTACCGGTGACGACCTGGCGATGGAAGTAGACAAACAGATAACGGAGAGCCTGACTAACATCATGGGCACATATATGATCAGGTCCTCTATCTACGGTCAGGCTGCTGCCACGGGTTCGAATGGAGAACTCGGCCAGTTGATATTTACGGTAGGCATTGTCGCCAGAGGCGGGTCTGCCGATTTCACGCCGCCTTCACCCTCGACCGGCAACAACGGCCTGGCCGGCGAACAGAGCCAGAACGCTATCGTGATATCTTATACAGACAGCAACCAGCATATCGATAACCTCTACTGGACAGTTACTCCCATAGGCCGGGATGACGGCGATTACCTGCTGGAAGATAACGAACTGTTCCAGATCACACTGGGCGGCGGTGCTATTCCCGGCGAAAACGGCGGGAACCTGGTGGATGCCCTGAATATTCCTCTTACGACCAATACCGTATTTACCATCGAAATGGGTTCCTCTCAGGGTGCGGTGCTGGTTTTTGATCGCCGGACCCCTTCATATTTAAGAAAGGTAACTAATTTCCGGTAACCTGACTCACCACTGCCGTAAAATGAGCATGATAGTCCCTGTTAATATCGTGTTTTTGTTTCTCGAAGCCTGCTTGCGCGAATACGCCGGAGTTTGTTCACACTATTCCCCTCATGTTAAACTAAAAACGGCAGGTGACTTGCATGAACATACTGGTCTCCAATGATGACGGCATCTATTCCGAGGGTATGCGGGCGCTGGCCCGGCAACTGAGCAAAATAGCCGCAGTAACAATAGTCGCTCCAGACCGGGAACAAAGCGCCGTGGGTACCGCAGTCAACCTGCGTAAACAATTGCGCGTTCAGGAGATCAGCCCGCCCGATCCCGGCATTCAAGCCTTTGCCGTAGAAGGCACTCCCTCGGACAGCGTTATCGTGGGACTGGCAAAAATCGTACAGAAAAAGGTAGACCTGGTAATATCGGGCATTAACCAGGGTTCGAACCTGGGTGAGGACGTGCTGATATCCGGTACAGTCGGGGCTGCCCTTTCTGCCTATCTGAGAGGTTTCCCGGCCATGGCTGTCTCCTGTGAACGAACGCGATGGGATGATTCTTATCTACGGGAAGCGGGAAGATTCACTGCCGTGCTGGCGAAGCGAGTTTTCATGCTGGGGCTGCCTTCACACCTTTTCCTGAATATCAACCTGCCAGATCGCGATATTGCCGATATACGTGGTGTCAGGTTGACCCGGCTGGCCCATAAAAGCCATGTCAACACCGTGGAAGAGGGTCATGACGGTAAAAAGACGTATTATACGCTGGTGCGGGAAGCGGTCAATCACCAGGTCGACAGGCGAAGCGACATCATGGCCAGCATACAGGGCTGTATTTCTATTACTCCGCTGACCCTTTTTACGGAAGACCGTATACCGGCCCGCCGTCTGGAAGGACTCATAGACGGCCTGATTGAGGAATACCGCGGCAGGGGTCAGGCATAAAAAAAGCCCCGGCTCCCTTAATAACGGCAACAGGGGCTCAAAACGGGAAAAACCGGACTATTTCTTGTATATACCGTATTCTTTGACGGCTGCTATCATGGCGCGCAGGTTTTCCAGTTTGGGATTTTCGGGGACACAACCCGCTGAGAGGACATAGCCTCCGCCTGCGGCACAATCTTCGATCAGTTTGCGGCAGCACTCTTTAACGTCCTCAGGAGAACCGGTAACAAGCAGAGAAGAAGGTACATTGCCGGAGATGCAGCATTTGTCACCCAGTACCTTTTTAGCCTTCAGCATATCGGTCTGATCGAAAAGCCAGGAGACCGTTCCCCTGGGAAATGCATTTACTGTCTCCAGGCGGGTATTGTAAGCACCCTCGGCAAACATATGGGGGATAATGCCTTCGTTAATGAGGGCATCCAGCACCTTTTTCATAGTAGGGAAGTAGAAGGTATCATACTGTTTTTGGGACATCCAGCCGTCCGCACCTTTGTGAAGCGGGAACATCATCATCAGCATGCTGGAGAAGTTGGGAGCATTAAGAATAGAGCTGATCGTGATGTCAGCGATCTTGTCCAGGGCTGCCAGCAGTTTATCCGGGCGCCGGTACATATCTTTCATAATAGCGGCTGTACCCCGCATGGTGTCGCCCAGAACATCGAAAGGAACTACCGCAATTCCTCCCATGGCCATGGGAAAGCCGTTGGCCGCAGCCAAACCGAAATAGGGAGCCGTGAGTTTAGCCCTTCTTTCCAGCTCTTCACCGGCCTCGATCAACTTACGCAGGGTGTTACGCACCCGGGGATCGGCCAGGGGCGCTATCTGGGCTACAGGTATTTCGACTATATCGGTTAAAGGGGGGAGGGAAGGCAAGGAATCAAACGTACCGAAAACACGGGGTAAATAGGTCCTCAACCAGTAGTCTGAAGGATCGAGTATCAGGGCATCATACTCATCAGCCTTCATATATTCGTCTTCCAGGCACTGGTATCCCGGAGCATCCTCGGATAGACCGTGTCCGGGCCAGGCGTAGAGCTTGTAGTCCAGGATATCCAGCGCTTTGGCGGGAATAGAGGTAGGGCTGGCGAAATACTCCAGCTCAGCCGAATGTTTTTCATTGAACTGATTACAGGCTTTGATGGCTTTCTCGACATCATACATGGTTGTGTGGTAATTGATGCCATATAGCGTGTAAGGCAGTTCGCCCACAGGCAAGCTGATTGGGACCCTGTCAAATTCTTCGATGTTATAAGCCGCCACCGTTCTTTTAGCTCTGGTCTGATAAGCCTCTTTTGCTCCAGGACTGACAAAAGTAATTCCCTTGGGATTGATAAAATTGTCAAACCTGTATTGCCGTTTCTGTGACGGCGTCATTTCCGCCCAATTATCCGGCAAGCCGGTATAACTACCTTTCATGGTCTTCTCCTCCTATTACCACAATGTATAATAAATATACATACATGTAAATACTATCACTAAGAGGGTGTATGATTCAATCACCGGGCCTTTGCAGCAAAATAATAATGGATAAAATTAATAGTATGTTAATATTTATCTGATATAATAAAAAAATATTCCCGCAGTGCCTTTTTCCCCAAAAGAGCCGTGAAATTGAAATAAGGAGCAGCCCGGTCAATGTTTCTCTTCGCCCATGTCGGTCTTACGCTTGGAGCAGCGCTGGTGGTTACATCAGTAGTTGCTGCCAGCAGGAAGGCGATATCCGGTCGCAGCCCGCAAACTCAGCCTGGCATAGATAAAAGCGGTTTGGAGGGATCCCGCAGTACCGATCCGGGCCTCTTATCCAGTATCGAAACCCTGGGTAAGTTCCTGGACCTGCGCCTGCTGGTAATCGGTTCGATGTTGCCTGATATAATCGATAAGCCGCTGGGCATACTCTTCTTCGGAGGAGGCAGGATTTTCACTCACAGCCTGTTGATTACCCTGTTGGTATTGATCACGGGGATTTTTCTGTATTTCAACTACAAACGCTCTGCTGTCCTGGCAGTATCCTGCGGCATGGCCTTTCACCTGATACTTGACCAGATGTGGTTAAGCCCTAAGGTATTCCTCTGGCCGATATACGGCTGGTCGTTCCCCGCCGGAGAAAGAGGAAGCTATTTTATGGCCTGGCTGTCGGACCTGGTCAGTGTTCCAGCTATCTATCTGACGGAATTAGCCGGTCTGCTGGTACTGGTTACAATAGCCGCGGTACTGATAAACAAAAGGAAGCTATGGACATTGCTAAAGACAGGCTGTCTTTAGATTTTATTCGTGGTTTTTGTTCGGGTCCGGTTTGGTAAAGAGTTGGGCGTTGCTTCCCAGGTTCTTCTGGATAATCTGGAAAGTTGAAATCCATAATCCCATTTCAAGGTCGGCAAAAACCAGCAGCTTGTCTCCCGTCTTGATGTTAAAGTCTTTCCTGGCATCCGCCGGGATAACGATCTGCCCCCGCTCACTGACTGTTACCGAACCGTAAAATTTCTTTCCCTCAGGTGCCTGCACTGCCCCGCCTTCCTGGTGTGTTATTGACATGTTTTTCTTATTTATAAAGCAAATAATACAGGAAAAAATCGATAATGTCAAGCCGGTCGAAAATTTCCATGGAAAATCATAAAGCTACGGAAGCGGTTACAAACAGGGCGGCTAATGTCTGGATTGTTGCAACAACCGCCCTGTAGTAATCTTAATATGGAGGCTCAGTTAGTTAACAAAGGCTATCTCAGGAGCGGTAAAGGATCCATCCGCTGCTGAAAGCTGACCCGGAGTGGAGTTGGCAATAATATCGAACAGGGTCTTGGCATCATAACACTCCAGGTTATCCAACTTTAGCTCACTGCTGATGTTGTTATCCACAGCCTTGAAAAAGAGGTTTAAAAGTGTCCCGTCACCATTGATACCCGCTGCATCCACGATACCAATCTTGATCCTTCCGGCTGCATCCGCGTTATATTCGATCATGGCATTGGCTGCCAGATCGCCGGCTTCAACATTGGTCACGCTTATGGCTGCCGGATTGTAGACTATCTCAAGATGCAGGCTGCCAACATTGCGCGCATCCTTTAAATTGACCGGGACAATCAGCTCTTTGACTGTAACAGGTGCAGCACTACTGGCAGCGGGGAGCGCAGTTGTTGTGGCCGTGGTTCCCTCTTTGCTCCCGCAACTGCAGCCTGTCACCGTCATCGCTATCGTTATCAGGGCCATAGCTATTGTCAGTATCTTCAGCCAGGCACCATTTCTAATAGAAACCATCTAAGATCCTCCCTTTTCCATTTGCTTCAACCCCTGTACCCTCAGGATACCGGTCAGCCACCTTACCCGGCTAACGCCTGCTTAAGTATCAGCCTTGCATCTTCGGCAGTTACCTTGCCGTTCTGGTCCATATCCACAATCAGGTCTTCAGCCAGCAACTGCACTGACATCCTCAGCGCAGCCAGGGCATCTACCTCCGTTACCCGGCCATCTCCATTATAGTCACCCAGCAGACGGTCGCTTTTTATGGTCACTTTTCCATTGCTGACTCTCAAGGATACCGGGTTCCCCGCGTCATTTTCTGCCAGTACTTCTGAAAGAGTCAACGAACTGCTTTCGCCTGCACCTCCGATAGCTTTGAACTCGACATATGCCACCGAGCCGCTCCCGCTTATCCCCCTGCTGGCGGCAAAACCAAAGCGAATAACCGGCGGAGTCTCAAAATTAGGTACGAACATAATCCCTGAAAGCAGAGACCCTTTATCCACCCTGGTGACCTGCAGCACCTTCGGATCATAGGTTAAAACGAAATTCATGCTGCCGAAGTCCTTGACATTCTCCAGACGTATGGGCACCTGGACATTCCCTCCGGGAGCCACAGTCCTTGAATCAGCAATCAGGCTGGGCACGCCAGCCGCAGCCGTCGCAGTCGGCCGGCTGGTTCCAGCCGGAGTGGTAGTTGCGGCTGGAGTCTGCGAGGGGGTTACCGCCGGTGAGAGGGTAGAGTTTATGATATTACCGATCTCAGACGAGGTAAGAGCACGGTCGTATATCCTGACCTCATCGATTACGCCGCTGAAATACTCGCCGTAAGACGGACTACGCCCGATGTTGATATAGTTACAACCGGGGTAAAGTACAGCATCCATTTCGAACACTTCATTATTTACGTACAAGCGGACTTTTTCCGCGGGCTGATCGTAAACCGCCGCCAAAAATGTCCACTGGTCAACTGCTACCTCCTTGTACCCCAGGACGCCGCCGGAACCAGTGAAACAGGACCAGCCTTCGCCTCCCCCCCGGTAATCAATATTAAGACCACGGTCGTATCCCCCGTCATCCTGAGAAATAACCGTCTGTATCGCATTCATCTTGTCCGCTTTGACCCAGGCCGTCATGCTCATACTGGGCATGACATCCGGATTTATGTTCACCGGAGATGAAACAAAGCTGCTCGCCCCATCAAATTTCAGGGCCTGGCCGTACTTGCCGGATACAAACACCGCCCCGGAATTTTCACCGTGAAGCCCGCTGCCGGAATAGTCCTTAACATCTCCGTCAAAGGGATAGTAAGCAACCGCTCCGGCGCTGCCGGTCGTGGAACCGGAGCCGGTGGCAGCCACCGTCGGGGAAGGAGTGGTAGTTGGGGTCCCGGAAGGGGTGGGGGGGGTGGCTGTCTGTCCAGAAGTCGGGGCAGTAGCAGAAACAGATGCAGGGCCACTGCTCTTGATGCTGTTGATTTCAGAGGTAGTCAGCACCTGGTTAAAAATCATTACCTCGTCTATCAGGCCGCTGAAATCCTCGCCGAAAGAGGGACTCTTCCCGATATAGACATGGTCCCAGCCGGATTCTATCGTACCGTCCTTTTCGAACATTTCATTGTTCACGTAGAGCCGGACTTTACCGGCCGGCTGATCGTAGACTACGGCCAGGAAAGTCCACTGGTTGACTGCGACCTCCTTGTATCCTAAAACGCTGCCGGTACCGCAGAAGCAAGACCAGCCTTCTCCTCCCCCGCGGTAGTCAATATTCAAAGCGCGGTCGCAATTCCCGTTATCCTGGGAAATGATAGTCTGGATCGCGTTCGCTTTATCCGCTTTAGCCCAGGCGGTTATAGTCAATTTGGGCATAACATCCGGGTTGATATTCACCGGGGCTGAAACATAGCTATTCGCCCCGTTAAATTTCAGGGCCTGGCCGTATTTACCGGTCACAAATTCCGCCCCGGAGTTTTCTCCATGGAGTCCACTGCCGGAATAGTCTTTCACATCACCATTAAAGGGATAGTATGCCACCGGTTTAAAAATTCCACCGCCTCCTGTTGAAGCGGTCGTGGCCGGCGGATTGTAAGAAGGAATCTGCCCGGATTTTACACCGGCAAGCTCCGAAGAGGAAAGTGCATAGTTAAAAATACAGACCTCATCGATGACACCGCTGAAATACTCGCCGTAAGATGGATTACGTCCGATATCCAGATAGTTACAACCGGGATAGAGTACAGCGTCCTTTTCGAACACTTCATTATTCACATATAACCGGACTTTTTCCGCTGGCTGATCGTAGACCACGGCCAGAAAGGTCCACTGATCAACAGCCGCTTCCCTGTATCCCAGGACACCGCCGGAACCAGTGAAACAGGACCAGCCTTCGCCTCCCCCCCGATAATCAATATTCAGATCACGGTCATATCCCCCATCATCCTGGGAGATGACCGTCTGTATAGCATTCGTCTTATCCGGTTTTGCCCAGGCCGTCATGGTTACAACGGGCATAACATCGGGATTGATATCCACAGGGACTGTAACATAGCTGGTCTGTCCGTTAAATTCCAGCCCCTTGCCGCTTTTACCAGAGACAAAAACCGCTTCGAAATTAGTGCCGTGATAGCCGTTGCCGGAATGGTCTTTCACATCGCCGTCGAAAGAGTAGTAAGCTACCAGACCTGAAGCAGACCAGACAGCGACGGGTATTGAAAGAACACAGACAACACAGATGAGAAAAATTGAGATTATCCTTTGAAAGCCCCTTTTACGCATCAACCTTTTCCCCTTTCCACACAAATAGTTCAAAAAGCAATTCCGATTAATATTTTATTAACATTTTATTAATATTTCAAAATCATCATATGACGGATGGCGAGAAATGTCCATCGACAATTGGTTTTTTGGAGATCGTACTGCACTTTTGTCAATATCACAGACAGTTTTCAAGTTGGCGATACAAGAAAGGACGAAATACGAAAAAAACAAGAATTATGTTAAAATTAAATACTGATTCCGGGTGAAGAATGAAAGCCGGGATGGAGGAAACGGGTAATACAGTGCAATAACTGAAAATAGTCCGGAGATTAACGACACGGATCAACGAAAAATACTGAAAGAGGAATGACTGATGGCCAGAGAAACAGTGGAAGCCCCTATGCCCGGAAAAATACTCTCAGTGAAGGTGAAAGTGGGGGATGCGGTGAATGAAGATGATGAAATTTGCATACTGGAAGCCATGAAAATGGAAAATGTAATCGTAGCACCGGTTTCCGGTAAAGTGGCCGAACTAGCTGTAGCTGCAAATTCAATGGTTGAGACCGGTCAGTTGATTGCTGCAATTGAGTATTAACCAGCAGAGTAATTTCAAAGATATCCTTTCAGGGAGTCCACCGCCGGATAGCGAATGGACTCCTTTAATACAGATATAAAGATTGAGACCTGCCCGCCTGCGGATGGAGTGATTAACGGGTTCGGATATGGCGATCAGCGAAGACACCGCCAAACAAGCAGGTCAGGAGTAGTTACGACCATATCGGTCTTGATTGAGATGAACGCCAGCCGGCATAATTTTGAATAGTGTACAGGTGTGTTCCTCTTTATCAATTATTTGAGATACCATAGCGTTTTTTTTGTTTTTACACAGCGGAAGTCTTATTCTGAATACCCGGTACAACCGGCAGGAAAGCGAGGAAAAAGCATGATAGCTTTGAGATCGTTACTCTATGTCCTGGCTATATTCGGGGCTTTGTGCGTCATTGCTTTGATAGTAGCCCTGATAATGAGGATGCTTTATTCAATTCTTCACAGAGGCGAAAAGAAAACCGGCCCGGATAATAAAGCTCAATCACAGGCAATTTCTCAGTAGCAGGATAAGGAAGGTATCTATGAATATTCCGATATGGGAAATATTCCAGGGGATTTACACCCTTTTCCAGGTTGAGCCAGCCATTGCCATAACCAGGATAGTCCTGATACTGGCCGGTGCTCTGTGCGTCTATTTAGGATACAAAGGTATCCTGGAAGGGCTGGTCATGATCCCTATGGGACTGGCAATGGTAGCCGTCAACGCCGGCACTATGTTCATTCAGGCGGGACAAATAGGGAATCTTTTTGTAGACCCCCTGATTACCGACAACAACACCCTGATGAACTTCTTACAGATTGATTTTCTACAGCCTGTTTTCAATTTTACCTTCAGCAACGGACTGATTCCCTGCATGGTATTTATGGGAATCGGCGCCATTACCGATATTGATTTCATGATGGCCAAACCGTTTCTCAGTATGGCCCTGGCCGTCGCCGCCGAATTCGGTACGATTTTCACCTTTCCCCTGGCCATAGCCTGGGATATGACCCCGGCGCAGGCAGCTTCGATTTCAATCGTGGGCGGGGCTGACGGACCCATGGTGCTATTCACCTCTCTTACACTTGCCAAAGAGCTCTTCGTCCCCATCGCAGTAATCGCTTATATGTACCTGGCCCTGGCTTATGTGGGATTCCCCTATATCATCAGATTCCTGATACCAAAGCGCATACAGGGCACGCCCATGGACCTGAACAGCATTCCCAAGATCAGCCGTACCGAAAAACTATTATTTACCGTCCTGGCGACCGCCATACTATGCCTTTTGTTCCCCGTGGCAGCGCCGCTGATCGCTTCTTTCTTTATGGGGGTAGCGATTAAGGAGGGCAACGTACCTAAACTCCAGGAGTTCCTTTCCGGCCCGCTTCTTTATGGCTCCACCTTCTTCCTGGGTTTTGTACTGGGAGCCCTGCTGACTGCTGATACCATACTCAACGGCCAGGTCTGGAAGCTGATCGTTCTGGGCTGTGTTGCATTGCTGCTCTCAGCTTTAGGGGGACTGGCCGGAGGCATGATCGCCTACAAGCTGAGCAAGGGGAAGGTCAACCCGCTGATCGGAATTGCCGCGGTTTCCTGTGTGCCTACCACTGCTAAAATCGCGCAGAAATGCGCTTATAAGGCCAATAAGAAGGCCATGATATTGCCATTTGCCATGGGACCGGGCGTAGCGGGAGTGATAACCACCGCTATTATTGCCGGCATATTCATGACTTCAATACCTGTCATCAGTGACTTTTTATTGGGAGGATGAATACCAGGATAAAATACTGGATATCGGGGGTAGCCGTGGCCGTGGCCGGGCTTATACTGGCAAGGGTTGTTTCCGGGATGTATGCCGGACAGCCGGTCGTACAGATAGTCCTCTATATTGCCGGAGTTACCCTGGCCATGGCGGGACTGCTCATCATAATGATAGGTATCAGGAAAGCCCGCTAAATTCTTTTTGCTTTCACTCCTGATAAATACTGCGAAAAGCCGGACCGTCCTTCCCTGTTATATACCAATTTGTTCGTATGATATACTATAGCATATATATCAGCCTCGATATTTTCCGTTATGCGGAACCTGGGGTGAATCCGGTGTAAGCTGAAAAGAAAGATACCGGCGGAGGTGTAAAGTGCAGTTCGACAGGCTGTTCGAGCCCATCAGGATCGGGCCGGTAGAAATTAAAAACCGGATCGTCATGGCGCCCATGCTGCCCCACATGTCCAACAGCGATGGCACCGTCAGTGAGCAGGAGATATGCTACTACGCCGCCCGCGCCAGGGGCGGGGTGGGACTGATCATAACCGGCGTCTTCCTCTCCAGCAGGAGGGCCTGGGAACAGCAGACCATGAGCGCACCGGGGCTTTTTGACCCCGGGATTCACCTGAGAGGGGCGGGCGAACTGGCCGAGACTATTCATTCCTTCGGGGCCAAGGTCTTTGTCCAACTGAGCCCGGGGATGGGCCGCCAGCAGGGTAGATGGAAGACACCCCTCTATTCGGCCTCTGCTGGCATTCCCTTCGACTCAGAACTGGCCGCTAGAAACAGGAACCAGGAAAACGTACCCTTCCTGAAGGCCGGGCCAAAGACCAGGCCGGGCTTAAGTAATTTACCCGTGGAAATGACTATTGCCGAAATCAAGCAGGAGATATCGGACTATTTGGCCGCGGCAGACCTGGCCATCGTGGCCGGGTTCGACGGAGTCGAGGTCCACGGTCCTCACGGCTACCTGCTGCACCAGTTCCTTTCACCCCGCACCAACAGGCGGACTGACGAATACGGCGGTTCACTGGAAAACCGCTGCCGCTTCCTGCTGGAGATTATCAGAGGACTCAGAAGGGAATTCGGCCCGGACCTGCCCGTCTGCGTCCGTCTGAGCAGCGCCGACCATGTAGAAGGAGGCATTACGCCGGAAGATGCCAGGGAACATGCCCGCCTGTGCGAAAAGGCCGGAGCGGACGTCATTCACCTTTCCGACGGCTGCCAGGAGGCATCCCGCTATTTCTTCCCCCCGCAGGAAAACACGCACATCCTGGAAGAGCAGGGCTATCAACTGAAAGAGGCGGTCGGCATCCCGGTCATTTCATTCAGCATTCACGATCCGGAGCTGGCGGAAAAGGCCATTGCCGGCGGTCAAACGGATATGATTTCAGCCGGCAGGGCGTTTATGGCCGATCCGGATTGGCCTAACAAGGTCAGGGAAGGAAGAGTAAAAGAGATAGTTAGGTGCCGGCGGGCACATGCCTGCCAGGTCCCCGTAATGCGGGGCGGGGGTATCAGGTGCATTATGAATCCCAACCTGGGCAGGGAGAGATACATGCCTGAGTACTGGCCGCAAAAGTGCTCGTTGAGGATACCCGAAACCCTGGCCAGGGTCCGGGGCATCACTCAGACTTATATTATCTCACCGGTAACACAGCAAAAACTCAGGATGCTGGACTGAACCGTTGCCGGTATAACAGGCTTTTCATAACAGCAGGCGGCGGGGCGTCATGAATATTATTCGAAAAGAGGAAACCAAGATGGCGGGAAAAGCTTATAATCCGAAGATGTTCGATTCCGAAAGCGAACACCATGAGTGTTTCAACAATCTGCCGCAGGAGGCTGTGGAGGCATACCGGACGGCCAGGTCCGAGGGATCTGACAAGACCGGAATACCCGACAAATGGACCTATGAAAAGTTGTGGGAGATGCGCAAGGCCAAACGTTCCGGGCAAATAGGGCACTTCATCTTCGAGATGTTCTATGACATCTATATGGGAGTGGAAGACGAACTGGTGGAAAACTCCATAGACACGCAGGTCCGTCTCTACCCGGACTACGTTCCCAGGTCCAACGACATCCTTGAATATGCTGTAAAGGCATCCCAGGCCAAAATGCGGGCTTTCATAAGCCAAGACCACTTCTTTCCCACCTTCGGACAGGCCTGGTGCGCGCAGCAGAAGGTGGATGAAATGGTTCAGCAGGGACAGCTTGAACAGGCCTGCCAGTGCCTGGGCGCTCAGATGCTGGCCTGGAGCCAGCATCCCGACCAGGTGCACCTGGCCAGCAAGTACCCCAACGTGGGGGCGATACTGCTCTACTGCCAGACCTACGGTGGTAAAAATTGCGGGCCGGCCCTTAACGTAGTAGATGAAAACGGCAAGCTGGATAGTGAACTTAAAGAAGTCCTGCGTCTTTGCGCCCACTACAAAATACCACTGATGAGCGGTCACGCCGCCATGAGCTACGACCGCATTCTGCCCATGGCGCAGTATGCCTCGGAGGTCGGGGCCAACCTGCTCTGGATGCACGCGGCGCCCTGGACGGCCATGCCGGAGAGGGCCACTCTCCAGCAATACCGCGACCTGGTGCGACTGGGCTGCTATCTCCAGGTGGATGCCAACAAGGTACTCCCCAGCATCATCTGGCCCATGATCGACCCCAATCAGGGATTGGAATGGATGGCCGAGTTGGGGCCGGACCATATTATCCCCTGCACCGACGGGGGCCAGCCGTTTTTCGGCGATGCTCTCGACTGCTGGAAGATGTTCGTGAGGGCAATGATCCACTACGGCATCAAGAAAGAAGACATCAAGACCATGATCCAGAGAAATCCCGCCAAGTTACTTTACCTGGACGAGCAGGGATAAAAGCGCTGCGGGAATGGTCGTCAGCAGCTTCCTGGTCTAGGTTGAAAAGATGCACATGGCGCAGATGGAAGACTGGATTAATCTGTACCCGTCCGACTTCCAGAGGGAGTAGTACGCGGCGGCGGGCCTGAGGTTCAGGTCGTGCATGGAGAAGGTATAGCCCTGTATTATTAGTCGGCAATCCATACCAGGTCATCCTTCTCTCCCCACTTTCCTCTCGCTCAGTGCTTACTTCGTTACCTCAGTGAATTGGATGGCGGGAGCACAGGGGGATAATGAGAGGAAGTCCCGGGGCGGGCCGGTTGTGAAAACCGGCCCCTACAAGGGGCCCGCCGGGAAATCCGGGCATAGTGAGTAAGTTACCGGTATTTGCAAAACCATTATCGCCGCTACCCTCAATACCGCGGAAGGGGCGACATTTATACCTTCTTGCGCTTCCACCTGCCCTGCCGGAAATAGACCAGATAAGCGATAGCCCCCGTGATAAAACTTATCACTATGGCCCAGCGTACTCCGAACGCACCCAGGTTTGTAAAGCGAGTCAGCAGCAACGCCAGGGGTATTTGTACAATCCAGAGCATGGCCAGCGAAATCAGCATCGCCGGTATGGTATCTCCGGAACCGGAAATACAATTCTGTAATACCATGACAGTGCCTATCCCTATATACCCGGCTACGGCCACCCTCAGGAAGCCGGCGCCTGTCTTCACCAGCTCCGGTTCCACGTTGAACAGGCTGATGATATTCTCAGCCAGCACCACCAGTATTACGGAGCAGACTACCATAAAACCCGCCACCATGCCCGCTGCCAGCCAGCCGCTTTTGGCCGCCCGATCCGGCTGCCCGGCCCCCAGATTCTGCCCCACCAGCACGCCGGACCCCGTACCCAGCCCCATGCCCGGAGTATTTATAAACGATTCTATTCTGGAGAGCAGGTTGTGGGCTGCCAGAGCCATCGTACCAAAGGGTACCATGAAGGTTGTCAGGACAAGGTCGCCGAAGGTCTTCCCCAGCCCCATCACCGAAGCGGGAAGGCCGATCTTTAACATGCGCCGGATGGTCCCGGGATCAGGGTAAAAGTCCCTTAAGCTCAGCTTCAGGCGGGTCTTACCGGTGAAAAAGACCCACTGGCAGATCAGCATTCCCAGGCCGGTAATGATGATGTAGCTGATGGCGGCCCCGCTGACGCCCAGCCGGGGAAATATCCACCAGCCCAAAACCATGAAGGGACAAATAACAGCATTGACTACCCGGATAAAAATAGCTACTTTCATGGGAGTAATCGAGTCTCCGGAGGCCTGCATGACCGAGAAAGAGGTTATCCAGAAGGACTCGGTCAGCCATCCTGACAAAACTATGCGGAGATACGACACGCTTTCGGCTGCCACGTCACTTTCCAGGCCGAAGATACCCACTATAGGCACGGTAAAGAGGACTCCGACCAGTGTTACTATCGCCCCGTAAACTGCACTGATGACAAAGGCCTGGCCGGCGACATGGTTTGCTCCTGCCTGATCGCCCGCGCCGATAAAGCGGGCCACCATAGCCCTCTCGCCTGCGCCAAGGCCGCTTTTGGTGGTAACCACCAGCAAGACAATAAACCCGCTGATACCCACCGCCGCAATAGAGGCTGGCCCAAGCCGGCCTACCCAGATCATTTCCAGGACCAGGTTTCCCGTATAGAGACCGCTCAGCACCATAACTGGCCAGGACAGCATCAATATATTTTTGACTATACTGCCTTTGGTCCAGTCCTTCCTGACAGGCGGTTTCTTTTCGGGGGGACCTGTTGTCTCTATCATATTTACCAGCGCACCGTTGAACAAAGTTTACCATCTTTGCGGGAAAATGTCCGCTGACGACAGGCAGTATAAAATACTTGACCTTGATACCGGGAAAGCGCTAAATTGTTAATAATTTAGTTATTGAAAAACCCGGGGGCGAACATAATGCCGGGTGGTTATATAATTTATCAGATAACAATTCCCCGGAGTACCGGTTGGTCCTGATTTACTGATTGGCGGCAATAATGGATAATACGTTTGATATAATCACAAAAAAATCCCGCAGATCGTGGTACTTTTACGATTTCGGTAATTCCGCCTACGCGTCCGTTGTTCTTCTGGCAGTTTATTCAGCCTTCTTTAAAAACGTAGTCGTAGGGGGGGCAGAAGGTACCCGGCTCTGGGGTCTATCTATCGGCATTGCTGCCATTATTGTGGCAGTGATATCGCCTATACTGGGTACGATCGCGGATTTCACCAACGCCAAGAAGAAATTTCTGCTGGTGTTCACCCTTTTATCCGTAGTTTTCACGGCTCTGTTGTTTTTCGTGGGTGAAGGCGACATCTTCCTGGGTATGTTCTTTTTTATAATGGCTGAGATAGGCTACCGCGCCGCCCAGGTATTTTATGACGCCCTGCTGGCGGATGTCGCCGCCCCTGAAAAAATCGGTTCTGTATCGGGTAAAGGCTGGGCGTTCGGGATGATAGGGGGCATTGTTGCGCTCCTCCTGGTCCTTTTACCTATGCAGTTTATCGGGAACCGCATGATTCCTTTTGCCTTCCTGCTGACAGCCGCGATATACCTGGTTTTTTCCATCCCGACGTTCCTGTGGGTAAAAGAGAGACGCGGGCCGGAACAAATGCCGGCGGGGGAAAACATTTTCAAACTGGCCTTTAAAAGGCTATCCCAGACTTTCCGCGCCGTTAAACGATATAAAGAATTCGTTAAGTATATGTGTGCCTTTTTGATTTATAACGACGGCATTATGATGCTCATGGATTTTGCCGCCATCATCGGCGCTACGCTTTTCGGAATGCAGCAGATGGAACTGATAGTGTTCGTCATCATTATCCATGTTGCCGGTATTTTCGGCGCCCTGCTTTTCGGCAAAATTTCAGACCAGATGAGCAGCAAGGAAGCAGTGATATTTTCTCTCCTGATTTTAATCGCTTCCGTCGCCAGCCTGTTTTTCATCAAGGAAAGCACCTGGTTTTATGTGTCCGGTTTTGTGGCGGGCTTTTCCCTCACCGGCACCCAGGCCATAAGCCGGGCCATGGTCAGCCAACTGGCCCCTGCCGAAAAAACAGCGGAATTCTATGGATTCCTTTCGGTTGCCGGACGCACTTCCACCTTTGTCGGCCCGCTGGTATTCAGTACCATTTCCTACCGCGCTCATAACCTGTATGTCAAGAGCGGGGTGGACACAGTACTCGCGGAACAGTACGGTATACTCTGGGCTGTCGGTTCGATCATTGCCTTCCTGGTGGTGGGAATGGTTTTAATGCTGGTGGTAAAGAAAGTCTCTATAGCAGACCGTGCCATAACCATTTTAGAACCCTCTGAAAGAAAAAGTGTATGAAAGCCTTATTACACTACAGGCCGGTATTCGGGATTCTACGGATTCCGACTATCGCATTTCTCCGCTTGAAATTCAATTTCCACACTGAAAAAATCGAGCCGGCACACAGGCCTTATATCGTGCTTTCCAATCACACCACCAATTATGACCCCATCATGGTGGGAACCAGCTTCCCGGAGCATCTTCATTATATCGCCAGCGATCATGTATTCAGATGGGGCTTTTACAGCCGCCTGATAAAATTATTAGCCGACCCCATCGCGCGCCTCAAGTCTTCAAGAGACGTCCAAACTGTCATAAGGGTACTCGATAAGCTGAGAAAAGGATACAGTATATGCATCTTTGCCGAAGGGAGCAGGACTTTCTGCGGGGAGACCTCTGATATTCCCGTCTCTATCGGAAAGCTCGTCAGTATGAGCGGAGCATCTTTGATTACCTACCGCATCGACGGGGGGTATTTTACCAACCCGAGGTGGGGGGGACGGTACCGCAAGGGATATATGTCAGGAAGAAAAGTGCGTGAATACAGTCCGCAGGAAATTAAAAAAATGACGGTAGACGAGCTGAACGAGGTTATAAAAAGAGATTTATATGTCAATGCCTTTGATGAGCAAAGGACCAGAATGGCTTCGTACCATGGCAAAGATATCGCGGAAAACCTTGAAATAGCACTGTATATGTGTCCTTTATGCGGCAGCATCGGTACACTTCAAAGCAGAAGGGACCGATTTTTCTGTTCCTGCGGGCTTCATCTGCGATATACACCCCTGGGACTGTTAGAATCCTGCGGGAGCGGCGCCTCTCCCTTTAATACGGTACTGGACTGGCATCGCTGGCAGCGAAAGAAGATCGTGAAAAAGGCGGAGGATTTTTTCAGGCAGTTTCCGGACAAGCCCATATTTTTCGATGCCGCCCAGTCTCTCTGGAAAATCGATAAGGCCAACCGCAGCGAGCTGCAAGGCGAAGGCACGTTGTACTGTTATAAAGAACGGCTTGAGCTGAAACAGGATGACGGGCTATCGCATTCATTTTCACTGGAAAAAATAGAGGATATGGACATCTACAGCCGGATGGTATTGATTTTTTCCACCGCTGACCAGGCGACCTATGAAATCAAAAGCGATAGCAGCCGTTCTGCGGTCAAATACCTGGATGTCTTCAAACATCTAAAGTCAAAAGAAGCACGGGAGTGAGGGTGGGCTAGGGGTGGACTTTTTTAGCTTCAAATAGTGGTACCCCTGGGGCGATTCGAACGCCCGACACGCGGTTTAGGAAACCGCTGCTCTATCCATCTGAGCTACAGGGGCATGTTAATTGCGGCATTCACAGGCCGGGCGGGCTTTTCAGTCTCCGCAAGCCGGCAGAGTTAAGGTTTTTTTACTTCCGGACAGACCGAACGTTCTGTCCGCCGGACCTATTAAATTTTACCAGTTCAGCCTTATGTTAGCAAGGTTAGCGGCTATCGGAAGCCGCTACCGCACCGCCGCGAAGCCCATCTGCCGCAGCAGCAGCCAGTCGCGCAGGCGGCCGGGGACGAACCTGGCCATTATTTCCATCAGCCTGGCCGTGGTTCCGACTGTATAGCGCAGCGCCGGCCTTCTGGCAGTCAGGGCATATTCAACCGACTTCACCACCGGGGTCGCCGGAATAGCCACAGTGGAAAGTTTTCCCGCAATCTGCCGTCCCCTGGTAAAAAAAGGACCGTATAACTCATGCGCTTCCCGGGGCATACTGTTTATACATTCTTCGGCACTGCATAAAGCCCTGTCCAAAAGAGACGTATCTATTACACCGGGCTCCACCACCGAAACGTGGATGTCCCATATCCTGAGCTCCATGCGCAGCGAGGCGGCCACAGCCTCAACGGCGAACTTGGAAGCGCAGTAAGGGCTAAGGAAGGGCATGGCCAGCAGGCCCTCCATCGAACCGATGAAAACTATGCGGCCGCCGCCGCGGCCACGCCGGGGGCGTAAAAGGGGAAGCAGTTTCTGTGTCACGGCTATCTGCCCGAAGACGTTGACCTCGAACTGCTCCCTGTACCTCTCCAGGGGCAGGAACTCCAGCGGTCCAGCCAATGCTATACCGGCATTATTGACCAGTCCGTCCAGACCGTGACCGTCAATATTTCTGCCGATAACATCCGCCGCGCTGCGTATAGAATCTTCACTGGTAATATCCAGTTTAACCGGGACCAGCGAGGAGGAGGCTTTGGCCCTTAAATCAGCGGCATCCTCTTCTCTTCTCACACCGGCAAACACCCTGAAGCCCTTTTTATCCAGGTAAAGGGCACAGGCTTCGCCGATGCCCCTGGACGCCCCGGTGATAACCACTGTTCTTGATATCATCCCTTTGCTATTGTTCATTGCATTGTACTCCAGCTCTCGCTTAAGCATAACACGGCATCCTGCCCGACTGTGGGGAATTCACTCAGAAAATCAGCCACTATCGAGTTGAATCTTACAGCATTTTCTATATGGGGACAACAAAAATACCGCTAAAAATATAGCAGGCCGGACAATTGTATTTATTACTTGCTAAATCCGCCAGCGCGGATAAGGAGCCATTCCAGCAGCCTGTCCATCAGAACAGGTAATAACCGTATATGGGGACAGAGAGAATACTGTACCTCCGGCAGATGAGACATACGTCAATACGGTCTACACTCAGGTGTAGTACCAGATAATTGAGTTTACCTTTTTAAGTGGTTTTTTGAGTTCAAAATAGGGTAAAGCCGGATATGAGGCACCACACCAGATATCCGACTGGTAGATCCGGAAACCCCTGAGAAAGTACCGGTATAGTACGATGGTAGTTTAAGGAGAGAAAGATGGCGCGAACTGATATGGATATCGACTACGGCAACTGGGTTTCCCGCAAAATAATCTATGTTCCGGGGATTATCAGCCTGATCTTTTTTGGACTTGCTTACTATTCTCTCTTCTTCATGATCGGAAGTATTTTCTTCCTGATGCTTGCGGCCTACTTTCTCTACGCTTACCGCCAGTTCTCGCCCCGCGGCGGCAACCTGCAGGTCAGGATAAGAGACCAGGTATTCAGTCACCTGCCCTGGGACGGTGACGGCAGGCTGCTGGACATCGGCTGCGGAAACGGCGCGCTGGCCATAGAGGCTGCCAGGAAATACCCCGGAGCTCAAGTATCGGGTATTGATTACTGGGGAGGACAGTGGGAGTATTCCCGGCAGGCCTGCGAGAAGAACGCCGCTATTGCCGGAGTATCGGAACGGACCTCCTTTATGAAAGCCAGCGCCTCCAGGCTGCCTTTTGCCGATGCATCACTCGATGTTTCAACCAGCAACATGGTATTTCATGAAGTCCGGGATGCAGGAGATAAAAAAGAGTTGATTAAAGAAGCCCTGAGGGTGGTAAAAAAGGGCGGGCTGTTCACCTTCCAGGACCTCTTTTTGCTGAAAAGTATCTACGGTGATCCGGACAATCTGGTTCGTTTGATCAAAAGCTGGGGTATCCGGGAGGTCCATTTTGTGAACACCAGCGAGCTGGATTTCATCCCCCGGCTTTTAAAGCTGCCCTTCATGGTCGGCCGTATCGGCATTATCTATGGAAGGAAATAATATTCTCCGCCGTACGGGGTCCTTAACCCCTTTATCCCAGCAACCACAGGCTGAGGGCCATGACGGCCATTCCGGCAATCACGCCCATGATTACCAGGTGCTCCCGTCCGTAGCGATGGGCCATGGGGAGTATTTCATCCAGGCTGATGTAGACCATGATGCCGCCCACAACGGCCAGGGTAGTTGAGAGTACATCCGGAGTGAGAAACGGACGCAGAAGGGCATAGCCGATGAGAGCGCCGACCGGTTCGGCCAGGCCGGATAAAAAGGAATAGGTGAAAGCCCGGCGGCGGTTGCCGGTAGCGTAAAAAATAGGGACCGAGACCGCGATGCCCTCGGGGATGTTATGGATGGCCACGGCCACTGCGATCATAATGCCCAGGGAAACATCTCCTCCGGCGGCGGAGGCAAAGGTAATCATACCCTCCGGTAAATTGTGGATAGCTATGCCCAGTGCGATAAAGAGGCCTCCTCTTTTCAGCGATGCGTTGGACTTGGAGAGCCCGTCCGGTCTTTCAACTTCAGTTCCTAAACGGGAGTCCGAGGCGGACTCCTCCTCGTAGGAATGCGGTACCAGGATATCGATGACGGCAAAAACAGCGATTCCGCAGAAAAAGGCGATATTTGCCTTTAGAAAACCCACGTCTTCGATGGCCGTACCCAGCAGCTCGGTAAAGGAAATATAGACCATCACCCCGGCGGAAACACCCAGCAGGAAAGAAAGATAGGTATAACTGGGGCGCCGTATGAAAAAGGCAATCGTGCTGCCTATGCCGGTTGAAAGACCAGCCAGCGCGGTCAGTAAGACTGCAAAACCCAGATTGATTTCCATAAACTAAAACCTGCTAACGTAAAGATGCGAAATATTAATCAAAGTATAGACAGGGACATGCACTGGATCAATAAAAATGTGTTAGTATATTCTAACATTAATTAATATAACACTTATTTTCCAAATATTCAATGTTCCCCCGGGCCATCGCGAAATGAGGCTAATCGAGCCTGATTTTTTTATCGAAATAGCGTGTAAGCTCAGACTGATTTATGAAAATCGGGTGCTGGATCAAGAGACCTTTCCCGGCGGGCTGAAAGTTCGTTCTGACCTGTTCTTCCCAACGCAAACGGGAATTCTACCCTGCAATCCGCAACAGTCAGCTATTGCATCGCTATGGAAAATTTGATAAATTATTGATGTTAGATTAAACTAACTATAAGGGGCAGAAAAGGCCGGAGGTTAAAATGGTGGAATTCGCAGGTGAGATTACATCTTCCATGCAGGACTATCTGGAAGCCATGCTTATATTATCCGAATCAGCGGATGAGATAAGAGTCACGGATATCGCCTCCAGACTCAACGTTGCCAAGGCCAGCGTAGCGCAGGCTATCAACCACCTCAAAAAGCACGGTATGGTAACACAGGAGAGATACGGTGCGATAGAGTTGACGGAGGCCGGCAAGAGGATGGCGGTGGAGGTACGCTGGAGGCACCGGAAAATCAAGCAGTTTTTAACCGATATCCTGGAGGTTGATCCCGCCATCGCCGAAAAAGACGCCTGCCTGATGGAGCACGTGGTAAGCTCACATACCATGATGCGTATGATGAAATATCTGGAGATCACCAGGGACCTCAAAGCGGCAAAAAGGCCGCTTTCCGCCGACCAGCGCCTGACAGAGGAAACCGGCCCTGATGTATATGAAGAGAAGGACCTGGCGGCAACAAAAACCGTCAGGTCTTTAGACGAGTTGAAAGCAGGTGAACGCGGCCGGATAATCCGTGTGGCGTCGGATAAAAAACTGAAGAGTCGAATTCTGGATATGGGCATTACACCGGGTTCCGAGATCACGGTAAAGGGCTGTGCACCGCTGGGAGACCCCGTCGAAGTGAATATCAAAGGGTACGAGTTGACACTCAGAAAAAACGAAGCTTCCCAGATCTACGTGGAGGTATTTTGATAAATGACAGCTATTCCCCTGGGTTTAATGCAATGCGGGTCTGAAGCGGCCATCAAAGACATACTGACGCCGGAAAGAGTGAAATGCCGGCTTTTCGAACTGGGACTGGTCCCGGGATCGCTAATCCGGATTATTAAAAACGACCCCGGCGGTCCCCTGATTATCTCCCTTCAGGACATGCGCCTGGCGCTGGGACAGGGCATGTCGATGCTAATAACGGTCGAAGAAAAAATTGCGCCTGTAATTTTTAGCCCTGAGTTAGTATATACTAACTTACGAAGGGGAAAGCCTCCCGGAGTAACAATAAATGCGAAATAATGGACATCTGACCATAGCCCTGGCAGGCAATCCCAATTCCGGTAAAACAACGATCTTCAACAACCTGACCGGCTCCCGGCAGCATGTCGGAAACTGGCCTGGGAAGACGGTTGAGAAAAAAGAGGGGCATTTCACCTTCGAGGGAAAAGAGGTACGTATAGTCGACCTGCCGGGCGCCTACAGCCTGAGGGCTTATTCCGAAGACGAGATAATAGCCCGGGACTACATCCTGCTGGAAAAGCCGGATACGGTTATAAACGTGATTGACGCCACCAATCTTGAACGCAACCTCTACATGACGGTACAGATGCTGGAAATGGGAGCCAGGGTGGTGCTTTCCCTCAACATGTATGATGAGATTAAGTCCAGGAACATCAGGCTGGACATACAGGCGCTGGCCGAACGGCTGAACATTCCGATCGTCCCTACCATAGCAGTCCGCAAAGAGGGCATGAAGGAACTGATAATCTCGGCGCTGGCAGATTCCAAACAGGGGATCAAAGCCCCTCTGACGATCAATTACGGGCGGGCGGCGGAAACTGAAATCAATAAACTTAAAGAACATATCCAATCCATACCCGCTATTTCCGATCATTTCAACGCCCGCTGGCTGGCTATAAAAACACTGGAAGGCGATGAAAACATATTGAAAATTATGGGAAAATCCGGCAGTATTAAACCTCTCCTGGAATTTAAGGAAGAAGCCGAGAACCGTATCGAGGACGCCACAGGGGAGGATGTAGCCTCAATCTTCGCCAGCGGAAGATATGCTTTTATCAGCGAGGCTCTGAGAAAGACACAGGTAAAACAAGCCGCTAACGCGAGGAAATTATCCCTCTCGGACAAAATCGATAAAGTGGTCACTCACCGCATCTGGGGAATACTGCTGTTTCTGCTGGCGATGTACGCCGTTTTCCAGTTTACCTTTGCGGCAGGAGCCCCGCTTACCGAATGGGTGGAGGTGTTTTTCGCATGGTTCGGAGGAGTAACCGGCAGCGCTATGGCCGGCGTACCCGGAATACTATCTTCGCTGATAGTTGACGGTATTATCGGCGGAGTGGGATCCGTACTGGTCTTCCTGCCGAATATCATCCTGCTGTTCCTGGCTATTTCCGTCCTGGAGGACAGCGGTTACATGGCCAGGGCAGCCTATATCATGGACCGGTTCATGCACACCCTTGGTCTGCACGGCAAGTCCTTCATTCCCCTGATCCTGGGCTTCGGCTGCAATGTCCCGGCGATCATGGCGACCAGGACCCTTTCCAGCCGGAGCGACCGCCTGATCACCATCCTGATCAATCCTTTAATGTCCTGCTCCGCCAGGCTGCCGGTCTACGTGCTCTTTGCGGGCGCTCTCTTCACTGCGTACCAGGGACTGGTGATATTCTCCCTTTATGTGCTGGGACTGATACTGGCTGTTCTGGTCGGTCTGGCGCTCAAGAAATTCGTTTTCAAGAGGGAGACCTCTCATTTCGTGATGGAACTGCCGCCTTACCGCCTGCCCACATTGCGCAGCACCCTGACCAACATGTGGGACAGAAGCAGCTCTTTTGTCCGCAAGGCAGGCACCATTATCGTGATGGTCGTAATCCTGATCTGGGTACTGGCCAGCTTGCCGTGGGGAGTTGAATACGCCGGTCAGGCCAGCCTGCTGGGGAAAATCGGCAGCTTTATCGCACCCATCTTCACCCCGGCCGGTTTCGGCACCTGGGAAGCCTCGGTAGCCCTGATGTTCGGCATACTGGCCAAAGAGGTGGTAGTAGGCACGCTGGGTGTAGTCTACGGGGCGGAAGAAGCCGGGCTGACTGCTGCTATTGCCGGAATGTGGACGCCCCTGGCCGCCTTTGCTTTCATGGCCATGACGCTGATCTATATCCCGTGTGTGGCAGCTATAGGGGCGATAAAAAGAGAGACCAATTCATGGAAATGGACCGCTTTTTCCATCGGCTACAGCCTCATATTGGGATGGATCGTGGCCGTGCTGATATTCCAGATCGGGAAGCTGGCCGGACTGGGCTGAGCAAAAGCGGCAGCAATCAACGGGAGTAAATAAATGGAGACTGTAATACTGATAATAATCGGCCTGGCCGTATCCGGCATCATTATCCGGCGGCTGGTCAAGTCCACCAGACATCCTTCCAGCGAATGCGGCTGTTGCAGAGACAAGAGCAAGTGCCACACCTGTAATATAGAAACTCTGATTAAAACAGGCAACGGCAAACAACCTCATTAGCCGCCCGGCATGCGGAGACGGGCCGCGTATATTATTCTCTCAACACGGATTCTATATCCCGGTAAGCCCGGATAAGTATTTCCCGGATCCTCTCCACACGCTCTTCATCCAGGCCCCTCATATTCCTTCCCAGCAGGTGTTCCAGCTCGTGATATTCCTTCATCACCATGGCCATGCGGCCTATGTTACTAAAACTCCACCGGCGTGTTATGCGGTCCTTCACAAAACCAGCCACATCTTGTTTTTCTTTCAGGAAAGCAAGTCCTTCATCCGTAATCGAATAAACCTTTTTCCCCTCTTCCTCGACGGACCTGATATATCCCATCTCTTCCAGCATCTGGAGAGTAGGGTAGACAACACCCGGACTGGGCTTATAGAAACCGTGCGACTGCAATTCAAGCTCGCGGATGATATCGTAGCCGTGCCGTGGTCTTTCCTTTATCATGCTCAGCAATATATACTTCAGGTCTCCCTTTTGAAAAGAGGAACTCCTGCGTGAAGAGTGATCAAACCAATCTCTACCAAACATCCTTCCAACCTCCCTATATTAACATTCGGTAACCTAAATTTAAATAATATCTAGATATATCTAGATATTATTATAGACACCGCCACCTTTTTGTCAAGAGGGGGGCTTATCCACATAATGATGTATCGATCAGAATCAATCGGCCCGGACAGCTATCCCGCGGTAAACCGTTCCGTTCTCGGTGAAGGAGACCTCCTTCAGCCCGGCGCCGGACAGCAGCGAGCGGATTACCCGCAGCGGTATGCCGTGAGAGATTTTAAGAGGCTCTCTCAGGAATATTTTCCCGTTTTCTTTCAACAAGCCGGAAAGTGTTGTCAGGGTATCCGCTCTTTCCCCAGGATCAATCTCATGCAGGACCTGAAAAATGATGATAAGGTCGAAGGATTCCTGCGGCAGGTGCAGTTTCCGGACATCACCGGTCCGGCACTCCGCATTGGGATATTTCTCCAGTCTTTTCCTGGCTATGTTTACCCAGTAGCCGGAGGTATCTATCCCCAGAACACGCCCGTTTTTATTCAGATGTTTAAGCAGGCAGAGGGAAGCCACACCACCCCCGCAGCCGAAATCAAGCACGTTCTCGCCGCCCTTGATTCCCAGTCTCCTGAATTCCCCTTCATAGTAAAACCGGCTGCCCACAAGGTACTTGATTTTATCCTCAAACCTAAACAGAAATGAAGGATGGTCAAAGTCCACACGTCGTTTTATCTGCCTGCTCATAAGTTCCAGCCTCGTTCCGGTGCCAATTATTTTCTATCAACGATTATACGTAACAAACCGGCTTTTTAACATCCCCCGGAAGTCTATTTTTGTTTTATCCCGCAGTACAGTCCGGAAACTGTACCTTCGACCAGCTTTTCGCCGGAGATACTTATAATACCGTCTTTTGATTGTGCTGACAAACATCTCCGTCATTGCCATATTCGCTGGCGGAAAGCTGCTCCGGCTGTTCCGAAATCCTCTCGCGGGACGGCATGAATTTCAGGATCAATACAGCACCCAGTACGCCGATGCAAATGATCACCAGCAGGACCACCTGCCAGCCCTCCATGAAGCTTTCTCCGGCAGCCTGTATCAATGGAAACTGGACCGCGGCCGGCAACCTGCCAGCCACCGTTACCGCCGCCCCAACCGATTCTTCAGCCACTTTCAAAACTTCAGCCGGAAGGAAAGAGACATTCGACAGGGCTGAAGCCATCTCCGCCCTGTAGACGGTGCTGAGCGCCGAACCCAGGGCGGCGATACCGAGCGCTCCGCCGACCTGGAAGGCCACGCTGTTAACGGCCGACCCTATACCGGAGCGGGCCTTCGGTATAGCCCCCAGAATAGCACTAATGGAAGGCGCCATAATGCTGCCCATGAAAAAGCTGAATATACCAAGCAGCAGACCAATCTGTAAGTAAGGAGTACCGGTCTGCCAGAATGCGGCAATAGGGGCAATTATCGCGATACCCAGAAACCCTGCGACGACCACGACTTTGGTGCCCAGCCGGTTGACGAAGCGGTTGCTTGCCATTGAGCCCAGGGCATAGCCGAAAGCTATCGGCAGAAAACGGATTCCGGTCTCCAGTGCAGAATAGCCCTTCACGAACTGCATATACATTGTGAGAGCGAAAAGCGTGCCGAACATGATCACCGTCATCAAAGCGATTCCGCCGGAGCCTGCCGACAGGCGTGGATTGCTGAACAAGCCGAGGTCCAGCATCGGCTCAGCGCTCCTCTTTTCCCAGAGGATAAATAACAGGCCGGCAGCTACGGATGCTGCTAATATTGCGATTACACCGGCATGCCCCCAGCCCCAATCGCTGCCCTTTATGAGACCGAATACCAGCATGAACAATGCCGCGGCGGAAAGGACCGTACCGGGGATATCAGGCTGGCGCGGTTTGGGATCGCGGCTGTCCGGTATCAGGAACCATCCGGCGACCACGGCTATGACAACGATAGGAATATTGATAAAAAACACGGAACTCCAGGAGAAATGCTCAAGGAGCAGACCACCCAAGAGAGGACCCAGGGCTACACCAACGCCGTTCATGGCTCCCCAGGCGCCTATGGCTTTACCGCGTTTATCGGGGGGGAAAATATTGATGATTATTGCCAGCGTCGCCGGCATAATCATGGCCGCGCCGACACCCATAAACACTCGCGCCGTTACGAGGTGATCGGCCGTACTGGCGAATACGGCGCCCAGGCTGGCCAACCCGAATACTACCATACCTGTGCGCAAGACCTTCGCCCGGCCGATGCGATCACCCATGGTACCCATGGTAAGCAGCAGCGTGGCAAAAGCCAAGCTGTAGGCATCAATCATCCACTGAAGCTCCGACATCGCTGCCCCCAGCTCCCGCTGCAAAGTCGGCAACGCTACATTTAAAATGGTATGATCGATTACCACGATCAACACCGCCAGCGCAAGCACCGCGAATATCCACCAGCGCCGCTGATTAATACGTTCATCCTGTTTTATTCCCCGTGTCATCATCTCACGTTATTCCTCCTTTTGTTAGTATAATCTAACTTTTATAGAAAAAAAAAGAGACTCTCCCTCAAACTAAGATTTATCTGGCTTTATTCACAGTGATCCCCCTTAGAAAAACATTAACCAGTGTTTCCACTACTTCTTCGTCGGAAAATGGCAGCGGCGGTCCGCTTATCTCCGTCGTCTTGTCCGCTATATACATGAAGACTGCCTCCACAAAAAGCCGGGCAGTAATCTCGGGATTAACGGGAGTAAAAGCACCCTCATCAATCCGCTTCCTGATATAACCGGTTATCAGATCGAGCATGGAAGGGCCGGCCTCATCCACCCTGGTTTTTTCCCCGAATTTGCCTCCCTCCAGGGCAGTATGCAGGGCCAGCTTCATTATCCTGGGGTCTTTAAGATTGTGTTCAATAAAATGAGAAGCAACCGTCCGGAAGAAGCAGGCATCATCCTGCACCTGTTTAAGATAGGCCGTGAGTTCTCCGCTGATCGCACGTGGATGCAGCAGTAAAGCCAGGGAGGTCCGTATAAGCTCGTCCTTGGTCTTGAAATGCTGAAAAATGAGGGTCTCGCTGATGCCGGAAGCCTCTGCAATCTCCCTTGTGCGGGTCCCTGCAAAACCCTTTTCGGCAAAGAGCGTCAGTGCGGTATCTATGATCTGCATCCTGCGGTCTTCGCCCGTTAAGCGTTCATGGCCCCTATTTTGAGAATCCATCCCTTTCCCTCTATTTTGTTACTTAGTAAATACTTACTAAGTATAGTTACAATAGAGACAGTTTGTCAAGAGCTAGTTTTCATGTTGACATAAAATTTGCCGTTAAGAAAAAATACCTGAACTCTTTTCAAGATGTTACAATAAGCTTATACGATTTATGTGCAAGGTGAAAATCTAGTGGGCAAAAAAAGCCGGAAGAAATGGAAGATAAGATCCTCAGATAATAAAAAACTGGATAAGCTCAATAAATATACCCAAAAGGTTGATATAAAGCCAAATATTAATACTACTACCAAAACAAAAAGTAGCAACCTCAAAAAATGGATTACTGCCACTGTTCTTGAAGTGTTCTTATGGGTAGGCGGTGAATTATTAGGGCATGTTTCACCCTATTTTAAGGCTATTGCCTGGATATTCACGGGCTTGATCCTGATGTATTTTACTTTACCACTAAAAAAGTGGCTTGAACCTTTATTATTAAAAAAATACCCGAGCATCAGAAAATCACAAATAATTTTTATCACATTATTACCAATTATTTTGTTAGGAGTATTGATATTCGTTTTTGCTTTTATCCCAATTGTTAATTCACTAAATATAAAACAACCTCCAAACACAACATTTAAACCGTCATTGATAGACCAGTCCCATTTGGTTACATTCTTTGAATGAACCAACCCCTGAAATAAGGCCGGACGATTCCAGATGTCACGCAGGTCCATTACCTTCATAGGGCAGCCTTCTCTTCTGTCTGCTCTGGCTCGTTACTACTATGCTATGTAAAATGCTTGCTTATTTTAAGTTTATATCTATCATGATGTCAGAATTACACAGGATCGTTTTCTTTCAGAGGTCCGTGCGGGCCGGTT
>JAFGOB010000089.1 GCA_016926695.1 Dehalococcoidales bacterium | reverse complement strand
GCTAATTTTGGTAGGCTAACTGCAAATGTCAGAAGGATTTATTTTGTTCTTCCTGGTTAATGTGGTAGGCTAACTGTAAAAGTCAGGTCATAACCTGAGTAATTGTACTATAATAACATTGTATGACTATCTCTTTCTCACCCAGTTGACTTGCTCCTCAGTTCATGGGTAGCCCGGATGTCGATACGGAGACTGCCGGGATCGATAACGACACCATAGTCCCGGCGAGCACCTTCGATTGAAACGTATCCGTTGATAACATCCCTGAGCACGGCTTGCGGATCACGCTCAAGGGGGTTGCCATAGCCTCCCCCGCCGCCTCCGATGGCGCTGACTATATCGTCCGGCTCCAGGTCCAGGCCGGCTATCTTCAATACCTCGAACTCTCCCTTGCTCCCGGACTTGACGACAGCGTAGTTCCTCAGGCCGGGTTTTCCTCCGTCCAGGCCGAAATGCTCAGCCCTGGCCTTCTCGATAAAGCGGAACAGGGTAGAAGGATGGAGTACGCGTACATTCAGCTCCATGCCCAGGCCTCCGCGGTGTTTCCCGGCGCCGCCGCTGTCAGGTATAAGCTCGAAATTTTCCACGAAAAGGGGAAACGAGGACTCGAACACTTCAAAATTAGAACCGCTGCCCCCGCCGATAGAGTGATGCCCGCTGTAGCTGTCACCGTCGCCGAAACAGTCTCCTCCCTGGCCGATGGCGGGGGAAGAGAGGGTAGCCCACTGCCTGCCGGTACGGGGGTCTATGCCATAGTATCCGCCTCCGCAGACGCTTCCCCCGGAACAGGCCGGCACTTTATCACTGACTGCCTGCCACATGGCCTTGTTTATCAACTCAAGGATGGTAGAGGCGACATCGCCGCAGAGGAAAGAAGGGGCTGTGGGTCCGGCGTTATAAACGCATCCTTTCGGCGCAATGACGGTAACCGGCCGGTTGCAGCCCTCGTTGGCGGTAAGGTGGGGAGTAGTCAGGGCTTTGATGGACATCCTGGCGGCGGACAGCGTGGTGACCCATAGTCCGTTCATGGGGCCCTTTTGCTCGGGATCGGAGTCGCTGAAATCAACCGTGATGTCGCTGTCCCTGACCGTCACCGTGACCTTGATTTTTATGGGTTTGTCCAGGTCTATGCCGTTGTTATCGATGATGTCTTCTGCGCTCCAGACGCCATCGCCGATCTTCTCGATCGCCAGGCGGGTCATGCGTTCGCTGTAATCGTACATCTCGCGGACAATATCCCTGATCTGATCGATTCCGTACTGGTCCAGTATTTCCCTGACGCGGTTTTCCGCGTAGCGGCAGCCCGAGATCTGGGCCTGGATGTCTCCCCAGACCTGATCGGGAGCGCGTGAGTTCCACCTGATGATGTCGAGGACCTCCTTTTGCAGGATGCCTTTCCTGAAGAGCTTGACCGGCGGAATTCGCAGACCTTCTTCATAGATGTTGGTGGCGTCCACCGGGTAGGTATTTTTAGCCCCCATATCCTGCCAGTGGGCCTTGGTGGAAGCGTAGCCGAAAATCTTTCCCTTATAAAATATGGGAGTGAAAAGGATAGCGTCGGAAGAATGGCTGCCGGTTACATCCGGCAGGTTGGAGATGATCACGTCGTCAGGTTCAATGTTTTCCTTACCGATGACATCGATGCAATTTTTTGTTCCCGGTCCCAGGCTTCCCAGGAACAGGAGGATGCCGATTGACTGTGCGATAATGCCCGCATCCTGGTCAAGAATGGCGAAAGAACAGTCCCGGACCTGGCCGATGAAAGAGGAGACGCCGCTGCTGGAGGCCACATCCAGCATGCCGTTGGCCGCGGAAAGCAGCTTATTCTGTACCACCGCAAAGGTAATCGGGTCTACTTTAGCCATTTATTTGCCTCCTATCAGGATCACCAGATCTCCGAATTTATCAACTTCCAGCCTTTGTCCCGGCATTACGATGGTTGTATGGTAGGGCTCTTCCACGATGGCCGGGCCTTCGATCACGTTTCCGCATAAAAGCCCCGCTCTCTCGAAGATGGGAGTATCCGTGAAACTGCCGTCCAGGAATACCTTCCTGGAGGGTTTCCTGGCGCCGGCCGGGACTTCTTGGCCCATCTTGATTTCGCTCAGCGGGACGTCCTTTATTTTCCCGATGGCCTTCAGGCGGATATTGGCGGTTATCAGGGGCGCAGCGATGCGATGTCCGTAGCGTTTTTTGTGCAGGTTTTCAAAAGACCCGGCAATCACCTGCCTGGCACTATCATCCAGGAGCCCGCCCGGCACGGGGGTCTCCAGATAATGACGCTGGAACTCATAACCCATGTCCAGCGAGCGAACAAACTCAATCTTGTCTTCGGAGATGCCTTCCATGAGAAGGATTTTCCGGGCCGCATCCTCCATATCCCGGTAAATATCCGTTGTTTCCCGCAGGTCCACTGTATTCAGAGAGGTGCTGTAGGCCCTGGCATAGCTGTGTACAATATCCATGGTGAGGATTCCGCCGGCGCAGAACACTCCCGGACCATTGGGGACAACTACCTTCGAGACCGACATATCCCTGGCGATGTGGCTGGCGAAAAGGCCTCCTCCGCCGCCGAAGGCCATGATGGAAAATTCACGGGGGTCGTAACCCTCCCGCAGGAGTTTTTCAGTAGTAGCGGAAGTCATATTGTTTCTGGCTACCGCCAGGATGCCGTCGGCTGCCTTGTTGAGGCTTATTCCCAGTTTATCCGCAATTTTCGTAACGCCGCTGACTGCCAGGTCGTAGTTCAGACGCACCTCGCCCCCCAGAAAATAAGCGGGGTCTATCAGTCCGTTGACTACCGCAGCGTCGGTTACCGTTGGTTCGGTACCTCCCTGGTCATAGGCCATCGGTCCGGGATTTGCACCTGCGCTTTCCGGACCCACGGTCAGCAGACCCGCCTCATCGACGCGGGCAATACTGCCGCCGCCTGCGCCGATGCTGTCCACCTCAACACCTGACATCAGCAGGGGATATCCCATGATCTCCGTCCGGTGTCTTTCAAGGCTGGCCCCGTCTTTTATCAGGGAGACATCAAAACTGGTACCTCCCACGTCCATGGTCACGAAGTCCTTTATCCCGCATAACCCGGCCAGATATGCCGCTCCGGCTGCTCCGCCCACAGTGCCTGAAGCCAGCGTATACAGCAGATTCTCTTTTACGGTTTCAGCCCCCATCAGACCGCTGGGACCCAATATCAGCAAGTGTCCGTTGAAATATTCATCTTTCAGGTTTTTGTCCAGGCGGTAAAGATACCCCATGATGGCTTTTGCCATGTAGGCGCTGATAACCGTGCTGCTTGTCCGCTCGAACTCACCGCTCTGGCGGGCAACCTGGTAGCTCAAGGAGACCAGCACTTCCGGCCAGAGTTCGTGAATTATCTCTCCGGTCCTTTTTTCGTGCTCCGGATTGGCGTAAGAGTGCAGCAGGCAAACCGCTATAGCCTCCACGCCGTTCTCTTTAAATTTGCTCACCGCGTTTTTTACATCTTCAGTATCCAGGGGCTTGATGATACTGCCGTCATATCCCATTCTTTCACTTATTCCGGCGCGTAAATAGCGCGGTACCAGCGTTTCCGGTTTTTTCCATAAATAGTTATATACTTCTTTGCGCTGACCGGTCGCATCCAGGACATCTATGAAACCACTGGTGGTAATCAGTCCGACCTTCGATCCCTTACGCTGGGCAACGGCGTTAAGTCCGGCGGTGGTGCCGTTGATGAACAGCTCGACATCGGACAAATCGATCTTCATCTTTTGGATGACATCCATAACCGCCTGTCCGATGTCATGGGGCGTGCTGCGGGCTTTTCCGGTAACGACCTGCATCGTATCGTCATCAAGATAGACCAGATCGGTAAAGGTACCTCCCATATCCACTGCAATTCGTTTCACTGGTTTATCTCCTTTTAAGTCTCATGATTCGATGAATCATCCGTTTTTGCTACAAACGGGAATATCCATATGCCGTGATACGCTCCGGTGGTCCGGGATCTTCCCTCAATTTCATTGCTCGTATACGTCCGTAAATATGATGCCTATTTTCCTGTTGAATGGAATGCACAAAGCCGGGGAAAGGGAAACAGCAATAATATTTTCCTTATAATACAATTGGTTTCAGATGTTGTCAATTTCATATATAGTCCCCAAAGTATACAATGTTTACAGGAAAATATTCCGGAAGACAACCAAGAATTAAAGGCGGTTTAATTGTATTTCCTCAGGAGGCCCTCCATTGAAAAAGGCCTGCCATGGCCCGGGTATACCATATTTACGTTTAGTTTCTTTAGTTTTTCTATACTGCTTCTGAAGTCGGACAAATCATCGATGTAACTGAAACCCAGCATATTATATAAGAAATCTCCACAAAGCAGGCTGCTTTCGGAGGTCAGAATCCCGATTGATCCTTTGGAGTGTCCGGGGAGGTGAATAATCCTTGCATCAAACCCGCAGGCTGATAATTCAAAACTTTCATCAATGGTAAAATCCGGAATAAAAACTTCGAATTTACCCGTCTTGATAAACAGGGGAAATACCCGCGAGAAAATTTTAAAGACCGGCGACATTTTATCCGGTCTGTTTTTTCTGTTCACGGACATGTCCCCGGTTTCCATCATTTTTGCATCGGCGGCATGCATGGCTATTTTAGCTCCATATTTTTTCCTGAGATAAACGCAGTTGCCGGCATGATCGGTATCACCATAAGTAAGGATGATAAGCTTCAAATTACCGGGCTGGCATCCCAGTTCCTTCAGCCGATTTTCCAGGGAGGCGCGTTTGGCGGAATAATCCGTATCAATCAGAGTAAAGCATTCTCCTGTTTTAAGGAGATAACAATTTACGCCGGATAAATTGATTGTGATAATTTCCTGATACGTGGCTATTAATGCCCGTGGTTTTTACTAAAAGCTGACAATATTATAGCCCTTGAAACAAAAAGTTAAAACGGTGATTAACTTATGCCTCAACAGCCTGAGGTCGAATGGTTCAGTAAGGTCCAGATTCAGGGTGCCGGGAATAACTCTTAATCCGGTTAAATGCCGGATATCGTCGATCTAATTTTTAGTAATGGCCTTTCAGACTATGTGGCATGATCAAATTTTTAGTTCTGGAAGGTCAGTAAATGTGGTATGATGTGGTTGCGAGGGAAATAAAGAGTTATCCGGCAGGCTGGGAGCGTTATCAAATCAAAGAAATATCATTAACGAGATAAATCAGGTTTAGGGAGATGTAATTGCGACTTATTCATATCGAAGTAGCAATAGAATTCGTTGAAGAATTCGCCTCTTGTTCAATATCTCAAAAACTTCATAAAGCACTTACAGGAAAAACGCCAACTGAAAAAGAGCCGATTGAACCTGGAGTTGAGTTTAGATCAAAAAGGAAAAGGCAAGTGGTCACCTGGGATATTAACTCATGCCGTGTAGTAACAGAGTCTATTTCTAATTATGATGAAAGTATTATACAAATGGCAGCTTTAATAGAGACTATTAATAAGATAGCGCCCATAGGGAAGTTATCAAAAAAAGAGTTTATTACACATTGGATATTACCTGCCGAACAATACAGTTTCAAATTACTTGAACAAAAATATAGAGAAAATTTTATCGCTCAGAAATCCGTTTGGCATAATGTATTTGATTCTAGTGTTATCTTAGACATGAAAATAAAAGACTCGATTCTTCATCACCAAAGTGGAGCAATGAAAACCGGACAACTGAGGAATGAATTCTCAGAATTCAGCTTACAGAATATTCCTGGTGTATTTCTATTTTTATGGGCTGCAATCGAAAATAATAAAATAGTAGAATATTCGGGTGATGATATGAAGCTGTTTTTGACCGAATCGTTATTTAATTGTAAACGTCACAGCGAATTGTTTGAGGAAATATGGGGGGGAATATTATGACTGTCGATTTGATTGCTAAACGTAGAGCGAAATTGCGTACATCACCAATCCCTCCAAGACAACTGGAGGTAGATAATTTTGATAACGCTCTAAATAGTTATATATCACCATTGCCTGTAGAGGTAGAGATAGAACTTTCAGAGATGCCTGAACCAAAACGTACAAGAATGGTTGAGCTTAAAATAGAAAGCAGGAGGAGGGCTAAATTTGAGTCCAGTCCTATCGATCTTTATTCTGATATAGAGAACTAAAATGCCCAAATACGATTGGTTCGAAATTATCCGGGATAATGATCTTCAGCAGGGTGATATACTTGAGAATGTCGATATCTATCTTGCTTTACCTGATGAAGAACAGTCAGATAATGTTAAAAGCGTGGTAGAGACTCATGACGTTATCGTATTAACCCAAAGTTGCGATATTACCAAAGAGGTATGTCGGAATATTTTAGTTTGCCCTATTTGGACATTATCGGATGCCAGGCAAGAAGTATCGCATTTTAGAACTTCCAGAGGTCTTGAAGATCTTCGAAATGGCCGTGTAGTTGGTTATCACATTCTTAATAGATGCGATAAAACAGATTTTAGGCGTGACTTTCGAATTATCACTTTTTATAGAGTATTTGAATTACCCAAAAACAGGGCTATCGCAATTGCCAGCGCTCAATCAAAACGGCTGAGGCTATTGCCCCCCTACCGTGAGCATCTCTCTCAGGCATTTGCCCGGTTCTTCATGCGGGTAGGGCTTCCCGCTGATATTCCGAAATTTGAATAAAAACACCTTTTTAAATTCTGCTTTGAATACTATTCGTTTGTTATGGGCAATTTAAAAATCTTCAGGACCTTTTGTATTTTGGCCGTGACTAAAGCGGTTCAGGCCCGAAGGGAATAATTTTTCATCGGTATGAGGTAAAAACAAAGCTGCGATATAATTGGCGTTGAAATTGACATTGTCGCTTAGCTCAATATTAGTCATCATTTGGGCGGCCTTAAGAGAACAATTCAATACACTGCTTGAAAAATTTACCAGCCAATGCGCAGGCTGATAATTTTTTATAATGACAGGTTGACTCCGTCCGGAGCCGCTGTTCTCCATTCCCGGATCGAACCATCTCCGGGCTGTCTATCCTCAACCACAACTTATTCCAGAGTTAAGTTTACCAGGTCGCCGTCTTTAAGATGAAGAACGGTCCGCAAATGAAAGGGACTGATAATCTCAATATCAGTAAAGGGATCGTTGACCCAGATGAAGGAGAGAACGCAGGCAGAGTAATCACCGGTTATAACAGTCTTCCGGAAGTACATGCCGGTTTTACCCCTGAACCGGATACCCTGGCTGGCTGGGTTAAAGTCCCAACCCAAATCCGCAAAGCTGACATACCTCAACAGCCTGAGGTCGAGCGGTTCGGTAAGGTCCAGGTTCAGGGTAACAGGAACAACTCTTAATCCGGTTAAATGCTGGATATCATCGAGAGTACCGGGGGCAGACATCGCATTCACGCCGCCACCCCGTCCGGTTTTAACAAATCCACTGTAAGTCATAGGGGTAGTCATCGGTCTCCTCTCTCAGCCTGCCTTTTGGCTGCCGGACCTGAAAAGCGATCGGCAAAGACTCGTAATTCTTGTGCAGTCAGAGGGCCTGGCGCAGGTTCACCGTGGCCTGACGCAATCACGCATGGTGCCAAATCAGCCAGGATAGCGACAGACTTTTTAGCTGCTGCCCAATTCCAGGTTGAGTAGCGGGGTGGTCCCGAGACTTTCTGCCTGTTTATCCGTAAACCCCATAATAAAATCCCCAGGAACGAGTTAAGGTCGACGGTCACGACGGCATCGCCCGTAATCAGTATGCGATCACTTCTGCGGAAGAAAGCAACCTGGCCCGGTGTATGGCCCGGCGCGGGGATACACTCCCAGTCCGGCAGACCCGGAACAGCAGCGCCCGGATCGAATACCTGCACAACACCTTTGAGACTGGATTTCGAGATAATCGACTCAACCTGTCGTCGAGGCATCATGCGCAGCAAGGGCAGGACAATCCAGCGGTCCAGGGGATTAGCGTACTTCTCGAAAGTTAAAAGACCTCCTGTCGCCAGGGGCAATTCGTCAGGATGAACATAAACCGGGCAGTCCCACAGGCGTGCCAGTTCGAGAGCTGATCCTGCGTGATCGGGGTGGTCATGCGTCAGCAGGATCGAAGCAGGCCGGGCATCCGCTCCAAACAACAACTCCGCGCTTTGCCGGATTATCCGTCCGCAATTCGCCGATGCGGTATCAATCAAGACCCACGAGGGTCCGGACCGTACGAAGAAAACGTTGGACCGGTTGAAACCCTTCCCTACCTCCATATAGTAGACGTCCGGGGCTACTTCCCGGTACCTGTAAATGCCGGTTTTCTTGTTCGTTTGGTCCGGTCTGTCCATGTTTTTCTCTCTTCTGCATCCAGTTGTGTCACGGTATGACCTGAATATCTTTAATCCTGCCCGCTGATATTCCGCAATTTGGACAAAAACATCCTCTTGAATTCTGCTTTGATTATAATTCGTCTATTATGGGCAATTTATTAGTTTTCAGGAGTTTTCGTTATTTTCACCGTGACTCAAAAGATTCACTACCGAGGGGAATATTTTATCATTGGTATGAGGTAAAAATAAAGCTGCGGTATAATTAGCGTTGAAATTGACATTATCGCTTAACTCAATATTTGTCATCATTTGGGCGGCTTCAAGAGACCAATTCAACACACTGCTTGAAAAATTGACCAGCCTGGCCCCGGCCAGCGATCCGTTACCGATAAAAATGAATCTATCCCTGGGGATATCCGGCAGTAAACCGATGGTAATGGCTTTTTCAATATTCATACTATTCCCAAAATTTCCCGCGATAATCACCTGCTCAAAATCAGAAGCATTGACGTTGACGCATTCTGATAAAGTCTGGCAGCCGGCATACATCGCAGCTTTGGCCCTGATCAAATTTTCAATATCGATTTCAGTAATTACGATATCTTTTCCGGTCTGCGTTTCCTCGGCCCGGGCGATTACGTATTCCAGTCCGTACATGCCTTCGCGGATGCGGGGGACCGGCCGGCCGGTTTGAAATTTACCGTTGCGGTCTATGATGCCGGAGATAAGAAAATCGGCGATAATACTGATCAGACCGGACCCGCAGATACCCGCAGGTTTAACGTCTCCAATCACTTTGATTTCAGGCTCTCCGGCAATACCGGCGATTGAAAAGCCCTGGATGGCTCCGGGAATAGCCACCATACCACATAAAATACCCCCGCCTTCAAAAGCCGGACCGGCGGAACAGGAAGTTGACACCATCCATTCTGAATTGCCCAAAACAATTTCTCCGTTGGTTCCGATATCCAGATAATAGGTAATTTTCTTTTGCCGGTGAATGCCAACCGAAACAACACCGGAAACGATATCACCTCCCACGTAACTGGATATGGAAGGAAAAGTATAAAGATTGACGTGTTCAGCGACATCAAGGCCGAGAGAGGCGGCGTTGACCAGCGGCAGAAAATTAGCGGTAGGAATATAGGGATACAGCCGGATATTTTTAGGGTCCAGTCCCAAAAGTATTTGCTGCATGGTGGTATTGCCTGCCAGGGCGATATGCCCGATGTCTTTTCGATCTACAGGACTCTCTTTTATAAGGATATCGATGGCCTCATTAATCGACTCAACGACCTTTTTTTGAAGCCTGGTTAACCCTTCCGGTTTTTGACAATAGGCGATACGTGTTATGACGTCATCCCCATAGCTTTTCTGTTTATTGAATACGGTAGCGGTGGCCACAATCCGGTTTTGATTCAGGTCCAACATCTGGGCGCAGACAGTGGTTGTTCCCAGATCAACCGCTAAAGCCAGGTTTTTAGCGCGGGTATCTCCAGCCTCTATATTAATGATTCGAGTCCAATATGCCTTTTTATTGAGAGGCATATAGGAATCTACCAGAGTGGAAACGGTCACTTTCCAATCAGCTTCCCTGAGGGTTGCGGATAATTTCCTGATTACATCCAGGTCCAGCCGCAATTTCGGCAGTTTAAAATGCGATTTTATATAATCCAGCAAACGGAACAGATCGCTGGCATTGTCGTCCAGAGAGGGCGGAACAAGTTCCAAGTAATACTTCTGAAGGGGAGGTCTTGGTTTTAAACCGGAGGGACTGGCATTGATGGGTTTCCTGGTTTCAACAGGCTTGCTGTTTCTTTCAATCCTGGACTCGGAAGGAATAGCAACAATAAGATCACTGATTACTTCACTTTGACAGGCTAATCTTACCCCTTGATCATATTCCCGGCTTGACAGGCGTTCGCTCCTCTGTACGTTAACCTCGCCTTTCTGAATTATTACTTTACATTTTTGGCAAACCCCCATCCCGCCGCAGGAGGCATTTACCAGCAGCCCGGCTTTTTCCGCAGCCGCCAGCAGGTTAGTCCCGCGAGAAACATTAACCTCGATATTATCGGGAATAAATCTCACACGAAAAGTTTCCCGGATTGATTTTGTCTTTTCCATACAAATGTAAAATTACTCCTTTCCAACCGTTCCTGTCCCTAATAATACTACCATTTTCAGGATAATGGGCGTTTGATAGCTACATTTTCAAACAAAAAAATGTTTCAGGTTCCTTTAGCGGTCAGAAATCAGTAAAACGACGGTTGAGGCTGCTGGAAACGATATAAACAGCCGGGTATTTCAGTCAAAATTAATTTTTTTATAGAAATATAAAAAACTCTTTTCAGAGAGGAAAAATGATTAGTGATCCTGTTCTTTAGTGGAAAATCAGCCTGACGTCAGGCAGCAATTTCTGGAAAGGACAGGGTTTGTCGTTGATGATATCTTCGTGATGAGAATATACTCAAGATGGAAAAATTCTGATATAGTGGAAACTACTAGTTGCTTCTTAATACCTGAATATTCACTTTCAACTATCAGTAAGGAAATGCGTTAAATGAAACTGGCTATATCAGGAAAAGGCGGAGTCGGTAAAACGTTGCTCAGCGCTATGCTTGCCACGGAATTTGCAGCCAACGGCTATTCTGTGGTGGCGATCGACGCTGATCCGGACACCAATCTGGCTGCCTCACTTGGGTTTCCCCATCCTGAGGAAATTGTTCCGATTTCTGAGATGAAAGACCTTATCGAAGAAAGGACCGGAGTAAAACCCGGCCAGCCCGGTTCCATGTTTAAATTGAATCCTGAAGTATCCGATATACCAGATAAATACGCTCAGAAGATGCATGGCATTCGTGTAATGGTTATGGGCAAGGTCAAACGCGGAGGCAGCGGTTGTTATTGCGCGGAAAATACCTTGCTTCAGGCTTTGCTTATGCATTTACTGGTAGGAAGTGATGAAGTAGTGGTGCTGGATATGGCAGCCGGCATCGAACATCTGGGACGCGCCACTGCTAAAGCGGTGGACAAGCTGATAATCGTGGTTGAGCCCGGCCGAAAAAGTCTCGATACGGCTTTCAGGATTCGAAAACTGGCCGCCGATATTGGTTTGACCAATATCGCGGTGGTGGGAAATAAAATCCGCAATCAGAACGACCGCGATTTTATTATAAATGGACTATCCGGTTTTGAATTTATTGGATTTATCCCCTACGACGCTGCGCTTATCGATTCTGAAATCGCAGGTAGTTTTTCTTTAGATTCCAGCCCCCGTATAAAGCTGGAGACCGGAAATATCTTCCAGAATTTGATAAACCAACATCATCCGACTATCCGGAAATAAATTCCCGGTCTATTAATAAGGCAGGAGGTAGCCTATTGGTTTTTTCAATCGCAGTCGCCGGCAAAGGAGGAAGCGGCAAGACTTCACTCTGCGGGCTGATTATTCGTTATTTGAGAAATCATGATCTTCAACCGATTCTGGCAGTTGACGCCGATCCGAATGCCAATTTGGGAGAAGCCCTCGGAATGGAAGTTAAAAACTCCGTCGGAATGATTTTGGATCGTTTCCAGAGAGAGAAAATCGATATTCCGTCTGGTATGAGCAAGGACGCATACCTGGAGTGGCAGTTAAATACGCTTCTGCTTGAAAGCCGTTATTTTGATTTGTTGACCATGAGCAAGACTGAGGGCCAGGGATGTTATTGTTATCCCAATACGGTACTGAGAAAATTTGTCGACCGGCTATCCGAAAATTATGCCTATATCGTCATGGACAACGAAGCAGGGATGGAGCATCTCAGCCGCGGCACTACCCAGGATATCGATGAATTGTTAATAGTGTCCAACCATTCCGTCAGAGGAGTTCGGACGCTCGCCAGGATAAAGGAACTGGTTCGAGAATTAAAGCTCAGAATAAAACACCAGTCAATTATTATTAATATGGTCCCGGCCCAACTGGACCCTCTGGTTGCTGATGAAATGGATAAATTGGGACTGGAGCTGAATGCCATTATTCCGCTTGATGATCAAATTAATCAATATGATCTGGCCATGAAATCCATCCTGGACTTACCGGATGCCAGTCCCGCGGTACAGGCAATCGATCGTTTTTTCAATCAATTATTGTCGAAATAGGGACAATACAGGTTATTTTAAGTTAGAATGTTCCGCATGAGGTGAAATTTCTAGGGATGAGATATACAAAGTGAAATCCTCCGGAAGAGAAGAAGTGGAAGTACTGGGGGCAACTTATGAGAAAGGCAAACCTCTGGGTGAGAACCAGGGGCGCTGGAGTCAGAAATTGACCAACCGGGACGAAATTTTAAAATATCTGAAGACCGGACAACGCTATTTTCATGATCTGGAAGGGTTTGGCAGTGAGAAGAGGAAGACGCCTGCTTGATAAACTAATTTTATTCGGTAAATCAGAGCGGATGAAATACCGGACTCTAAACGATAGAACTGATACTTTGCAGTGCGATTTCAAAGGAGGCAAGTATGGCCATCGAAATACCTGAAACAACCTATAACGGTAAGGTCAAAGAAATAAAAATAGGTAATGAAAGTAGGTCAATTACCGTAGGAGGGGAAAGCTGTTACCCCTTTTATCTTTTTGAAGGCCAAATGCCGCATAAACCCAGGATCGCCATGGAAGTCTGGGATATGGATCCAACAGATTGGGCTCCAGCAGCCCTGGAACCTTTTAAAGGTGTAACCGGTGATCCGGTTGCCTGGGCACAGAAGTGTATTGAAGACTATCAGGCGGAAATGATATGCCTTCAATTAGTCGGTTCTGATCCTAACGGTTTAAACCGGAGCGCCGAAGAAACCGCTGTCATAGTCAGACGTGTAGCTGAGGCAATCAATGTGCCATTAATTGTCTGGGGTACCGCCAATATTGAAAAAGATACTGAAGTCCTGCGTGCTGTTGCTGAGGCCTGTCAGGGGCAAAAACTGATCATGGGCCCGCTGGAGGAGAAGAACTATAAGAAAATAGGCGCAGCCGCGCTTGCCTATCAGCATACTATTATAGCCTCCAGTCCCATTGATATAAACCTGGCGAAGCAATTGAACATATTGATCGGTAATTTGGGAATAGCGGAAAGTTCAATGCTTATGGATCCCACCGTCAGCAGTATCGGCTACGGCATCGAATATTGCTACTCAGTAATGGAAAGGATTCGCATGGCTGGTTTGACTCAGAGCGATGATAAACTCCAATTACCACTGGTCTGTAATATCAGCAAAGAAACCTGGAAGACCAAGGAAGTCAAGATTTCCGAACAGGAAGACCCGAAAATGGGAGACCCAGCCAAACGGGGCATTCTGCTTGAAGCAATGTCAGCAATGTGTCTGGCACTGGCTGGAGCCGATATACTTGTTATGCGACATCCGGAAGCCATCCGGTTGGTAAAGGATATGATTGACGAACTAATGGGTACTGACAAGTAAATATCAGGAAGGTGAATGAGATGCCGGGTGATCAAAATAAAAGTGTAGATAAAGCAACTCTGGAGATGCTGGAAAAAGCCAGTCAGGATGGTTGTTCTACTGTCTTTGATAGGGCAGAAACAAATAA
Source organism: Dehalococcoidales bacterium (assembly GCA_016926695.1). The sequence continues at coordinate 17,700 of JAFGOB010000089.1, read as the reverse complement.
ACCCTGTCCGATCGGAGCCAGAGGCAGTTGCTGTAAAAATTGCGCCATGGGACCATGCCGGATTACGCTGCCGCAGCGGGATGAGGAAAGCCGTGAACAAAAAAACCAGCGTAAGGGAGTTTGCGGAGCTACGCTGGAAACTATCACCGCACGCAACTTCGCCCGTATGGTAGCCGCCGGCACCGCTGCCCACGGGGACCACGGGCGGAGAGTAGTTGAACTATTTAAAGCAGTAGCGGATGGAAAAGCCCCCGGTTATAAAATCAAAGATGAGCCAAAACTGCTGCAAGTGGCCCTTGAACTGGGCATCCAGATCGGCAGCCGCTCTAATGAGGAAATTGCCAAAGATATTGCCGAAGTCGCCATGGCTGATTTCGGCAAACAGGAAGGCGAACTGCTTTTTATCAAGCGAGCTCCGTTAAAGAGACAGGAAATCTGGCGACAGAATGGAGTAGTACCCCGGGGGCTTGACCGGGAAGTGGTTGAGATCATGCACCGGACCCATATAGGGGTGGACCAGGATTACCGGAGCTTGATGCGTCAAAGTACGCGGGTTGCCCTATCAGATGGCTGGGGGGGCAGTATGCTGGCAACGGAGCTTCAGGATATCCTTTTCGGTACCCCGGCGCCAGTCCTCAGCCAGATCAATCTGGGAGTATTGAAAGAAGAGGACGTCAATATAATTATTCACGGCCATGAGCCGGCGCTGGCGGAGATGCTGGCAATGGTTACACAGGATCCGGCGATGGTTGACTATGCCCGGACTAAAGGAGCAAAAGGTATTAATCTGGTGGGAATGTGCTGCACTGCCAATGAGATATTGATGCGTCACGGCGTTCCTATCGGTGGAAATTTCCTGCAACAGGAACTGGCCATCGTGACCGGAGCGGTTGAAGCCATGGTAGTCGACGTCCAGTGCATTATGCAGGGCTTGAGCGATGTAGCTGAATGTTATCACACCAAATTGATTACTACTGACGAAAGAGCTCATATTACCGGTTCCACCTACATTCATTTTGATGATTTAAATGCGGTAGAATCGGCCAGGACTATTGTTAAAGCCGCCATCGACAATTTCCCCAACCGGGGAAAGGGTGTGCGGATTCCTCAGGAAAAATCAGATATGATTGCCGGATTCAGTCATGAAAGTGTGACCTATTTGCTGGGCGGGCTGTACCGGGCCTCTTACCGTCCTTTGAATGACAATATTATCAACGGCCGAATTCGCGGAGTGGCCGGAGTGGTAGGCTGCAATAATGCGCGCGTGACTCATGATGAGGGTCATGTAACCCTGGTAAAAGAATTGATCAAGAATGATGTGCTGGTACTGCAAACAGGCTGCAGCGCAATGGCTACTGCTAAAGCCGGACTGATGGTACCTGAAGCAGCCAGATACGCCGGTGACGGCCTTGCCTCAGTCTGTGAGACGGTGGGCATACCTCCAGTCCTCCACCTGGGTTCATGTGTGGACAACTGCCGTATCCTGGTTGCGGCGACGGCGATGGTCAAGGAAGGTGGACTGGGAGACGATATCAGTGATCTGCCGGTCGCAGGCGCCGCCCCTGAATGGATGAGTGAAAAGGCCGTTTCGATCGGACACTATTTTGTGGCATCCGGAGTGTATACCGTCTTTGGGGTGACCTGGCCGACCAGCGGTTCTCAGGAACTGACCGATTATTTATTCAAAGATTTTGAAAAGCTCTATGGAGGCAAATGGGACTTCGAGCCCGATCCGGTTAAAATGGCCCGGATGATGATCGCCCATATCGACAAAAAGCGCAAAGCTCTGGGTATAGATAAAGCCCGTGAACGCGTGCTCTTCGATATGGCGATGCGGCGAGATTTGGAGAAATAAAAAAGGGGAGACCGAAAGATGTCTAAAGTGATTGCGTCTGCTGCTATCAGAGGAGCGTACAAAATAGTCGGCCAGGCGGAAGAAAAATGGAAGAAGGCCGTTGATGTGTATGGTCTGAATGAACCGGTCGGCTTTCCTAACACCGCCTATTTTTTGCCGGTTATTTACGGCATTCTGGGAGCCAGGGTCCAAAAGCTGGCCGATATGGAACAGATCATAAAAAAATGCCGTCACTTGCTTCCTCCTCCGGTTCGCGAAGAGCATGCCTTACCATACCTCGGTCCTGCTCTGGATGCCGGAATGGCTACCCTGTTCTCCGAAGAAATTATCGAGGCCATTCGCTACCTGGAACAGCCGGACTTTTATACAGGGACTGAAGAAACTGCCGGCGGCAACATCTGGTTGGGCGCGGCGGATGATGTAATACTGCGTAAAAGAGGTGTTGAGTTTGTCGATGGCACGGCGCCGGGATTTGCGGCGATATTAGGGGCTGCCCCTACCAGCGAAATTGCGGCTAGTATTGCCCAGGAGTTGCAGCAGAAAAATCTTTATGTTTTTATGTCAGCCGAATATAATGGCAGGAGATTTTCCGAACAACTGATTGATGCCGGGATACAGATAGGATGGCCTACCCGGCTGGTATCATTTGGTCCCGATGTAACCTCCACGGTCTTCGCCATGGGTTTCGCCACCCGGGCGGCCCTCTCCTTCGGAGGTATCCAGCCCGGCGATTTCAGGAAAATTCTGATTTATAACAAGGATCGTATTTTCGCCTTTGCACTGCCTATGGGATTTGTCAGCGACGAGTGGTATGCCACAGCGGCCGGGGCTATCAATTTCGGTTTTCCCGTTATTGCCGATACTCCGATACCGGAAATTTTACCGACCGGCATCTGCACATATGAGCATGTTGTCTCCAATATACCGCACGAAAATCTGGTGGCCAAAGCGATCGAAGTGCGCGGTTTGAAAGTCAATGTGGCTGAAGTCCCGGTCCCGGTGGCTTACGGGCCGGCTTTTGAAGGTGAGCGGGTGCGAGGAGAGGATATTTACCTGGAGTGCGGCGGCGGCAGGACTGCCATGGTAGAGTGGGTAACCAGCAAACCCATGAATGAAGTCGAAGATGGGAAAGTGGAGGTCATTGGGCCGGAGCTGAAGGATATTTCACCCGGTTCCAGGCTGCCCATGGCTATTTGCGTGGAAGTGGCCGGCCGGGAAATGCAGGAAGATTTCGAACCCATACTGGAGCGACAAATACATCACCTTATCAACTATGCCCAGGGAGTGATGCACATCGGCCAGAGAGATATCGCCTGGTTGAGGGTAAGCAAGCAAGCTGTTGAAAAGGGCTTCAAGCTGAAAGATATCGGTGTTATCCTGCATGCCAAGCTGCACCAGGATTTCGGACGCATTTTTGATAAAATACAGGTCAAAATCTATACCAGTGAAGCGGATGTCAGGGGAAAGGTGGAAAGGGCCCGGGAAGTCTACATGACCAGAGACGCCAGAATTGAGGGAATGACGGATGAATCCATTGATACCTATTATTCATGCACCCTCTGCCAGTCTTTCGCTCCCAGCCATGTATGCGTAATTAGCCCTGAGAGGACTGGCCTCTGCGGTTCGTATAACTGGATGGACTGCAAAGCCTCCTATGAGATTAATCCGACCGGACCCAATCAACCGGTTCCCAAGGGAGAAGTGGTGGATGCCAAATTGGGTCAGTGGAAAGGGGTTAATGAATTTGTTACAAAGGCCTCACGCGGAAAAATTGACCACTATAATTTCTACAGCATCATCATCGATCCGATGACGACCTGCGGTTGCTGTGAATGCATCGCGGCCGTGCTGCCACTGTGCAACGGGATAATGACCGTAAACCGGGACTTTACCGGCATGACTCCCTGCGGCATGAAATTTACAACCCTGGCCGGCACCATCGGCGGCGGGTTGAGCACACCGGGCTTTCTCGGCCACGGAAAATATAATACCACCCAGCGTAAATTCGTCATTGGCGACGGCGGTCTTCTCAGAATGGTCTGGATGCCGAAAATGCTGAAGGAAGAATTGAGAGAAAGGCTGATCCGGAGGGCTGAGGAAATGGACTGCCCGGATTTACTGGATAAAATGGCTGATGAGACTATCGGTACGACTGAAGAGGATATTCTGCCATTCCTTACCGAGAAAAATCATCCGGCATTGAGTATGCCGCCCATTATTGGATAAAGGAGTAACAGCATGCCGTTAACGGGAATCGAAATATTCAAACTATTACCTAAAACCAATTGTGGGAAATGCGGGGTCCCCACCTGTCTGGCTTTTGCGATGCAGATGGCAGCGGGAAAAGCGGAATTAAGCGCCTGTCCTGACGTCTCGGAAGAGTCACGCTCAAAACTCTCTGAAGCCTCGGCTCCTCCCATCCGTTCCGTGACTATAGGCAGCGGGGCCAGAGCGGTCAAGACCGGAGGAGAAACCGTTCTGTTCAGACATGAAAAGAAATTCGAAAATCCGCCGGGAATTGCGGTACTCATATCAGACACCATGGAGGAAGCCGCTATTCGTCAGCGGCTGAACAAATTAAACAACCTGGTTTACGAAAGAGTGGGATTAACCCTGCGTCCTGAAATAGCTGCCATCCGGTGCGATTCCGGACAGGTTGATACATTCGTGTCTGTTGTCACCAATGTTATGCAAAATACCGATGCCAGCTTGATACTGATGAGTACCGACCCGGCGATTCTGGAAGCAGGCTTGAAAGTCTGTGCCGAACGGAGACCTTTGATCTACGCCGCCACCGGCGACAATATCGATAAGGTCAGCGCACTGGTAAGAGAAAGCAAATGTCCGGTAGTGGCGAAAGCTAACGGAATTGAAGAAATCGCCCGGATTACCGACCGTTTGAATCAGGTCGGGATCAAGGATATCCTGATAGATTCCGGTTCCAGAAGTCTCAAGCAGGCTCTTACCGATCAGGTTCTTTTGCGTAAAGCCGCACTGGGAAAAATCCGGGCGCTGGGATATCCCACCATTGTCTTCCCGTCTGAAATGACGGATAACCCCATAAAAGAGGCCTTAATCGCCTCGACTTTTATAGCGAAATACGCTTCTATAATCGTACTTTCCGATCTGGAAGGCCATACGCTGTTCCCTTTGCTGGTGGAAAGGTTGAATATTTACACCGATCCCCAGAAACCGCTGGCTACCAAAGAGGGTATTTACGAGATCGGCAACCCCGGTGAAAATTCGCCGGTCCTCATCACTTCTAATTTCTCTCTGACCTACTTTATTGTGACCGGCGAGATTGAGAACAGTAAAATCCCGTCTTTTTTGCTGGTCAAGGATACTGAAGGTCTTTCGGTTATGACGGCCTGGGCAGCCGGGAAGTTCGTAGCGGATACCATCGCGCCCTTTGTAAAAAAGTCGGGCATCGCGGAAAAATCCAGGCAGCGTCAGTTGATCATTCCGGGGTATGTGGCTTCTGAAAGCGGCGGGCTTGAGGAAGAGCTGGCCGGCTGGAAGATCGAGGTCGGTCCCAGGGAATCAGCCCATATCCCGGCCTATTTGAAAAACTGGAAACCGGTATAAGGAGTGAGGAATGATTCTGGTTGGAGAAAATCTCAACATCATGTCTAAAACACTGGGTCCGGCTCTCAAGGAGAGAGAGTCCCAACCGGTGCAGGAGATGGCGAAAGCTGAAGATGCCGTAGGCATTGACTATCTGGATATCAACATCGGTCCAGCCCGCAAAGGCGGGGACGAGTTCATGTCCTGGGTAGTGAAGACCGTTCAGGAGGTGACTGCCAAGCCGCTTTCTCTTGATACCACTAATCCGGTGGCGATGACTGCCGGGTTGGAGACCTGCCGCGCTAAAGCCCTGATCAACTCCATATCTCTGGAGCCGGTACGCCTGGAGCAGGAATTGCCCCTGGTCAGCAAATTTAACGCCGATATGATAGGTTTACTGTGGGGGACCGACGGAATGCCGCGAGATGCCAATGAGAGATGCATGCTGGCGGTTGACCTGGTATACCGGGCCAATGAGCAGGGAATACCCAACGAACGTATCTGGATTGATCCCATCATTACACCGGTTTGCGGCGAAATAAACCAGATCAAAGCCAGCCTGGAATTTATGCAGATGTTACCGGAGATTGCGCCCGGCTGCCGGACGATCGTCGGCCTGTCCAACGTCTCTAACGGGGCTCCCGTAGAATTGAGGCCTTATTTGAACAGGACCTTTTTGATGATGTTAATGAAGTACGGGCTATATGCCGCGATTGTTGATGCCTTTGATGCCGAGCTGATAAATATCGCCCGGGGGAGAAGACCGGACCTGGTACAAGTGGTGGACCGTATGCTGGACGGCGAAAAACCTGATCTGGACTCTTTAAACGCCGAGGAAGTACAGGTGGCCAAAACCGTGCGGGTATTGACCGGAGAGTCCCTGTATTCTCATTCCTGGCTGCAAATCTAATGTTAAGAGGGTAACAATTTGAACCAGGATAACCGGCTCGCTGAATTGTCCTTACCGGACCAGAAAAGCTACGATGTAGCTTATAACCTTGCTTTGAAAATGGCAGGGGAAAAGTTGAACAATTGCAGTGACTTCATCCACCTGTGCCGGCGGAGCGGATCAATTTATGACAGTACAGGTCACGCTCCGGTAATCTGTACCCAATATCTTAAACAGACTTACCGCATTACTTTACCAGATATTTCTGTTTCATTAATCGATAGCGGGGACGAGGTTGGATTAAGAGACAAAATACTGATTCTGCACTATCTTGATCGTGCCGGCGGTACGCCCCTGTCTGGGAAGTTGATCTCCTACCAGGAATTGGAGGAAGGAGCGGCATATTATCCCAGCTTCTTTCAAAGGGCCGTGAAACCTCTGGTTGAACATTTTGGTCAGGCTCCGGAAGAACTAGTTTCGGCAGCAGCCGACCTGGGTGGGGAAAAAGCGGAATACGGAGATATCGCGGTAGTTATTCCGGCCTTCAGCCGGGTTCCGCTGACGTATATTGTCTGGAAGGGCGATGATGAATTTCCTCCCGATGCCACTATTTTGTTCGATAGCACGATACTGGACTACCTTTCAGCAGAAGATATCAATGTCTTATGCCAGACGGTAACCTGGAAAATGGTGAAAGCCGGTTCCAGAAATCATTGACCTCATCGTCTCCCGCTTTTTCCTGATTAGGGCAGTTTCGGGTTATCCGCCTTAAACCCGGTTGTGCCTGAACAGCAGGGCAATAAATTCTCGCAGAAATAAAAAGCAGGCCACCGTGTCCAATAGATGGAATTTTTCGCTGTCTTTCGAAATCCTGGAAATATAGCATGACCTTCTGCTTTATAATGCGGAACTGCTATAATAATGACAGCACAATCAGGGAGGAGATAACTGCAATGGTAAAAAGCTACACGGCAAAGTATACCAAAATCGATAGTGGGTATATGGGACAATTGGTCGAATGGCCGGAAGTCATCACTGAAGGTGCAACGTTAGAAGAATGCCGTGAAATGTTAAAAGATGCTTTAAAGGAAATGCTTATGGCATATAAACAGCAGGGAAAGGAAATTCCTGTCGGCGGCGGATTATTAGAGCAGTTGCCGGTTGAGGTATAACTTGTCAGTTAAGCGCCGGGACCTCGTAGAATATTTCGAAGAGCACAGGTTTTATTTACTAAGAGAGGGTAAAAACCATACTATCTATACTAATGGAGTTAAAACAATCCCCATAAAAAGACATCGCACCTTTGATAGAATTACCGCCAACGAATTATGCAAACAAGCAGGCTTAGTTCCCAAATATTAAATGTTAATCTCCTTGCTGATCGAAAAATCAAAGCAAACCATAATGTATCTTTGAGAATATCCCGACACCCATAATGCATGGCTATTCCATGATAAAGAAGTGTTATATCAGCACCTCACAACACGCTACTTCAAATTGATGAAAGAGGTTCAGGCAAATTAATTTGTACTAAATCGATATGGAAGATTCTTTTTAGGAATTTGTTGCCGGCTTCCATTCGACAAGAATGGATAAAAACGTAGTAATATATCTTGTGTGAAGGAAATATTTTAGGAGACATTAGGCGTAATTGTGATAGGCTGTACTATCCGGTTCCTTATCTCTTGGTAGATGGGCAGATTGGTCTCAGGGGCTACCTCAAGACTTACCACGAGTCCGTATCGAACTAGATCTTGGCGACCTCCCGCATCTGTCCTGCAGTTTACCTGTATCTGAGCGACTCCTTGTTCCCCAAATACTGAAGCGTGATTGCCGTCTAAGACCTCGTGTTGAAGCATTCCTCGTCTTACTGCCTGCCAATCGGCTTCTTTGCGATTAACAGCCAAGGCTATGCAGTAACCATCCGGGTCAAGTACATCAAACCATATCTGCGTTTTGCGGTACTTATGATTTGCCGAATTCATTGACCCAATAGCAGCCAGTGTGATTGTCACCCTTCGCCACCCTGCAACTCCGTTTAGGCTCAACGGCAACGGAATACGATATAAATGCGCTTGATCCGGTAAAAGATCTCCCCAACCTAGCATAATTGCACGTTGAGCATTACATTCGCATAGACTATCTGTTTCTATTTCGCCGTAACCGAGCAACCGCATCAAAGCAGCTTTTGACTGAGTCCCGAGGAGACCTTCAATCTCACTTGCTAATGTCCCCCACTTTGCACCGTGAGTAAGCATAGCTTTAATAAGCACAGGAATATATTGATCGTTCAAATTCATACTTCCTTCGCTATGCTGAAGCTCAAGTAAAGTCTCGCAGCATATTGAGGCTAAATGTCCAACATATGCTGTTGATGCGCTTGTTCCTCTAATGTGTCTAGTGCCCGTCACGATACTCGGCGTGGGACTTGGAGAGGATACTTTAATGCCAGGAGCTAACTGGCTCTGTACGATTTCCATAGGATACAAGGTATTTCCGGCAATAAAGGCAAGTGGTTTTCTATAGAGTTGACGCCCTCCAGGAACTAGAACTTCTGGCTTGATAACTCGCCGGAAGCCTGGACCTTGTGAATTGATTGGACTCGGCATTGAGTGTCCCAGATATGGATCAATTATGCCAGAAAATAGATCCGGGATTGAATTGTCAGCATGTGTCGCCCCTATCGTTAGACCATTGATAGATTCTCCAGGAGAAAGTATGTGGCGAAACGGGGCATTATTATTTACAGCATTGGCAAAACCTTTAGCAATAATATCGGGATCACCTGAATCGATATCTGTCGATTTCACCGATAGATTCGAAGCTTGGTTGCCACAAGCTATCAGAACAAGAACATTGTATTTATACGAAAGATAATCAATAAGACGTGCGAATGGACTTGGGAATCGTTGTTCCACCAATGTACTGTCGCAAACAGCAAGAACAACAATACGAACTGTTGGAGCAGCCGGCTTTTCATTGCCTTCAAGTTCGAACATCCTTCTGAAAGCTCGGTGAACAAGATCAATCGTCAAAACATCGTGAGGGATATTGTCGCGGACTTGACCATTAGGCCACTCTTCTGGTTTTAAGATAGGCCGTATATATATGGGACGAATAGGAGGGGGGTCTGGTTTGTTCAGGTCACCACGTAAAATAATAGAGGCCATAGCGGTTCCGTGAATTCTATTCTTAACTTCACAGTCCTCTTCCCACGAATCTGGGTCGTCGATAATAATGCGTCCTTCAAGCTCAGCATGGTGCTGTAGCGGAAACCCATCAAGAAGCGCTAACACTGGTAGCTCATTGGTTAGGTCTGTGCCAGGCTTAGTGTCTTCTATATGCTCAGGCTCAGTCACAGTCTCATACGCCATAACTTAGCCAGTTGGTCGAATAAACATCAATTGTTCAAATCTAACGAGTCGAGTTCCCTCAGCTTCAAACATACGCTCGACAGCAGATAAAGGCACTCGAGCTAAGGCTCCATGATACCGAATTTCGGGGAGTACTGACTCAGCAATAAGAATTCCATCCTCAGAAGTAATAATCTCCCTGAGTCGGGCTGTAGAGGCTTCTCTCCTTTCGATATTAGTCTTGAACCATAATTCCAATTCTACTTCGATATTTTCCTCTCCAATAGCTTTCAGTTCCTCTATAGCGCTTCGGAGTCCCGTGGATTCAATCCTATCCTGTATGCCCCACCGACGAATATTGTGTATTTGTGCGAATAATGAAGCCCACTTTTTTCGGCCTTTTTCAAAGTGGCTTCCATCGGGGGCAGTACGGTATTGGTGCCATAATGACAACAACTGTTCTAACCCATGCTGGTTAAACATTATCAGGAATAATCTGCCATTTAGTGGAGCTTTGATGTCGCTTTCAACATAGAAATCGTCATCCGAGGCGATATCACCCAAGTCTGCGTCCCCCATCCATTCCAGACCAGTTATCTTAGTGACGGCTGCTTGAAATTCTTGGATTGTGCCCACTGTTTCAAGAACCAACACTTGTTCAGGCTCGTACCCAGTTGGAGAAGGGACTATCTTTAGATCTTCCGAACTGGCAAGATGCTCTAGCTCGGAAAATCTTGGTGATAAACGTTCAATCTGTCTAGTCGAGGTGGGGATATGCGGTGCTGGAATCATCTTGTTAGGTAATGACGAACGATGCGGTTTGGTTGGGCTTGGAAGCAAGAGCAGTGGATACTCAGGCATTTGAGCTTTCCTCCTTACATTTGACACTTGCCTGCCATTGTTCGAGTCTAGTTTTTACTATTTCCCTTACACTCATAGTTTCAAACTTCAGTATTCGTCTACGATTGATATCTGCGCAAAATTCCTCTACTTCAGCAAAACTCATACCGTACAACTTGTCGGCCAGAGTCCGTGGGGAAAATCCTAGTCTCAAATCAGTACTTTTTTGATAGTGCTCAAACCATTCTTCTAAGGCTTTCCTGGTTGGCGGAGGTAGATATAACCTTATTTGAAATCTGCGCCATACGGCCCTGTCGAGTAATTCAGGGTGATTGGTGGCCGTAATAACCAATACATGACTTGGTAAACGATCGAGTTGAAGGAGAAGTGAACTAACAACACGCTTAATCTCACCAGTCTCATGTATGTCACCGCGTTCTTTCGCAAGAGTATCAAATTCGTCCAAAAAGAGAAGGCACTTCCGAGTGCGGACATAATCTAAAAGTTTCGCCAAGCGGTTGGCGGTCTCCCCTAAAAAACTGCCAATTATACCTTCATATCTAACAACTATCCATGGGAGCATCAAAGAATTGGCAATTGCCTCAGCTAAAGCAGTTTTTCCATTACCTGGAGGACCCGTGAGTAGAACCATATGCCTTGGCTCTATATTATAAGAACGTAAGAGGTCTGCACGTTGGTGTTCTTCAATAAGTTCTCTACAGGCTTGTAACACAACAGAAGGTAAAATAAGACTCTCCAAGGCCCTTGAAGGTGAATTCTCGTAGTAAAGCTCAGTTAGCTTTTCTCCATTCGGAGAGTGCATCTGGGCACTTAATTGAGTAACAGAGAGGTAGCTAGCAAGTCTGTCCGCAAGTATATTGTGGCTCTTGGCTCGCTCTTCCGCTATAATAGCTTCAAGCGTTCGCCGAAACAGCGTAAGGTCTCCTTGTGAACCAGATTTGGCCAAGCTTAATAGAAGATCGGAACGAGGCATTTCTAACCTTTTTCACGCTCCAATAAACATAGCATATGCAAAATAATATTATACGCCGCCAATACGATATCACATTTAGTAAAATACGCCAAGCCTTGCGCCAAAGCTATTTTTTCAAATCACCAACAGTTTGAAGTAGACTGGTAGATTGTCGATTGATTGAAAAAGGAAGCAGGCAGAATAGAAATTAGTAAAAAGCTGAAAACGATTTTATCTCACGTCACATAATTACTACAAAAAACAACGCGAATTCACCCGTTTCCGCCTAACCAATATCGTTTTATTAGTTGAAATCTCTAGCTACCTGTTAATTCAAAAAGCTGTAACCGTTTTTGTGCTATTTCAAGTTCAATTTTCCTTAATTCCCAGTTCCACTCTTTGGAACTTCCTTCCATAATAGCATCATCTTCTATTCCAGGATGGGCCGTGGGCATACTATTATTGTGTTCATGTATCGCTAGTTCAATTTCAGCTTCGATTGCATTTTTGTGTCCTTTTAAAACCTCTATCTCCAGCTCCAATCTTTTTGGTAATGACACAGCCTTTTCCTCCTTAGTAATAAGAATTCGTCCTTCGGGTAAATCTTCTAAAAAAAGTGTATCCCCATCTGAAATTCCAGATTCTTCTAGAACTGCTTTTGTTAACGTAATCACAACTGAATCTCCTACTTTTCTAGCTTTTACTTTTTCCTGCATTTAATCTCCTATATACATATCATCCAGTATATATGTATATATTAAAAACTAAAAAGGGAAATGTCAAGAAAAGCGATATTTAGATATATATCGCAATATTGGGCTAAGGATTAAGCATTTCATGCCGACATTCTCTAGATTGCTATATAAAACGTCTTAATTTTTTACGGATGGCGAAGCCTGGTTGAGCCGCAAGCGAGCACCTTTGGTCCTTCATTGCCTTGTGCAGCTTGTCCGACAACATGTCGGCTGGCGACATACAGGCTGAGCCAATCCATTCCAATTTACCTTGAGAAAGAGTTTTCTCACTTGTTTATTCCCAATAAGATTCCTTAGCAATTGATAGGTTTTAATTTAGTGTTGTATACGCCCTGCCACGATAGCGGGGTGAATCCCAAGTTGATCGGCTAGAAGTCTTGCGGCTTTCGGTGAGTGTAAGTGTCTGGAAGGGCGACGATGAGTTTCCTCCCGATGCCGCTATTTTATTCGATAGCACGGTACTGGACTACCTTTCAGCAGAAGACATCAATGTTTTATGCCAGACGGTAACCTGGAAAATGGTGAAAGCCGGTTCCAGAAATAATTGACCTCAGCGTCTTCTGCTTTTTCCTGATTAGCTGTCTACACCGATCTGAGAGAACCGCAGTTCCGGTTGGTATAGAGCCAGTGTTCTGGAATTGCATGAGCCAACCTTCCGGGTATGAGAGCCACTTAAACTGGAAAGGAGAATTTGATCTTTTTAGTTTCCATTTGTTGATGCCGGTCTAGTGGAAAGATATTAAATCCGATTTGCCCTGGGATTTTCGCGGTCTGATTCCCATTTGGCCGGATTAAACAATATATATTCTCCGATCTGATGATATTCCTTTTCACTTCGGATAATATATTCGTAATACCCTCGTTGCCAGATATGTACCCCTGGTGTACACCTGAGTTGATTGATTCTGCGTGAAGAATAGGTTTTAAAGGCACGCACTATTTCGGACAGTGTATACGGTTGGTAGGGCGCGGGTTTCAAACCCGCCCGCTTGAACTCCTGAACTGAGATCAAACCGTGAATATGATTGGGCATCACGATAAATATGTTGTTATTGATATCAGGATAATGCAGCGGTATTTCCTGCCAAACTGACTCTGCAATATTCCCATATTGGTTTAGTCTCATGGTGCAATCGATGATTTGTCCGAAGAAGCAAAGCTTGTCCTGAGTACAAAGCGTAACGAAATAGACTCCTTGCTGTCTGTAATCATAGCCAGACAATCGAAGAGATTTGCGACGAGGATAAATATCTTCGAGTGGTGTATCATACATAGAAGGAAGTATAAAAAAGGTCACGACTCAAATTCAATAGGTTCAGGCGGGTGGGTTTCGAGAAAGGGTGGGTAAAACCCGCCCCTACGCCAGGAAGATTCATCAATTATCCGTAAAACATTAACGTACGTCTTCAGAAAACAGTCCATTTGAAAAAGACCGGTAAGTATCCGGAATGGTGGACCTCAAAACGCCGGAAGCCTGGTTCTCCATGACCGGAACCGTGGCTCAAAGCACTCCGGATTATTAATCACTCTACGTCCTTCATTAGTCCCCGGCAGAACCGAATTTCTTTTCTCGCCAGGCTTTGATAATCGAAACGTTTAAACGGAGATTATATAACTACTTGCAGCGATTTCACTAATATTTGGGAGGGGTCCGCTTTTTTATATCAGGCCTGCCGGTTGTAAGAAAAACGAAAGAGCCCCGGTATCATTCGGGGCTTTTGTATCTCCGGACGCCTGTACTGGGCGTTTTCAGTTCTCAGCAGTTTGTGCCGGTTGGCGCTTCCCGATCATTTGATAGAGTTTTTTAAGCCTTTTATGCTTTAATCAGTTAATGTCAAACCGGTCCAGGTTCATAACCTTGTTCCATACCGCTACAAAGTCGTTTAAAAACTTCTCTGTGGAATCCTCACATGCATAGACTTCTGCCAGAGCCCGAAGCTGGGAGTTCGAACCGAAGATGAGGTCTACACGGGTGCCGGTCCACTTGAGTTCGCCTGTTGCCCGATCATGCCCCTCGAACGTGTCTTTATCTTCGGAGGTCGCCTTCCAGGTTGTGTTCATATCAAGCAGGTTCACGAAGAAATCGTTAGAAAGCGTCCCGGGACGCCTGGTGAAGACGCCGTGTCCGGTCTGGCCGAAGTTGGTATTCATGACTCGCAGGCCGCCGATGAGGACCGTCATCTCAGGCGCCGTCAGCGTCAGCAATTGCGCCCGGTCGATCAGCAGTTCCTCGGCGGATACGGAGAATTTGGTCTTCAGATAGTTGCGGAAACCATCCGCGACTGGTTCGAGTACGGCGAAGGAGGCTGCATCGGTTTGCTCCTGCGAGGCATCCATTCGTCCCGGTGTGAACGGCACCGTTACGTCGTGACCGGCCTTCCTGGCTGCCTGCTCGACGCCCGCGCAGCCGGCCAGAACGATCAGGTCAGCCAGCGATACCTTCTTGCCGACGGACTGCGTATTATTGAATGCACTGCGGATGTCCTCCAGGGTCTTGAGCACCTTCGCCAGTTGAGCGGGCTGGTTGACTTCCCAATCTTTCTGCGGCGCTAGACGAATACGGGCGCCGTTGGCGCCGCCGCGCTTATCGGAGCCGCGGAAAGTGGAAGCCGACGCCCAGGCGGTCGAAACAAGCTCTGACACCGACAGACCGGAAGCCAGGACCTTGTCCTTGAGGGAGAGGATGTCCGTTGCATCAATCAATTTATAATTGACAGCAGGGATGGGGTCTTGCCAGATTAACTCTTCTGCCGGGACCTCCGGGCCGAGATAGCGTACGCGCGGACCCATATCGCGGTGGGTTAGCTTGAACCACGCCCGGGCGAAGGCATCTGCGAGCTGGTCCGGATTTTCCAAGAAGCGACGTGAAATTTTCTCATAAACCGGGTCGAACCGCAGGGCGAGGTCAGTAGTCAGCATGGAAGGCGCGCGACGACTGGACGGATCATGGGGATCAGGTACGGAGCCTGCGCCGGC
Organism: Dehalococcoidales bacterium; assembly: GCA_016926695.1. The sequence continues at coordinate 2,495 of JAFGOB010000089.1, read as the reverse complement.
GTCGCCCTTCGGCTTCCACTGGTACGCGCCGGCCGGGCTCTTCGTCAATTCCCATTCGTAGCTGAACAGGTTCCGGAGGAAATTATTGCTCCATTTCGTCGGCGTCTGGGTCCAGATAACTTCAGGGCCGCCGGAAATTGTGTCATTGCCTTTGCCTGTGCCGAATTTGCTCTTCCAGCCGAGGCCCTGTTCTTCGATGGGTGCAGCTTCAGGCTCAGGACCTACCAGTGACGGATCTCCGGCGCCGTGGGTCTTGCCGAAGGCGTGGCCGCCCGCGATAAGGGCCACGGTTTCCTCATCATTCATCGCCATACGCGCGAAAACCTCCCGGATATCCAGCGCAGCCGCGACCGGGTCTGGATTGCCGTTCGGACCTTCAGGGTTGACATAAATCAGTCCCATCTGCACTGCGGCGAGCGGATTTTCGAGTTCCCTGTTACCGGCGTAGCGCTTGTCGCCCAGCCACTCGCTCTCAGCGCCCCAGTAGATGTCCTTTTCCGGTTCCCAGATATCCTCACGACCGCCCCCGAAACCGAAGGTCTTAAACCCCATCGATTCAAGGGCGACGTTCCCGGTAAGGATCATCAAGTCGGCCCAGGAAATCTTCCGTCCGTATTTCTGCTTGACCGGCCAGAGCAGCCTGCGGGCCTTGTCGAGGTTGGCGTTGTCCGGCCAGCTATTGAGAGGAGCAAGACGCTGGCTGCCGTGGCCTGCTCCTCCGCGTCCGTCGCCCACACGGTAGGTGCCTGCGCTGTGCCATGCCATACGGATGAACAAAGGTCCGTAGTGGCCGAAGTCCGCCGGCCACCAGTCCTGCGACCTGGTCATCAGATCACGGAGGTCCCTCTTAACGGCCTCCAGGTCGAGACTTTTAAACTCTTCGGCATATTTGAAATCTTCGCCCATCGGATTAGACCTGGAGGAATGCTGGTGCAGGATATCGAGATTCAACTGGTTCGGCCACCAGTCCCGGTTCGTTGTACCGCCGCCGGCGGGATGTTCGAAAAATCTGCCCGCTGCCGGGCCTTTAGTCTCTCTATTCATATAAATTCTCCTTAAAACGTTTTTTGGATCATACTTATATTTTAAGAAAAATTTAAGAAGACCAGTGGTTTTCTCTTAACAATGAAAAACAGGCACATGTGGCTCATCCATCAATCCTGTGCATGGTTTGATAGCGCAGACCTGCTTTGCACGGCTCGTGTTGATAAACATAACCTCTTTGCCAATGGATATTTGCCCCAATAAAAGCTCTTGCTAACTGACTTATAATCATAGTTTCTTTCAAAGGATAAAGTCCTGTATCTATATTAATACACCACCATCCAGAATATTTTTCCAATGAGTACTAAAAGAAGTCCGGAACGTATTCCGGCCCGGAACGTATTCCGGCAGGGGTCATGGTGAAGAAGGGGCTAATACCGGAGAGGCAGCGGTTATTCTTTGCTAATAATGAAACATCTGTGGGGTCGTGTTCCGGAATAATCAGGCGGTATAGTGTCCGGTTTCTCTTTGATAACGCAGCGTGGAAGTTTTTTATATGTCAGGCGAAATTCCCTGTAGTTACTCGAAAACAAAATAAATCCGGAAGGCGCTAACACTTCAAGCGCCTCTTTAATCAGTTTGGGATGATCTTTTTGCACTGAAAAAGATTTGCCTTTATTATTACTGAATGTCGGCGGGTCGATAATAACGATATCAAATAAAATATTTTTCTTTTTGGCGTACTTAAGAAAATCCAGAGTATCCATTTTATAAACCCAGTTTTGTTCGGGCGATAGTCCGTTCAATGCCAGATTTTCTTTAGTCCATTCACAATATACGCTGGAAATATCCACACTACAGGTTTTTTGAGCGCCGGCGCTCGCCGCATAAACAGTAAAGGCCCCGGAATAGGCAAATGTATTTAGTATTGTTTTATGGCGGGCCTGGCCGGCTATCCATTTCCGCGTTTCGCGGTGATCCAGGAATAGTCCGGTATCCAGATAGTCGGAAAGGTTTACCAGAAAGCGGTGGTTGTATTCTTCCAGTATTATTTTTTTAGGCGGACTTTCTGGAACAAGAATGTTTTCGCCTGAATTATTCTTGTAAAAGAAACTCTTAATATGAAGTATTGTTTTTAAAACCTGTTCGAGTTCCTTAAGTAATTCAGGCGCTGTAAAGCTTAAAACGCGGATCACAGCGTTGTCTTGATAAATATCCACTGTCAAAGGTAAACCTTTCAGGGTATTATTTATCAATCTGTAAGCAACGACCTTGTTTTTCAAAATATAAGGCTTGATTTCTTCCAGATTATGAATTACTGAATCGGTTATACCTTTTCGGGCGTTGATGATTCACCTCTTGTCAAAATGACGGTTAATATTGAACTGACCTTCAAGCACAATATCATAAAAACCAGCGGCTTTCCAGAGTATGGCAACGGGAGATCAATATTTTAAAATAACCAATATAACCCGAGTGCAAAAAGGTATGAAAACTAAAATCCACCCCGC
>JAFGOB010000088.1 GCA_016926695.1 Dehalococcoidales bacterium | reverse complement strand
TGTCGCTGGTATTGTTGTCGTTGGTACCGGCATCACCGGAGCCGGTATTGGTGGTCTTGTCGCTGGTATTGTTGTCGCTGCTGCCGGCATCACCGGAGCCGGTATTGCCGGTCTTATCGCTGCTGCCGGTACTGTCTGTTTTTTCGACGGTCGGTGTCTTGGTGGCTTCAGGGGTAGCTTCCAGTGAGGACGGTTTATCGCTTGAAGAGGTATCTTCCAAGACATCTTTGTCCTCGGTATTGCTTTCAGGTGTGGCCGAGGGGACAGGCGTGGGAGTAGCCGTTGGAGTTATTTCAACGGCCGGCGTAGTCGTTTTCTCAATTTCCGGGGTTGCTGTGGATGCGGGCGAGGTATTATCGGACCCCTCTGTTGTACTTATCGCGTTGGTTGCGCCGGTGGTTGGAGCGGAAATCCTTTGAGACTCCTGCCGGGTTGGAGTGGCGGTTTGAACGGGAGATAGCTCAGGCATCTCTGTTGGTGTCAGCAAGGGTATAATGTCGCCGGGGTCTTTCGTTTCTGGAGACGGGGCCGGCACAGGGGTGGCGATCGGGGTAATGCGTTGTTTGGCCAGTTCGGTTTCTACAACTTTCTCCGGGCCTTTCCCCGTAAGGTCAGCTATTGAGGCCACAGAAGTGGTTAAAATATCACTGCTTTCTCTATCGATTTTTATCCTGATAATCCAGCCTTCGGTGCCCGGATCGCGCAGTGTTTCAGTGAAGCGGAAGACTGTATGCTCTTCGTGTTTGACCTGGATATCAACAGGAACGGCCTGCCGGGAAAGTGGCCGTATGGTTACCAGGTAATCTCCGGAGGCGGGCTCATCCACGGTGAGATACTGTCCTGAGGAGTGCAGCACCGATTTGGAATCCGTAATCTGGTTAAAAGCCAGTCCGTCCGGCAGCATGCCTGTGCTGGCTCCATTCGGGGCGCTGACCGAGCTTACCGCCGCCAGTCCGGTGGAAACGATGAGTTTGTCCTCCGGGGCTGGTATCGCCAGGGGAGCGGCCTGTGTAACATCGGTTTCGATCAGTACCTTTTGATCAGCCAGGAGGTTGATCTCCTCACGAAGGCCGTCAATCCTTACTGCCCCCTCCGCTACGCTCACTCCGGTATTGCCTTCCGTATCCACGCTCAGGCTGAATGCCGTCCCACGGGCAATGGCCTTCAACCGGGCAGTCTGTATGGCAAAATACGTATCTGTCTCCCCCCCGGACAGCACATAACTCCAGGTCTTGCCCGCTTCCTGTTCCAGCAGGATGCGGACCGATTTTTCGTTGATATAATCCGATTGTTGAACCAGTACTTGAGTTTCCGGCTCCAGTCTGGTAGTGCTGCTATCGAAGAAGGTCAACAAAGCCAGGGACCCGGCTGATGTCCTGACCTTGCTTCCCGATGACAGCCGCATGCCGTCATCGCCCGTTGACCACCCGGATGAACCCGGTGTAAGTATTTCGACCCGGCCCTGAATAATACTCAGGGTTAAATCTTTGGCATAAACAGGCTGGGGAGAAAAGATGGGCAGAGCGATCCAGATAATCACCGCGATTACCATCACCAGGGCAACCGGCACAAGCGTCCTGAACAACCGTCTGTGCAGCAGTCCTGAAAGGCCCGCCCCGGCAGGTGTTTCCCGGACAGGCCGTGGGGATTCAGCCTGGATGCGGGCCAGCAGGCGCGATTGAGATAACCGGCGGTCCTCGTGGGGCAGTGAAATCCGTGTGAATGACAAAAGGGAACCAGCCGCTTCGAGCAGCGGTCTTAGCTCTTCGGCGTGCTGCGGATAGTCCGCCAGGCAGCCCTCTATCGTCTCCCCTCGTTTCATACGGTTTAAACATATGTCGAGAACTTTATTCACATCGTCACCCATCACTATCCACCCCGGAACTAAACTTCTCCCTTAAATTAAGCAAAGCGCGCATTTGCAGAGCCCTGACTGCTCCCTGCCGTTTTCCCATGATCCGTCCGATCTCCTCGTTGTCGGCTTCACCCAGGAATTTAAGCATAATGACCCTTTTTTGAGGCTCCGGCAGGTTCTTGACTGCTTCGAGAACTTTCTGAAGTTCAATATTTTTTTCTGCCTCCCTTGCAGGGTCTGTCTCATCCGGTATATCAAGTTTCTCAAGTGATACATCTTTGCGGTTCTTGCGGAAGGTGTTAGCCATATGGTTATGGGCGATCCGGTATAGCCAGGCAGAAAAGGTATGCTCCTTGCCCCTGCAACTGGAGATGGCCTTCCAGGATTTCAAAAAGACCTCTTCGGTAATATCTTCCGCTGTCATTTTGTCTCCGACCTGAAAGAAAACATAGCGGTATATGCGGTCAACATACAGGCTGTAAAGTCTTCCATATGCCTGCACATCGCCCTTTATGGCCTGTTTGACAACAGTAATAGTATCGAGTCCTTCAGAAGAACTGGTCACAGGGAAATATGTCACCCCCTTTTGCTAATACACCAGCATAGCCCATTTTGTTACGCTATAAAAGCCCGTATAGTACTAAATACCTAAAATCCGCCAAATACCATAACAAACGGTCTCTTCCGGGTGTAAACAACACAGAACAAGAAAAAAGGAGGAAAAAATGAAAACGTTTCTATGTATTATGGTTGTTCTGTTAGTTGGACTCACGGTTTTCAGTACCCCTGCGATCGCTCAATCTGCCTCGGGTACGGAAGAAGCAGTATCGGTGGTCGTCCCTTCCCTGGCAATCAAAGCCCCACAGGTTGCCTATCAGGGAGAAAAAGTCGAGATAAAGGTAGTCGAGCTGCCCGGTGGGGAACCGGTATCCGGTGCTGGAGTATGGGCGGTTGATATCAATAGTGCGCCGAACCCGGCCTCAGTCAGCATCGCACAGAGCGGACAGGTGGGTATTTTCCTTGGCAAGACGGGCAACAGCGGTGAGCTGCAATACATCTTCCATGACAGCAGTACATTTTTGTTGACGGCCTTCAAGGATGGCCGCCAGCCCGCTTTCTCCTGGATCACCATTCAACCGCTGAAAGCAATGGCGATCAAAGGTCCGGAATCAGCTATGACATACCAGACCTGCGAGTTCACCGTTTATGAACCCGAAAACGGAAATCCCGTCTCCAGGGCGGGCGTCTGGGCTTTGCCAGTAAATAATGAGGCGGTCCTTACCAGCAACGAGTTCGATCTGGTCTCGTCAATCACCGCCAACGGCATTTTCCTGGGATATACCGGCAACCAGGGAAAGGTCTCCCATGCTTTTGACAAAGCGGGTATGTACATGCTTTTAGCCACCCACCGGGGATATAAGCCGGCTTTTGGGAAAATCACCATTCTGGAAGTGAAGGAACTGGCGATAAGGGCGCCCGAAGCAGTCTATGTATATCAACCCTTCAAGCTGAGGGTTGTGGAAAAAAGCGTTCTTACTGTTGAGATTCCCGTGGCCAATGCGGCAGTCTGGGCGGTAAGCCAGGCTAACACGCTGGACACCCTGACCGATGAGAAAGCGGTAGCAGATTGCGGCATATTCCTGGGCCTGACGAATAAAGACGGCTATATTTATCCCAATCCCTGTCTTAAAGAGACAGGCCAATATTGGCTGGTGGCTTTTAAAACCGGCTATGTACCCGGAATAGACCAGATCACGGTCAAACCTCTCAAGAAGATGGCCATCAAGGGTCCGGAAACAGCCCTGATATACCAGACCTGCGAGTTTACCGTCTATGAACCCGAGAACGGAAACCCTGTATCCGGAGCTGGTATATGGGCTTTGATGGTTGATGATGAAACGGTTATGAGCAACGACGAAGATCAAATGGCCGCGTTGATTTCCGATAAAGGTATCTTTCTTGGACTTACCAATAACGCCGGACAGGTCTTTCACGCCTTTGATGAGCCGGGCGGGTATATGCTTGTAGCTACTCATCAGGGATATAAACCGGCCTTCGGCAAGATCACCATATCGGAGGTGAAAGAGCTGGCCATCCGTGCGCCGGATACGGTCGGAGTCCTTCAGCCGGTTTCCCTCAGGGTTGTGGAAAAAAGTGCTCTGCCGGTAGAGATACCCGTTTCCGGAGCGGCAGTCTGGGCAGTGGAAAACGACGGTAAAAGCAATCCGGATGACTATACCGATCTGAAATTCCTGGCCGAGAAACAGGGAATCTTCCTGGGATGGACGGATGATACGGGTTACGTTTCTCCCCAGCCCCGTTTCAGCCAGGCTGGACAATACTGGCTGATCGCGGTCAAAGACGGCTATGTACCGGGTATAGACACCATCACGGTAAAAAAGCTGCTGACCGCCACACCTTCCAGGATATCCAGATTAATTACATCTGTAGAGTCCAGGTAAACGAAATCGAGGAGAAAATGACGCAGGGGCCGCGGATCACATCCGCGGCCCCTATGATTCTCGAATCAACGATTTCTACGCCATTTCAGAAAACCGGGCCCGCCAGCGGGACTATTTTTTACCGGCATGCTTTTCCAGCGGGGTCCCGGAAAGGGACTCAGCCAGTCCCAGGACATTGATCAGCCGCGACTGGTCGGACATAATCAGCTTGGTATTGTCTTTCAGAGAAGCCTGGGTTACTTCGAGCTGTTTCAGCAACTGGGCATTTCCGATAAAGTACTGGTTGGCGGCATTCGAAACATTTTCTATGGCTTTAGCCTCGCCTTCAGCCCTCAGGATAGCGGCCTGCTTATCGCCTTCAGCGATCAGAATAGCGTTCTGTTTATCTCCTTCGGCCTCAAGTATCTGTTTTTGACGGTAGGCCTCCGCTTCCAGTATGGTGGCCCTTTTCTCCCGCTCGGCTTTCATCTGCTTGCTCATAGAGTCAGAGATATCCTTGGGCGGCAGGATTTCCTTAACCTCTACCCTGGTAACTTTGACTCCCCATTTGTCGGTAGCTTCATCCAGTGTGGTCCTGAGGGCGGCATTGATGCGTTCCCTTGAGGCCAGGGTCTCATCCAGCGCCATATCGCCTACCAGGTTTCTCAGGTTGGTCTGGGCCAGTTTGCTTACCGCAACATAAAAATTAGCTACTTCATACTGAACTGCCTTGGCATCTGTCACATAATAGTAGACCACCGCATCCACTGTCACGCCCACGTTATCCTTGGTGATTACAGCCTGCGGCTCCACATCCAGCACGGTTTCGCGCAGGTCTATCCTGGCCCGCAGCATATCTATGTAGGGCACCAGGAACCTCAATCCCGGGTCGAGCGTCTCCTTATACCTGCCGAACCTTTCCACGATGCCTTTTTGTGCCTGATGTATAACGACAATGGATTTTGCCAGCGTGATGATTATCAGCAATACCAGGATTACCAGGAATACTATCCAGCCGATTCCCATATCATTTACCTCCTTTGGTTTTCTCTACTTTCAGGGTAACTCCATTGATACCCGTGACTTCGATTTCCTCCCCTTCCTGAATGACTTCATCCGACCCGGCCTTCCATTCTTCATTACGCACCTTTACCCGGCCGTCCCGGCTGGGTGTAACGCCTTGAATTACGATGCCTTTTTGTCCGATGAGTGCATCCACATTGGTCCTGGTCTTTTTTACATTGGTCCACCGGTGGACGTATCTCCTTCCCAGTGCGATATAGGCTATACATATTACGCAGGTAATTATTACGGTAAAAATCCAGTTGTTAAGCGGCCAGGAGATAAGCCCCCCCAGTATGAAGGCTGATCCTATGAATACCATGTCAAGGCCGGTATCAATACCGACAAAAAGTTCCAGCATGACCAAAATCATTCCGATAACGACAAATAACAGCCAGATCCATTCTTCAGAGAATATTTCCAATTTTTCATCACCTGCCTTATCAAGTTTTAAGACTAATCCGGATTCGCTGCTTGATAATGTATATATTTTTATTATACAAGGTTTTTAGGGCTTCTCAGTTCCGGGGCCTTCAATGCCTGTAGCTGATGTGAATATTTGGGGAAAAAGTACCTTATTCGATCCGGTGCTCCCCGCGCCGGACCATGAAAAGATTCCGTTACCGGATTGTAAAAATCTGGACTCCCGGTATGAACATTCAACGACCGTCAATATCCTGTGAAAGACAAATGTTATACGACCGGTATATATCTATATCAAACTTATTATAGCATATACTGGAACCGGTTGCCTGTGTATATTCTTAACATTTATTCTACCTGCGGGAGACCCTGTTCTTTCCTGACCATGTTAATAGTCTCTTTAATGCCCTGCTTCATGTTCCAGCGGGTACTGAAACCCAGCTCGTCTTCTATACGCGCGGTATCGTATTTACAGGTCATGATGAGATGGCTTTTGGACCGTTCCAGAGAAAGTAGCTCAATCTTTGCCGGGGGTATAAGCTCCTTGACGTAGTCCACGATCTCCTGGACGGAGTGGATATTGCCGCGTACGGAAAAAGAGCGTGTTTTCGGCCTGACCGATTTACAGGCCAGCAGGATTGCCCGGGAGGCATCATCGACGTATGTCCAGCCCAGGATGTTATCGCCGGCTGCGGGGACCTTACCCGGTTTGCCCAGGGCCGGATTGCAGACCATCTCCCGGATTATAGCCGCTGTCCTGCCGTTTTTCTGCCATGCCCCGTAGACCAGCACCAGCCGGATAGCCGTAATATCCAGGTCGTAGCGGTCGGCATAATATGCGGCGAACATCTCATCGATTGATTTGGTGGCCCCGTAGAGATTCTGGGGATAGTGCGGGGCGTCATTGGGAATATACTCCTGGCTGTAGCTTTCCGGCGGGCCGAAGACCGAGCCGCTGCTGATCCAGACCACCTTTTTCAGTCCCATCAGCCTGGCGGTCTCGAAGACATTGACCGTGCCTTCGCAGTTTACACGCATTCCCGTCAGTGGACTGGCATTGACGTCATGCAAAAGCATGGCAGCCAGGTGGACTACTCTATCGATATTATACTGACGTATCACGCCGGCCATGCGGGCGAAATCCGTGACGTCACCCCGGACGATTCTGACTTTCTCCTCTACTTCGGCTTTATCCATCAATCTCTCAAGCGCCGCACGGTCCGGGTCCCAGTCGTAGACCACCACCTCTTCCCCCTCGTGCACCAGGTCCCGTACCACCCGTGAGCCGATAAAACCGGTACCGCCTGTAACCAGGTAAGCCATGTTATTCCTCCTTGTCGGTATCCCTGTTCATGATTGTTCTTTTATTATCATACATCCGGATGTAGGGAATAAGAAACAAAATACAAGATACAAGAAACAAGGGTACTCATGCATCGGGGTGTAGTACCAAAGGGGGTGAATAATGATTCACTTCCTTAGAAAACTCGGTGGGTTCTCAGCTCAATATTTCTCTCGTATTTGGCAAGCTGTTTGTTTAAAACGTCTTGGGCATACAAACGAATATGAACTTCAGGATGTTTCTCTTCCGCTTCCACCGCCCTACGTATTAGGGCAGCATACCACTTTGTTTCCGATTGGTTTGGGGGTATATCAAGGGGAAGCCATAATAATTCGTTCCTTTGGACGATTACCGCCTTATCAGAGTTCGGTAATTGGAACAATAAAGAGTTCTTATCTTCCAGATATTGATATGGACATGGTGAAAAAACTTCACTGTTTGGCGCACCGCCTAGAATATGAAAAACAGTTTTACCAGCCGATGCTGGATTCACAAAAGCTACAGACAATAAAACTAAATGAGTGTCCTTTAATTGACCAACATATTTCACTTCCATTAAAACCATTTGAAGATGCATTCTGTAGCGATGCCATTCTACACAAGCAAGATATAAAGCTAGAACAAAACCTGCTACCCCCAAAATGCCCAATGCAAAATTCAAAAATTCACTCATGTCCGAATTGTATCAAATATACGGTTAAATAAACACATGCATATATCAAAAGAAGAAAAATATAAGATTTGGTGTAACCCCTCTTTTAAAGGGTGTAGAATACCCTTAAAAGAGGATAGGTCACTAAAAACCGATAACCTATCCTGTTGACGCTCGCACTCTATGACCGTATCCAGTTTGGGGTTAGTGACCGTGAAGGCAGCTTAAAAAGAGATTGGATCTGCTTGTATTCCCGGAACTGAGCCAGCCAGCCTACCTTTGTTGAAAGCCATTTGTACTGACCTGTGTGTTTTCTGGTTGATAAAAGTACGAAGAAGGGATAATAGCAGAGAAAACTATCGGGTAGCTACCCTGTAGTAGTGGCCGGTTTCGAACCGGCCAGCCCGAACTCTAGGGAGTTGAGATGCCCTGAATATTATGGGGTAACGTATATTTATCAGTACCTGAGGGCGGGCGGGTCAGAGACCACGCCCCTACAACAGGTCTGAACACCAATTTTACTTGGGAGTATAAATCACCTTAATTAACACATCATCAATTTGAATAAGATAACCAGAGCGGCTTGTATATACGGAAGGGTGGCTCCATTTACGCCGGAAGCCTGGCTCTTGAAGACCGGATTAACGGCTCTATCCAACCAGGAATATACACACGCCCTCGATATGTGTTGCCTTGACGGCCCAGCGAGTTTGGGATATGTCTTCCTGTGAGGGGGTGTAGCAGGGAACGCAGGCACAAACGGTCATGTATTGCGAAGTGAAACTGTAAATTATGTATATATTTAACTCAAACAAACCGCCTATATTGAATCTAGACGGTCACCCAACTCAAACTATATCCGGTTATTAATAATAGGCCAAAACACTATCCCTTACGGGGGTGAACAATGTTTAGGCTTGTTCATCTCTGGATGAGGGGGATAAAAAAATTATGTTTAATTTACGAATGCCATCATTGGGCGCTATTTTACACTTTTTACTATTGGAAGCCGTATCCCAACTATTATGGTGGTTGGTGTCAAAGATGATCACCATAACATCGGTAATACGGGATGTGGGTTTTTTGGTCGTTTTTGTGGCTGTTATATTTGCAGTTGCTTGGTATTTACCTAAATTATCACCAACATTTTGGAGTAATAATAGCAAAAAAGCGTCAGACTCAAAAAAATCGATCAACCCGTATCAGGAGACGATTAATTCTATGTCGAAAGACTTAAGTATTATGACCGATGAAGTGAGCGCACATCGTGAATTACTAAAAAGCCAACAGGGTCATGAGGAACAATGGTTAAGACCCGTAATAGAGTGGATTGATTTTAATAGAGAATCTTTATCACCTAAAGAGGTTATGCTTAAATATGGAATAGATAGTGGTCTCGTTTACGATTTTAAACCGTATCGTATGTGGATAAAATTAAAAATAGGACAGTATGAGCCTAAAGACGGTTGGGAGATATTACAACCTCCCAACTTATTAAAGGGAAAACGCAACGAATTTGCGAGTGATATATTTACAATTATTGATGATAGGCTACTTAAAAGGGTAGTTAAATGTAGGCAAGGTGTGAAGGTAGCGCAGACCTTAATAATTATTGTTCAATTGAGGGATAGAGAGGGTCTAAGAGTATTGGAATCATCATATTCAATAAATCAATATTCAGAATATTCGCAGGAATTAGAACAATGACGGACACCCTCTCCAAAGAAGAAATGAAAAAGGCGGTTGCTGAGGTAGTAGCCAAGATAAATATTGGTCATATTATGCATACGGCAAATCTGGAGAGGTCGCACTATACCCAGCCTGAACAAATAGCCTGCAAGTGGTGCGGGTCTAAAGACATTATGAAGTACGGTATCCGTGAAGGAACACAGGAATATATTTGCCGGGCGTGTCATCGTAAATTCAGCAATACCGATACGCCTTTTAAAAAGCGTTCAACTATAGAGGATATCGGAACGAGCATAAGTTCATATTATGATGGTCTGTCTTTTGCCGATATTGCCAGACATTTAACCGAAAGCGGTAATCAGGTTCACGAATCGACGGTCTATCGCTGGGTAATGGGCTATGCTAAAAAAGCGGTTAATGTTTTCGATAAATACACGCCTAAAGTATCCGATACATGGGTAGCAGATGAAACGGCTATCAAATTCAACGATAAGATTCACTGGCTATGGGACATTATCGATGAAGACACGAGATTCTTACTGGCAACATATTTCACCTATAACAGAGGGACAAACGAAGCCTATCAACTTATGACGGCGGCTTCAAAAAGAGCTGGTAAAGTACCTAAGATTATAATCACTGATAAGTTGGCTGGATATCTGGACGGAATAGAACTTGCCTTCGGTGCTGATACTAAGCATATTCAGGGCGGTCCGTTTGATATCCAAAACAATACAAACCGGATTGAGCGTTTCCAGGGGTCTATCAAAGAAAAAACGAAGGTCGTAAGGGGCTTTAAGACAATCCCAACGGCTCGTGCAATTCTCGATGGTTTCCTTATTCACTACAACTTTTTCAAACCGCATTTAGGACTCAAGGGTAAAACGCCTGCCGAAGTAGCAGGGATAAAATTACCGTTCAAAACATGGACGGATTTTGTAAGGATGGATAAGTAAAATGATTCAATTCGCCTTACGCCAGCCATGTTTAACCTTATCAAGTTTTGCTAAACCATTCTGTTTTAGTAATTGCAGACCTTCACTTACCTTAGCGGAATCCATACTTAACTCAATCGCTAATTCTTTGTTGGTTTTTACGTTTACATCAGTGGAATCAGGTAATGCTTTAAAAAGAGGGTTTGTTCTAAGTATGATCCACATTTCTTCTTTGTGCCTGATTCTATTTAATCGGTTTAGTGTTTCAAAATATTTCTGCATAGGAGTACTCCATTGGAAAAACATACCCTGATTATTGAATATTGGGCTAATAAGCCCTTGTTTCCTAGCGATCATATTGAGATAGAACAAGGTAAATATACATCATCTTTTTTGCGTTATTTTAAACAATATCTTTGTTCCGCTAAAAAGCTCGGATATCGTATAAGTGACATTATACCATAGGAGTACACCAATATGCATGAGAACCGAAACAAGAGACGGACAAGTGGTGAGTTTTGAGTGGAGAGAAATGAGTGAGATACTCAAGATAAAAATCCGGAATTCTAAACACGAAATCCGAAACAAATACGAAGTATGGCGTTGCTGCAAAAAGGTCTATGGATACATTTTCAGGTCTTTGGAGGTGTCATGCCGGAAGACGGCAACCAGCGGTTGCTGCAGCATCCTCAGGGAGGAGTGGATTTTGGTTTTTATACCTTTTTACAGTTGATTTAATTACCCAACAGAACGAAAAAGTGAGTTTCAGTTAAAAATACAGGCGGCTGGTGTATAATACGGGTATGAGTTTCGATCTTGATTCGTACTACCGCGAAAAATTCAGCGGGGTTTCTCTGGCGCAGGAGAAGCTGGAATCGATCCGGTTTGAAGAATGCGAGTTCGAGGGCTGTAGCCTGGTCGAATGCAGGATGGTAAAGTGCAGGTTTCTAAACTGCCGGTTTAAAGGCTGTATTTTGAGTGCCGTCAATCCCCTGGGAAGCCGTTTCAGCGAGGATAAATTTGAGGACTCCAAGGTCATAGGATGTGACTGGACGCGTGCTCAGCATGTAGAAGAGCTGGATTTCAGGGATTGCCAGGTCAGCTATTCCAACTTCAAGCTGCTGAAGCTGGAAGGCCTGAAACTGGTGAACTGCGAGGCCAAAGAAGTAGATTTCATAGAGACCGGTCTGAGCCGTGGGGTATTTAAGAACACGGACTTTGAAAACAGCCGTTTTTTCAAGACCGATCTGAGCCTGGCGGATTTCAGGGGGGCTAAAAACTACAATATCGACGTGAGAAACAACACGCTTAAAAAGGCCCGGTTTTCTTTGCCGGAAGCCTTATCGCTTCTGAACGGCCTGGATATAATCCTTGATTGATTATTTTTACCTCAATATATAGTATATACAACATGTCGGCTGGCGACGTCCAGGCTGAGACAATCCATTTATAATGCAAAATACATAGTGTCATTAAGTATAAAACTCATTTCACTCATCCCGGCGGCAGCCTGCTGGCCCGGAATATACTGCCGGAAAGAGTTCTCAAACGAAGGAGAATACAAGTGTTCATTCACTATAAAGACGCCAAGATCACCTGTCCTTTTAAAGGGATAACACGCCGGATGCTGGCCCATGATCCCGCCCTGATGCTCACGGAGCACACCCTGGAGAAAGGGGCGGTCCTGCCCGATCACAGCCACCCTCATGTACAGCTTGTTTTTTTACGCTCCGGCAGGTTGATGATCGAGATGGCGGGTGAGAAGCTGGAAGTAGTGGAGGGGGACAGCCTGGCTATCCCCTCCGGAATCCCTCACAAAGTGACTGCCCTGGAGGAGTCATCGGCTCTGGATATGTTTTCACCCGCCCGTGAAGATTACATGTAGACCGCATCTATGCTGTCCGGACCTCGATCTTAACTGTACACACCGTATTTCAGTGCGGCTTCCATCAAGGCCCGCAGGTTGGCCGGATTGCTTTCCGTGGCGCTGGCCCCGCCTGTCAGCAGGTAGCCGCCTCCCGGAGCACAGGTCTCAATCAGCCTGCGGCAGTACTCCCGAATGTCTTCGGGCGTACCCGTGCACATAATGGATGAGGGTATGTTGCCGCTGATGCTGCAGGTCTTTCCCACCATCCTCTTGGCATCGGCCATGCTGGTCTGGTCGAACATCCAGTGTACCCAGCCGTTGGGGAAATCATGGATGTAGTCCAGCCTGCGCTGGTATTTGCCCTCGGCGAACATGTTCACCATGATGCCTTCTTTGATCAGCTCATCCGCGAACTTCTTGAGACTGGGCCAGTAGAATTTTTCAAACTGTTTTTCGGACATAAAGGTATCATCGCCTTTGTGCAGCGGGAACATGACCATTATGCCGCCGGTATCGTTGACCGAATTAATCGTGTTGCGGATCAGCCTGGGTGTAATCATGTCGATGGCTGCCAGCAATTTCTGCGGCTGGCGGTACATATCCAGTATTACCCCCTGTGTGCCACGCAGGGAATCGCCGATAGTATCGAAGGGTGCAACGGCTATGCCGCCTCTAATGGAAGGAAAACCTTCAGCCAGTGCAGCTTCGTTGAAAGTTGCCAGATATTCCATTCGTTTTCGGGTGATTTTTCCCGCGTCTATCAGCGCCTGAAAGGCCTGCTGGACGTCCGGGCGTGAGAAGGGGTTGGTAATGGACATGGGCATGCCCAGGAAATGGGTAAAGGGGGTAAGGTTTTCCAGCGGCTTGAGGGCTCCTATTCCTCGCGGAAGCAGCCGGCGCATGGCAAAATCCGTGGGGTCTTCCAGCAGGGCATCATATTCATCAGCCTTCATGTACTCGCCTTCAACGTACTGGAAAGAGCTCACATCAGTCCCCAGCCCGTGCCCCGGCCACTTGAGGAATTTCATGTCAATCGTCTCCAGTGCAAACCCGGAATAAATGAGACCGGGCCCCGCGATGGTGTCCATCGAGTCGCTGAAATCATGAAGGAATTTGATCCAGGCTTCAGACAGGAATTTATCGTCATACATGGCCTTGTGGAGGTTTCCGCCGGCATAGTAGGCCGGGAAGTTGCCCGAGGGCAGGGATACCGGCACACGATCCGGCTGACGGTTCATATACACTTTCAAGAGGCGTGTTAACCGTTCTTTGTAAAGCTTTTCCACTTCCTTGCTTTTAAACTTGATTCCGGCAGGATCAAGATAGGGTTCCAGTCTCCTGGACCGCTTTTCTTCCGGGGTCATCTCAGCCCACTGTTTCTCCACGATCGAACTCCTCCGCTGCTAAATATTAAGGCCCGCATTCCCGGGACCGTAGAGTGGTAAGGGAAAGTAACGATGCCGCTATGGGCCTCTTTCTCAAGATTGTATTTGTTTTATCAAGTATATCATAACGTGAGGACACGACCAATGACCGGTCTGGTCTGTAGGTCATAGCGGGATACCCGGTTGTCCCGGACTTCTTTTCCGTGCTACAATTTGGCTGTCCGTCGAATAACAACAGGGGATCGGAATGACTGAAGCAATCGAAAAACTGGTTAAAATAGATATGGACCGCTTTGGTGAATATTCACCGGCCAAATCGCCGGATGTTATCGCCCGCAAGCTGGGTATTGCAGAAAGTGATATCATCAAGCTGGATGCCAATGAAAATCCCTATGGCTGTTCTCCCCGTGTAAGGGAAGCCCTGGCCCGCTATCCCTATTTCAATATCTACCCTGACGCCGCCCAGACTGAGCTGCGGGAGCTGCTTTCCGGGTACGTCGGTCTGGGAAAAGAATACCTCGTGGCTGGAAACGGCAGCGATGAGCTGATAGATTTATTATTGCGTATCTTCGTGGAACCCGGAGATGAGGTTATTGTCGCCGTACCCACCTTCGACATGTACCGTTTCTGCACGGAGGTCTGCCGCGGCAGGGTGATCAACGTGCTCAGAAAGAAAGACTACAGCGTTGATGTGGAAGCCGTGAAGGCCGCCATAACGCCCAGGACGCGCATCATATTCGTCACCAGTCCCAATAATCCCACCGGCACGATCATTGCACGGGAGGACATACTGGAGCTGGCAGCTACCGGTCTGCCGCTGGTTGTCGACGAGGCCTATTTTGAGTTCAGCGGTATCAGCGTGGCCGGAATGGTGCCACAGTACCCTAATTTAATCGTATTAAGGACCTTCAGCAAATGGGCGGGTCTGGCTGGCCTGCGAATCGGCTACGGCATCTTTCCCTTGAAAATAGCCGCTGTATTAATGAAAGTAAAGCCGCCTTACAGCATCAACATGGCGGCACTGGTAGCGGCCCGCGAGTCTTTCAAAGACCTGCCATATCTTCAGGATACCATCAGGAAGATGATAGAGGAGCGGGGCCGCCTGTATGATATGCTGCTCCGGTTGGACTTCCTGCGTCCCATACCGTCGCAGGCCAATTTTATACTTATCGAAATGGTAAGGGGCCAGGCCAAATACATACAGGACGAATTGGAAAAAAGGGGTATTCTGGTACGCTATTATAATACCCCGCTTCTACGTAATTTTTTCCGCATCAGCGTGGGAAAGCCCGAACAGACCGACAGGATTATTAAGGCCCTGAAAGAGCTAGGAGAGAGAATCGATGAATAGAAGATCAGTCATCAAACGGATCACAGGAGAGACCAGTGTAGCCCTTGAGCTGGATATTGACGGCAGCGGTAAATGGGAGATGTGCACGGGCATCCGCATGTTCGATCACCTGCTTTCCCAGCTCGCGCAGCACGGTAAATTCGACATAAACTGCGCTGCCAACGGACCCGATATGCATCACGTGATCGAGGATGTGGCTATCTGCCTGGGCAAAGGCTTCAATGAAGCCCTGGGTGAAAAGAGGGGTATTGTGCGCATGGGATATGCCGTAGTGCCCATGGATGATGCCCTGGTGGAGGTGGCAGTCGATCTCAGCGGCAGGGCTTATACCGTGCTGGATATACCTTTCAGCGGGAATGACATGGCGGATTTCCCCTCGGACATGGTAAGGCATTTCCTCGAATCTTTCGCGGCTGAAGCCCGCATGAACCTGCATGCCGCCGTCAAACACGGTACCAACGACCATCATAAGGCGGAAGCGCTCTTCAAAGCCCTGGGCAGGGCGCTGGATATAGCCGTAAGGGCTGACCCGCGGCTGGGCGACCAGCTTCCCACCACCAAGGACCTGCTGGAAAGATAGGGAAAATAGAATGGCGGACCTTAGTGTCCGCCATTCTATCTGCCGACAAATCTTTCCCATCCCTTCTCCCTTGATGCTGATCTTTCCCCATAAGTCTCCGCTGGAGACAATGGTTTTACCTTTAAGTTACTTAACTTATATTCAGTTGAAATTCGTTTTACTCTCATCTTTGTTAAGTCAGACGGCAGGCTATTAAACAACAGTAGCCCTGTCATGCTGGATATCGACGCCTGCTTTTCTCGCTGTCGGGGACGGCAACCAGCGGTTGCCGTCCCCGATAGGAATAAAGAAGAATCGGTGCTCCAGGATGACACTCACCCTGGTATGAAGCACTATACTAAACGCAGGATTCTATTATGGATCGAGGGGTATAATTTCGAACCTGAATGCCTCAATTCTCCCCTTGTCCAGCGAAGATGTGGGATACGCTCAGCTCCCTTGATGGGAGAAGGTCAGGATGAGCGTGCCTGATAGAAAGCCGGATTATTATCTTTACAGTGGGTATAACCGGCACTCGTCTTCGGCAACCCAGGTGAACTCACCGTTATCGTCGCCTACCAGGAAAAAGGCCAGGGACTGGGACTGGGGCTGCTCCGGAATCTGATCCTCTTCTTCCTCATCCTGCTCTCCGTGTTCAGGAATGCACTGGTCCATATCGATGGCGAGTACCGGGTATCCCTTTTCCGGATCAAATCCTTCCATGGAAATACCTGTTATACTGAACGGTCTCACTGGATATATCATATTCTCGTACTCTCCGATATTTTTACTAATCCCGTATCGTGATTTACGACCGGGGGTATGTACCGGGTAGGCGGTCTGAGGCAATCCGGGTATGTAACTGCTGCATTCCGCGGCGGATACCCATTGAAATCGGCTGCTTTTGTCGCCGACCAGGAAATATGTTTCTTTAGTATAGAAAGGCAGTCTTTCAGCCAGAAGGCCCTCGCTGCCGGACCTGAGCAGACTTCTTCTGAATCCGGAATAACCGATATGTGTATAACGCATGTTAACGGCCAGCACCGGATATTCGGTTTGCAGGTCAAGTTCAAAAGGAGGCATTCCAGTTATACTGACCATATATTACTCTCTACAAATATTACTTCTTTATTAACTTAATTATGATAAAATATATATCAACAACTATTAATGACGAGTTAAAATAAGTGCTATGTATGTTATGTTGTTGACGATGCATCCAAATTTATCCTCTATCATATTGCCTGGCTTATACACCATCTATTAGCCTGTGGTGTCAAGTATGTGCTACAATCAACCTCCTTAACTGGCGGAAGGGCCTATCCAAGTGTTTCTCCGGTAAGACGTTCGTAGGCTTTGCTGTAAAGCAGAGCGGTCGAATGGACCACATCGGCCGGCAGCATGGGAGCGGGAGGCTCCCTGTTCCAGCCGGAATTGGCAAGCCAGTCTCTTACCGGCTGTTTATCATAGCTGGGCTGTGACTGCCCGACTTTATAGTACTCCATATCCCAGAAGCGGGATGAGTCCGGCGTTAGCAGTTCATCAATCAGGATAAGCTTATTGCCGTTCAGTCCGAATTCCATCTTGGTATCGGCGATTATTATTCCTTTAGACCTGGCGTAGTCACGCGCATAGTTATAGACAGACAGGCTGGTGCGTTTCATTTCCTCCGCCAGGGTGGCGTCCACGACATCTTTCATTTCAGGCATAGACAGGGGTTTGTCATGACCTTTCTCGGCCTTGGTGGTGGGAGTGAAAATCGGTTCCGGCAGCTCCTGGCTCTCAAGTAGACCCTTGGGCAGCGGATGTCCGAAAGCCGTGCCCGTCTTTTTATAATCCTCCCAGGCGGAACCTGCCAGGTAGCCGCGGACCACGCATTCCACGTTTATACGGGCCATCTTCTTGACCAGCATGGAACGCCCGATCAAACAGTCCGGGTATTTGAAACGTTTTTTAACTGCGATATAATCGTCCAGCCTTTTCAGGTCTTCCAGAGGCTCGATCAGGTGATTGGGTACGATTTTTTTGGTTTGTTCGAACCAGAAGGCGGACATCTTGGTGAGGACTTTTCCTTTATCGGGAATGCCGCAGGGCAATACAACGTCAAAAGCCGATATGCGGTCAGTCGCGATAATGAGTAAGATATCTCCTAAATCATAGGTGTCCCTCACTTTGCCCCGGCCAAATAGCGGAATAGGTAATCTGGTCTTGAGCAATACTGACGGTGATTCGGTAATCATACTTACCCCCGTTTTTTAATTTGATTGGATAGACCTGGGCGCTAGCTGGCTTAGAGCTGTTTTTACGGACTTGTCTCTCCACTGCGCTTCGGTCAGTCCCAATCTGTTAAATATTTCATTAACGTGTCCCAGGTAATACTGGTAGTCGAAGATAGCCTCAAGGTCCTGTGCTTTTATTGCCGCCGTGACCTCGGTATCGTGTTTGAGCAGGGTCAGGAAATTACGGCTGCCCGTCCAGGCTTTCATGGCATTTCTCTGTACCAGTTCGTAGGCTTTCTGCCTGCTCAATCCTTTTTCAATGAGGGCCAGCATAACCCTCTGAGAAAAGACCAGACCGCGGGTCAACTCCATGTTCTTCTTCATCCTCGCCGGAAAGACCTGGAGACCGTTCATAACGGATGCGAAAAGGTTGAGAATATAGTCGAGAGCCAGGCAGGAGTCCGGAAGTATAAGTCTCTCGTTGGATGAGTGGCTTATGTCTCTTTCATGCCAGAGGGCCATATTTTCCAGGGCGGTAATGGAATGTCCCCTGATCAAACGGGCCAGGCCGCTGATCCTCTCACCCAGTTCCGGATTACGTTTATGGGGCATGGCTGAAGAACCGGTCTGGCCGGAGGAAAAAGGCTCTTCTACCTCGTGTACCTCGGTTTTTTGCAGGGCGCGGAGCTCGGTAGCGAACTTGTCCAGCGAGCTGGCAATCACCGCCAGGGTGGTCACAAACTGGGCATGACGGTCTCGCTGCAGGACCTGCGTTGAAATGGGAGCGGGCTGAAGGTTTAGTTTGGCGCAGGCCTTTTCTTCCACTTCCGGTGTCACTGTGGCGTAAGTCCCGACCGCTCCCGAGATCTTTCCCACCGCGATAACTTTGCGCGCTTCGGCCAGGCGGCGCTGGTTGCGCCGCATTTCATCCATCCATACTGCCAGTTTCAGGCCGAAGGTGATGGGCTCGGCATGAACGCCGTGCGTGCGTCCGATCATGATGGTATATTTAAACTCGATAGCCCGTCGGGCAATAATTTCGATGACCTCCTTGATATCCTCAGCCAGTATGTCCGTCGCTTCTACCAGTTGCAGGCTGGTGGCTGTATCCATAACGTCGGATGAGGTCAGTCCGAGGTGTATAAAACGGGACTCTTCGCCGACGCTCTCGGCAACCGCCCCCAGGAAAGCTGTCATGTCATGGTGCGTCTCTCTGAGAATTTCTTCCATGCGCTTTATATTGCAGCGGGCCAGCTTGATTTTGGGAATAGCTTTTCTGGGTACCACACCCAGCTCCGACCATGCATCGCAAACAGCAATTTCCACTTCCAGCCATTTGTTGAACTTGTTTTCATCCGACCAGACCCGTTTCATCGCAGGCCGGGAATATCGTTCTATCACAGTTCAGCTCCTTGCAAGGTTCTTTCTGTAACTCTCATACGAATCACGTATATTATTATACCTGAGTCCCAGTATTTCCGCAGCAAAATAAGCCGCATTCTTTACCCCCCAGCCGCCCACTGCCATACAGGCTACGGGAATTCCTCCGGGCATCTGGACGATGGAGTAGAGGGCATCTGTGCCCTTCAATTCGCTGGAAGCCAGGGGAACGCCTATTACCGGCAGTGTGGTCCAGCTCGCCAGTACACCCGGCAGATGTGCCGCCCCTCCGGCGGCGGCGATTATCACTTCCACGCCCCTCTCCCGTGCCCCCATGGCGAATTCACGCGCCTTATCCGGCGTGCGATGTGCGGATATTACGTGGACTTCATATTCAATGGAGAAATCTTTCAGGATGTCCAGCGCGGGCTGCATCACCCCTTCATCCGATTTGGATCCCATCACAACGGCGACTAACGGCATATTTACTACTCCCGTTTTTGTTTTTCAATCAACCTTAACAGTATAATCAGCGCATAATCATTTCCACGTCCCTTGCGTTTATCTCCAAACACATGGCACTGTGGTTTTATTGTATCTTCATGACTGTTGTTTAAAGCTGTATATCGGTTAACATATACTAATACAGGTATTTATTTTTTAAACAGCGCAATATCTTTCCTGTAATGAACGCCTTCGAAATGGATGAGCGGGAGACTGGCATAGATCTTTTCTCGGGCTTCATCCGTGGTATCGCCCAGGGCGACAATGGTCAGAACGCGTCCCCCGCTGGTCAATACCTCTCCAGGCCTGCTGCCGGTTTTCGTGCCCGCGTGAAAGACCAGGATTTCTTTGTCCAGATCGTCCAGACCGCTGATCGGAAAGCCGGTCCTGTAGCCGGATGGATAACCGCCGGAGGCCAGGGCGACGCCCACACAGGCCTGGCTGCTCCACCTGGGGGTAATATCCTTCAGGTTTGAATTGACGGTGCCCAGGATAATATCCATCAGGTCGGATTTCAACCGTGGCAGGATGACCTGGCATTCCGGATCGCCCAGGCGGCAGTTGAACTCAATCACCTTAGCGTCACCATCTTTTACCATAAGACCGGAATAGAGAACGCCCTGGTAGGGGCATCCTTCTTCCTCCATTGCCCGGATGGTGGGCGATACAATGGTACCGAGTATTCTTTGTTCCAGCTCCGGAGTGGTAAAAAAGGGCGGGCTGTAGCTGCCCATTCCGCCCGTGTTCAAACCGCGGTCTCCGTCAAAGACCCGCTTGTAATCACAGGCCGGGATCATCGGCAGTATATTCCGCCCGTCGGTTATGCTGAAGTAGCTCATCTCCCTGCCGGTGAGCTTCTCTTCTATGATGACTGTTTCTCCCGCCTGCCCGAAGTCCCGGGATTCCATCATACGCTTGAGGGAGTCCAGGGCTTCCTCCATGGTTTCCGCCATAATGACGCCTTTGCCGGCAGCCAGCCCGTCAGCTTTTATAACCAGAGGAGCGCCTTGTTGCCGGATATAATCCACGGCGGCGGATATCTTGGAGAAGGTCTGGCTGCGGGCACAGGGGATGTCGTATTTTTGCATAAGGGCTTTTGAAAAGGCCTTACTGGACTCGATCCGGGCTGCTGCCCGGCTGGGACCAAAGATGGGTATTTCTATCTTTTTGAAGTAGTCCACGATGCCGGATGCCAGCGGGTCTTCGGGGCCCACCACAATCAGGTCGATATGCTTTTCCCTGACAGCCGCGGCCAATCCCTCAAAATCAACGGCTTTGATGTCCAGGTTCAGGGCTATACGTCCGGTCCCGGCGTTGCCTGGCGCTGCATATATTTCATCGACCCTGGGACTCTGTGATAATTTCCAGACCAGTGTGTGTTCCCGTGCTCCGCTGCCAACTACTAAAACTTTCAGCTTCCAACCTCCTGTATGGATCAAGTCCGTTTCCTGATTTATCTATCCCGGCAGGATACACGTATGCCGGGATAGCGCTGTTCCGGATTCAGTGTGCCGGTTTCGAAAAAAGGCCTATTCCCACTCAATCGTTGACGGTGGTTTTGAGGTAATATCGTATACCACACGGTTGATACCGTGGATTTCATTCACGATGCGGCTTGAAATGCGGGATAAAAGATCATAAGGCAGGCGCGCCCAGTCGGCTGTCATGGCATCATCCCCGGTAACCGCCCTGATAGCCAGCAGGTAGCCGTAGGTACGAAAATCGCCCATAACTCCAACTGACTTGACGTCGGTCAGCACGGCAAAGCTCTGCCAGAGCTTTTTATAGAGACCGGCCTCCCTTATTTCACTCAGGACAACGGCATCCGCCTCTCGCAGAAGGTCCAGTTTTTCCGGAGTTACATCTCCAATTATGCGAATCGCCAGACCGGGACCGGGAAAAGGTTGTCTCCAGACCATTTCATCCGGCAGGCCCAGTTCCGCTCCTAATCTGCGTACCTCGTCTTTGAAGAGGGATCTGAGCGGTTCAAGCAGTTGCAGAGACATGTCCGCGGGCAGACCGCCGACATTATGGTGGCTCTTGATTTTAGCTGCCGCCTTGATGCCCGATGAAGCGCTTTCAATCACGTCCGGGTAAAGCGTCCCCTGTGCCAGAAAATCGACCCGGCCGATTTTTCGTGCTTCCTCTTCAAAAACGCGGATGAAGACTTCGCCGATTACTTTCCTCTTTTCTTCAGGGTCGGTTACTCCCTTCAGCCTCATCATAAATTTGTCGGCAGCCTCCGCCAGACGGATGTCCATTCCCAGGTTGGAGCGAAAGGTATCGAGTGTATTTTTTATCTCATTTTTACGCATTAGTCCATTGTCAACCAGAATACAGGTCAACTGATCGCCTACGGCCCTGTGGACCAGCGAAGCTGCAACGGATGAATCTACACCTCCCGACAGGGCACAGATAATCCTGCCA
This sequence comes from Dehalococcoidales bacterium, assembly GCA_016926695.1. The sequence goes on along the minus strand of JAFGOB010000088.1, from coordinate 71,525 downwards.
TTCCCCACCTGGTCGCTTATACGGTGGATGCTTTCTTCGATAAAGTTGCCGATTGTCCAGGTGTCATGACAGCCGCATATTTTATAGACGAAGTTCCTGAGAATGGTCTTTCCTTCAGGTGTGTGTATAACCTCGGGGTGAAACTGGAGACCGATTATTCCCTGGTCATTGCCCAAAACGGCAACCGTGGTATTTTCCGTATAGGCCAGCGAGGTAAAGCCCTGGGGCATCTTCTCGATTCTGTCCCCATGGCTCATCCAGACCGCTATGGATTCCGGCAGACCCTCGAAAAGTGGGAAATCCATACGGCTCAGATGAAGTATGGAGTGCCCGTATTCTTTACGCAGTCCGGCCGAGACAACACCGCCTAGTTGATGGGTGATGACCTGCATACCGTAGCAGATCCCCAGTACAGGCAGGTGACTTTCATAAACATAAGGTGGGGCCAGGGGGGCCCCGTTGTCGTAGACGCTGGAAGGTCCTCCGGATAAGATGAAACCCCTGGGATTCAGAGAGGCGATTTTTTCCCATGGCGTATCATGAGAAACAAGCTCGCAATATACCTGAAGCTCCCTCACCCGTCTGGCAATCAACATGCTGTACTGGGACCCGAAATCAATAATAACAATAGCTTCTTGTTCTTTTTCGGTTTCCGCTTTCCCTGCTATTGCCTGCTTAAGTCCGGTCTTTTGTTCGGCTATTTCCAGATAGGTTGATACTTCGATATCGTTGCTGGCTGCTACGCGGTGACTTGTCTCCGGGGTCAAACCTTGAGGACTTACTACACCGTCCATTTATAAAAAGCTTACCATTGTGATATACTGGCGTCAAGTGGCGAATGCTGCTCTCAAAGTCCGCCGGTGACGGTTTTTAGTGCGGAAGCAGGCCTGGAAAAAGCGGGCAAGAAGCAGTCCGCTGAAGATGAGCTGAAAAAAAGAGGATTAACTATGTCGGATGACCTGCCTGCCGGTGTGCGGCAACAGATTGAGCGGGGAGTTGATATTATTCGTGAGGGAGGTGTGGTGGCCTTTCCTACGGATACTGTCTACGGCTTGGGAGCGGGCGCTTATTTTGAATCGGGCATTGAAAACATTTTTAAAATTAAAAAACGTCCTCTTGAAATGGCTTTACCTTTATTGCTGGCGGACGTGTCCCAGATTCATGAGGTAGCTAAAGATCTGCCGTCCTATGCCTGGCGACTGATCAAACATTTCTTTCCCGGAGGGCTGACCCTGATAGTGTTTCGTACCCGTATAGTCAGGGATATTATCACGGCAGGTGGAGATACCGTGGCGATACGCGTTCCTGACCACCCGGTTCCCAGGGCGCTTATCAAAGGAAGTGGAATGCCCGTGGTCGGGACCAGCGCCAACATAAGCGGACAGCCTGCTGCACTGACCGCCGGGGATGTCAACCGCCAGTTCGGCGATGCCTTACCCCTGGTGATCGAGGCGGTACCTCCGCCCGCCGGGACCGAGTCCACGGTGGTGGATGTGACCGGAGAGGTGGCCGTCATACTGCGGGAAGGGGCTATTTCCAGGGCCGAGATAGAGCGGGTGGCAGGGGCAGGCGGGGGAAATACCTGCTCGATACGGGAACAATTAAGACAGAACGGAGCAGACTGAATGAAAATAGCCATCGGTTCGGACCACAGGGGATTGGAATATAAAAAATATGTATGTGGAATTATTACCGAAACGGGACATAGCTACCATGATTTCGGTTCGTATACAAGTGATCCGGTAGACTACCCTGATATAGCCAGATTGGTAGGAGAGGCGGTAGCCGGAAATGAGTATGATCTGGGAATATTGATCTGTGGAACGGGCATCGGCATGAGTATCGCTGCTAATAAGGTTAGAAATATTAGAGCGGCTTTATGTTCGGACGTCTTCAGCGCGAAAAGGGCGCGTTCACATAATGATGCCAACATAGTTTGCCTGGGGGCCGAGAGGGGTACGGCCGCAGTCAGGGAAACGCTGGAAGCCTTTTTTAGTACTCAGTTTGAAGGAGGCAGGCATCAGCACCGGGTAGATAAGATAAGCCGTATGGAAAATGAACCTTGTTGACAATGCGAGCCTTTTTGTAATACTATAAGTTATATTTAGTTAAGGAAAACGAGAAAAACAGTGGGAAAAATGAACCTGACCATCGGCCTCGCCCTTATTAGCGTTGTTGCACTTATGTGCAACAGGCCTGGTGTGTCATCAGTTCACGATTAGATAAGAAAGAATCCCGAGAAAGAACACCAGGCCCAGGAATAAATCCTGGGCTTTTTGTATTACGGAATGTTATTTGATCGGGGATGAAACAATGCGGTATTATGTTTTGAGTAATATGCATAAAAGAGAATTATAAGGGGCAGGCCGTCCTTTGTAAGGATGGCTATACTGCAAAAAGGTCCGTGTAATTATTTTTGGGTCTTTGGGGGTGTCATTCTGGAGTCCGCCGCAGGCGGACGAAGAATCTCAGGGCGGGGTGGTTTTTGGTTTTCATACCTTTTTGCATTCGAGTCAAGGATGTATATTTATAAATTATCTTGAACAAGGAAGGGAAAATGAGAAGCGATTCGGTGAAAAAAGGTATTGAGAGGGCGCCGCACAGGTCGTTACTGTATGCACTGGGCTGCATTCGCAGCGATTTTGAAAAACCGTTTATCGGAATCATTAACAGCTATAGTGAAATAGTGCCCGGTCATATGCACCTGAGAGAAATAGCGGACGCGGTCAAAGCCGGCGTCAGGAGTGCTGGCGGCGTACCTTTTGAGGTCAATACCATCGCCGTTTGCGACGGGATCGCTATGAACCATGCCGGCATGAAATACAGCCTCCCCAGCCGCGAACTGATCGCTGATTCGGTTGAAACGGTGGCCGAGGCGCATGCCTTTGATGCCCTGGTCTTCGTTACCAACTGCGATAAAATTATTCCCGGCATGCTCATGGCGGCCCTCAGACTAAATTTGCCCTCCATTTTTATCAGCGGCGGGCCGATGCTGGCGGGGAAACTGGGCACCGCGGAAGGTTCGCAGGTGGTGGATTTAAGCACCACTTTTGAAGGTGTAGGGAAAACAGCCAGCGGGAAAATGACGGAAGCGGAGCTGACCATGCTGGAAGAGGCCGCCTGTCCGGGCTGCGGGAGCTGTTCTGGAATGTATACCGCCAATACCATGAACTGCCTGACCGAGGTGGTGGGAATGGGACTGCCCGGCCACGGTACTATCCCTGCCATAGATATCAGGCGCAGAAGACTGGCCAGGGAAGCCGGACAGCGTATCATGACCATATTGGAGGAGAATGTCCGTCCGCGTGACATTATCACCCCGGATTCAATTCGTAATGCAATAACGGTAGATATGGCTTTGGGCGGAAGCACCAACACCATTTTACATTTCACCGCCATAGCTCACGAGGCGGGCTGTGACTTCCCGCTCACGCTGGTAAACGAGATAAGCGAGCATACCCCGTACCTGTGTAAGCTCAGTCCGGCCGGGATACACCATATCGAAGACCTGGATAGGGCAGGTGGAATTCCGGCGGTCATGAGCCGGATCGGAAACCTGCTGGATACGGACTGTAAAACAGTTTCCGGGAAGACGGTAGCCCGGATCATCGACCAGGCTGTACTTGTGGATAAAGACGTAATCCGGTCGCCTGCCACGGCCTATTCTCAAAAAGGCGGTACGGCCGTTTTGTTCGGTAACCTGGCGCCTGAGGGTTCCGTGGTCAAACGGGCAGCGGTAGTGCCTGAAATGATGGTTCACAGCGGGCCGGCCAGGGTCTTTGATAGCGAGGAAGAGGCTACCAGGTCTATCATGGCCGGATCCATCAAACCCGGCGATGTCGTGGTAATACGCTATGAAGGGCCTAAAGGCGGTCCGGGGATGAGAGAGATGCTTACGCCTACCTCGATTATTGCCGGCATGGGCCTGGACAGGCAGGTTGCCCTCATTACGGATGGAAGGTTTTCCGGGGCTACTCGCGGTTCATCCATCGGGCATGTATCTCCCGAGGCTGCCAGCGGCGGACCGATCGCAATCGTCAGAGACGGCGACGTTATTAATATCGATATTCCCAATTTAAAATTGGATGTAGCCTTAAGCCATGAAGAAATATCAGCCCGCATAGCCGCATTACCCCGCTTTGTTTCCGGTATCAAATCCGGCTATTTGAAACGCTATATCGACCGGGTAACTTCGGCTTGCGAAGGGGCGGTATTAAGGGATCAACTGTGAGTATGTTGTATGGTGAAAGAACCATCTTTTTGCGGTAATCCTTATTTGATATCAGGGAGTCATATGTAATATGAAATTAACAGGTGCGCAAATATTGTGTGAGAGTCTGCTCAAAGAAGGAGTGGATGTCATCTTCGGTTATCCGGGGGGTGTGGTCCTTCCGCTGTTCGATACACTGCCCCAGTATCCCGGGTTGCGGCACATTCTGGTACGGCATGAACAGGGGGCGGCCCATGCTGCCGACGGTTATGCCCGGGTAACGGGCAAGGTCGGGGTATGCCTGGCTACCTCCGGACCGGGAGCAACCAACCTGGTTACCGGTATAGCTAATGCCAACCTGGATTCGGTACCCATGGTGGCGATTACCGGACAGGTTGCCAGGGCCTTTATCGGGAAAGATGCCTTCCAGGAGGTTGACATAACAGGTATAACCCTTCCCATAACCAAACATAATTATCTGGTAATGGATGCCGGGCAAATCGCCCGGGTAGTAAAGGAGTCCTTTCATCTGGCCAGGACAGGGCGTCCGGGCCCGGTACTGATCGATATACCCAAGGATGTGTTTACGGACCAGGCGGAGTTTCGCTATCCCGGCAAGCTGGAACTGCCGGGTTACAGGCCTACATTTCAGGGACATCCGACCCAGATCAAGAAGGCCGCTGAAATAATCAATCATGCCTCCAAAAAACCGTTAATTATTGCCGGCAGAGGAGTTATTCTCTCAGGCGCCTTCGATGAGTTGCGTCAATTGGCCGAAGTCGCCCAGATACCCGTGGTTACAACACTGCTGGGAATAGGTTCATTTCCTGAGTCACACTCCTTGAGCTATGGGATGCTGGGTATGCACGGCATGGTTTACGCGAATTGGGCTGTTGATAACTCCGATCTGATTATTGCAATAGGCATGAGGATGGACGACAGGGCTACCTCCAAGGTCAGTGAATTCGCACCCAGGGCTCGCATAATCCATATCGACATAGACCCGGCTGAGATCGGTAAAAACGTACGTGTGGATGTGCCGATAGTAGGTGACATAAAAAAGGTACTGACCCCCTTGAACAAGTTGATCCAGCCATGCCAGCATCTGGAATGGATCAGGCAACTGGATGATTGGAGAAAGGAACATCCTATCGTAAGCTCAAGGATCAGAAATGCCACCAATCTGCTGCCGCAATTTGCCATACGGAAAATCTATGAAATCACCAAGGGTGAAGCCATCATAGTGGCTGGCGTGGGCCAGAACCAGATGTGGGCCGCCCAGCATTATTGGTTTGATAAGCCCAATTCCTTTATTACATCCGGAGGGCTGGGAACAATGGGCTTCGAATTGCCTGCTGCTATGGGAGTTAAGGTAGGACAGCCCGATGAGACGGTATGGTGCATCGCCGGGGACGGCGGATTACAGATGACCATGCAGGAAATGGCAACCATCGTACAGGATAAGATAGCGGTCAAGATAGCCGTTATAAATAACAGTTATCTGGGTATGGTCAGGCAATGGCAGGAGTTGTTCTATGAAAAACGCTACGTGGCGACGCCGCTGGCATCCCCGGACTTTGTTAAACTGGCCGGGGCTTTTGGCATTCCGGCCCTGAAAGTCAAGCACAAGGAAGATGTTATTCCCGCGATTGAGAAGGCCATGCAGACGGACGGCCCGTTCTTGATCGACTTTATCGTGGAACCGGAAGAAAACGTTTATCCCATGGTGCCTTCCGGCGAAGCTTTATCCATAGTACTGGAAGAACCCCAGAAAGAGGTGCATATATGGTCTCAACAAAACACACCCTAGTAGCCCTGGTGGAGGACAACCCCGGTGTCCTGAACCGGATGGTCAGTCTTTTCCGCCGGAGAAGCTTTAATATTGCCAGCATCGCGGTCGGGAACAGCGAAACGCCGGGTTTTTCCCGCATTACCTTCGTGGTTGACGGCTCTATCACCATGGTCGAGCAGGTCAGGAAGCAACTGCTGAGCAAAGTAGTTGAGGTTGTCAAGGTATCCGATATCACGGATGAAGATATCGTGATTCGCGAACTGGCCCTGATAAAGGTCAGCGCTCCGGCTGCCAGCCGCAGCGAAATCATACAGATCGTGGATATTTTTAAAGCCGATATTGTGGATGTTTCCCAGGATACATTGACTGTTGAGATAACCGGGACGGAGGATAAGATCGAATCACTTCTCGGCCTTCTTCGCCCGTTCGGGATAAGAGAGCTCACCCGAACGGGCAGAATCGCCATGGCTCGCGGCGGTTCCGGTACCGAAGATTCGCTGCCAGCCAAAACGGCGGCGGAAGTTCAGCCGGACGAATAAGAGTTGGATATACATAAAATATAATTATATCGGTCCGGGTCCCGGGCGGCAGCTCTACGCGTATATAACAGGTTTCACGGTGCGGGGTTAGCGTATATATGTCTGAAGGACGTATGAGGTCCTGATCGGACGGGCATTTCGGGATATCACTCACCGGGGAAACCGGGTGTTTCGGATATGCCGTCGCAGGAAGGTCCCGGAAGAAAAAACTAGAAATTGTTAAGGGAAATTATTATGAAAAATGTAATAATATTCGATACCACCTTAAGAGATGGGGAACAGGCTGCCGGGGGGACGCTGAACATTCAGGAAAAGCTGGAAATCGCCAAACAACTGGAAAAGCTGAAAGTAGATGTAATTGAAGCCGGTTTTCCCATGAGTTCCCCGGGCGATTACGAGGCAGTCAAGCTGATATCAAAGGAAGTCAGGGGATCAACTATATGCGGATTGTCTCATGCCAACCCGCAGGCAATAGACCGTGCCTGGGATGCCGTAAAGGAGGCAGCCAGTCCGCGTATTCATATTTTTCTATCCTCATCGGATATACACCTGTTGCACCAGTTGAAAAAGAGCCGGGATGAGATACTGCAAACGTCCGGGGAGATGGTAGCCAGGGCCAAAAAATATACCCCGGATATCGAATTTTCTCCTATGGATGCCAGCCGGACCGATCCCGTATTCATGTATCGGATACTGGAGGCGGTGATAGAAGCGGGGGCTACTACGCTCAATATCCCGGATACCGTGGGTTATGCTATACCTGATGAATGGGCGCAGCGCATAGCGGGCATCTTTGAGAACGTGCCGAATATTCATAAAGCCGTGGTCAGTGTGCACTGCCATAACGACCTGGGACTGGCGGTGGCCAACAGCCTGGCGGCGGTACTAAAAGGCGCCAGGCAGGTCGAATGTACCATCAACGGTATTGGAGAGCGGGCAGGCAACGCTTCCCTGGAAGAGATTGTCATGGCGATCCGCACCCGCAAGGACTTTTTTAACCTGGCTACCGGTATCGAGACTACTCATATACACAGCACCAGCCGTCTGGTTAGCGAGCTGACGGGATTTATCGTGCAGCCCAACAAAGCCATTGTCGGCGCCAATGCTTTTCGCCATCAGTCCGGCATACACCAGGATGGGGTAATCAAGCTGCCTATTACCTACGAGATCATGGACCCCAAGGATGTGGGTATTACCGCCAGCAGCCTGGTGCTGGGTAAGCTCAGCGGAAGACATGCCTTTAAAGAAAGACTGGCTGAGCTGGGCTATGTGATGGACGATGAAGACCTGAACCGTTCGTTCCAGGCTTTTAAAGAGCTGGCGGAAAAGAAAAAGGAAGTCACGGACAAGGATATTGAGACCGTCATTGCCCAGCAAAAACGGACGATGGTTGAAGTATATCACCTGGATATGGTACAGATCTCCTGCGGCAGCGGTATGCCGACGGCCTCGGTTAGACTTAAAGATTCCCGGGATCATATCCTGGAGGATGCTTCGGTGGGAACAGGCCCGGTAGATGCGGTATATAAGGCTATCAACCGTATCGTAAACGTTCCCAATAACCTGACGGAATTCACGGTTAATTCGGTTACCGAGGGCATAGATGCTATGGGGGAAGTCCTTATAAGGATTGAAAGCGACGGCGTGACTTATACAGGGAGGGGGGCGGATACGGACATAATTGTTGCCAGCGCCAGGGCTTACATGAATGCCCTCAACAGGCTGCTTTTCGTCAAGAAGAATAACGTGAAAGGCGCCTGAGCTGCTGCCCGGTGAGAATCCGGCGATATTCCCGGACTATAACGTAAATGGAGAATAACAGATGATGACGTTAGCGGAAAAGATACTGGCGGCCCATTCCGGAAAAAAAGAGGTCAGTGCCGGCGAGTTTATCAATTGCAAGGTAGATATGGTGCTCTCGAATGATGTGACGGCTCCTATAGCTATCAGGGAATTCCGCAAGCTCGGAGTGAAGGTCTTTGATCCGGGAAAGGTGGTCATGGTACCCGACCATTTCGTACCGAATAAAGACATCAATTCAGCCGAGCAGGCCAAAGTGGTGCGTGAGTTTGCCAGGGAGCAGGGAATCATCTTCTTCGAAGTCGGAGCAATGGGCATAGAGCATGTACTGCTGCCCGAACAGGGCCTGGTCTTACCCGGCGATGTTGTGGTCGGGGCGGACTCGCATACCTGCACCTACGGAGCGGTGGGGGCCTTCGCCACCGGTATGGGATCGACGGATATCGCTTCAGCCATGGCGACCGGAGACATCTGGATGAAGGTACCACAGACCCTCAAATTTATCTTTCACGGTAAAACGGGAAAATGGGTGGGAGGCAAGGACCTGATCCTGTATACCATCGGCCGGATAGGAGTGGATGGCGCGCTCTATGCCTCGATGGAGTTCACTGGCGAAGCTATTGATGCGCTTTCCATGGATGGCCGCTTTACCATGGCCAATATGGCTATTGAAGCAGGGGCGAAAGCCGGTCTGTTCAGAGTCGATGAGAAAACGCTGGAATATCTGAAGCCGCGGGCGAAGAGGAAATATACCGTGTATGAAGCGGATGAAAATGCCGTTTACGCTCAGGTATTTGAATGGGACGCTGCCGAAATCGAGCCGCAGGTAGCGGCGCCTCACCTGCCGTCCAACACGGGACCGGTCAGCCGGTTCAGCAGTGTGGCCATAGACCAGGCTGTTATCGGGAGTTGCACCAACGGGCGTCTGGAAGACCTGCAAATAGCCGCATCCGTTTTAAAGGGAAAAAAGGTCAACTCCAATGTCCGCTGTATTATTCTTCCCGGCACCCAGCAGATTTACCTGGAGGCCCTCAGGGAAGGGCTTATTGAGACCTTTATTCGGGCCGGGGGCGTGGTCAGTACACCCACCTGCGGCCCCTGCCTGGGAGGTCATATGGGCATTCTGGCAGCGGGGGAGAGGGCTGTCTCAACTACCAACCGGAATTTCGTGGGACGTATGGGTAGCCCCAAATCAGAGGTCTACCTGGCCAATCCGGCGGTTGCGGCAGCCAGTGCTGTGGCGGGACGCATAGTCTCGCCGGAGGAAATAGCCTGACGTTTCTCGAGGCGTCCCTATAAGGGGTCGCCTTCCAGGATATACCTTTAAGGAAGCTGGAGGAGGGATTCGATATGGCAAAGAGGCGTAAGAGCTGGCAGGAAAAACTGCATGATGACAGCGGCGGTCCCAGGGTTGTGCAGATTACGGAAAAAATGAACCAGAGATGGGGAACGGGAACAGTGGTGATACCGGCCCCGCTGGAGGTGGACGCGTATATGCGCTCTGTACCGCCGGGAAAAGTGACGACGATTAATGAAATAAGACAGGCGCTGGCGCTTAAACATGGAGCGACTATCGGCTGTCCGATCACCACGGGGATCTTTGCCTGGGTGGCGGCTAATGCCGCTGACGAGCTGGCTTTCGGCGGAGAAAAAAATATCACACCTTACTGGCGGACGCTGAAAACGGGGGGAGAGCTTAATCCCAGGTACCCGGGCGGAGTGGAGGCTCAGGCCGTCCGTCTGGAGGAAGAAGGCCATACCATCGTCCGTTCCAGGGGGAAAGCCAGGGTACAGGATTACGAGAAAAAACTGGCGGAATTAAAGGACGATTGAACTCCGTTGCGTCTGGACTACGCACGGACAAACAGCGATAATTAACGGGAATTACGTCAGGACTGGCCGGATTTGAGGCTGTTGATGCGGAAGGCACTGACCGGTCCGGCGGAAATCCGGCTAAAGAGGGGAAAAATGATTCTAAAAGGACAGGTTCATAAATTCGGGGCGAATGTGGATACGGATGTTATTATTCCGGCGCGTTATCTGAACGTTTCGGACCCGCTGGAGCTGGCCAAACATTGCATGGAGGACATTGATCCTGAGTTCGTAAAAAAGATGAATGAAGGGGATATAATCCTGGCCGATTCCAATTTAGGCTGCGGTTCGTCACGCGAGCATGCGCCGCTGGCGATTAAGTCAGCCGGGGTTTCCTGCGTTATCGCACGCAGTTTTGCGCGCATATTTTTCCGCAATGCTATCAATATAGGTCTGCCCCTGCTGGAGTGCGGAGAATGTGTCGATAAAATCAAGGAGGGGGATGTTCTGGAAGTTGACCTGGCCGGTGGGAAAATAGTAAATTTAACCAGTAACCAGGTATTCAGCGCCAAACCATATCCGGAGTTCATGTCTGAACTGATCAACGCCGGCGGTCTGGTGGAATATACAAAGAAAAGAATAGGGAACAAGGAGAAACTAAGTTGAAATTCAAACTTGCGGTGCTGCCGGGAGACGGTGTCGGACCGGATATTATTGTAGAGGCGATAAAGGTACTTGAAGCGGTGGGGAAGAAATACGGACATAACTTCGAGTTGACTCGCGGGCTCATCGGAGGCGTGGCTATTGCCGCCGAGGGAACAGCGCTTTCAGATGAAACATTGGCCATGTGCAAGAGCAAGGACGCTGTCCTTTTTGGGGCTGTGGGAGATCCCAGGTATGACGCCCCAACGGCAAAAATACATCCTGAGGACGGCATCCTGGCTATCCGTAAGGGACTAGGGCTGTTCGCCAATCTGCGGCCTGTCAAACTGTATTCCCAACTGGTGAATGCTACTCCGCTCAAGCCTGAAATCGTCAAGGGGACCGATTTCATCGTTGTCCGCGAGCTAACCGGGGGGCTCTATTTCGGACGTCCCAAGAGGCAGTGGACCACCTCCCGCGGGCGCAGGGCGGTGGATAGCATGGCTTATTCGGAACAGGAGATCGAGCGTATTGTACGGGTGGGGTTTGAGCTGGCCCAGAAACGCCGTAAGAAACTGGTCTCGGTGGATAAAGCCAACGTGCTGCAATCATCCCGGCTTTGGCGACAGGTGGCATCCGAGGTAGCGGCGGATTATCCGGATGTCCAGCTTGAAAACATGCTGGTGGACACCTGTTCCATGAGATTTATCCAGAATCCGGGTTATTTCGATGTGACGGTAATGGAAAATACCTTCGGGGATATTTTAACAGATGAGGCCTCGATACTGACCGGCTCGATGGGTATGATGCCCTCAGCCAGCATCGCGGGCATCCCGGCCCCGGGCGCCAGGGTAATGGGATTGTACGAGCCCATTCACGGAAGCGCGCCCAAATATACCGGGCAAAACAGGGTTAACCCCATAGCTACCATTCTCAGCGTGGCAATGCTGTTCCGTTATTCTCTGTCTCTGGAAAAGGAGGCTCAGATCATAGAAAATTCCGTTGAAGATATTTTGAACGAGGGATACAGGACACACGATATCATGGCGGATGGCTGTACCCGCATGGGCACCAGCGAGATGGGCGATATCATCGTCAAGAAAATAAAAAGCTACAGCTAAACGCTGTTCATGAGCTAGCCACATATTATTTTTTATCCTTGATGGGAGTAACTGAATAAAAAGGTATAAGTAGATTTTTCCCCTTACCTTCTTACAGATTACTGCTCCATTCCCTCTCCCATCAAGGGAGAGGGCTAGGGTGAGGGTGAAAAATAAGTTCAGAGCATCCGGTAGTTCTGGCATAAGGGGATCATATGACCGCGGTAAAAATATACGATACAACTCTCAGGGACGGCGCCCAGAGAGAGGGAATTTCCTTTTCACTGGTGGATAAACTGCATATTGTCCAGAAGCTGGATGAGATAGGCGTACACTATATTGAAGGCGGGTGGCCGGGTTCTAATCCCAAGGACGCTGATTTTTTTAACCAGGTCAGAAATCTGAAACTGCTCAATTCAAAAGTGGTGGCCTTCGGTTCAACCCGCCGGCCTAAAACCAGGGCGGATAATGATGTCAACCTGCTGGCACTGGTCGAAACGGAGATGCCGATAGCCACGATCGTAGCGAAAAACTCCATTCATCACGTCGCGCAGGTACTGAGGACCACGCCGGAAGAAAACCTCAACATGATTTCCGATTCCATCCGTTTTCTGCGGGACAACGGCATGGATGTTTTTTACGATGCCGAGCATTTTTTTGATGGATACAAGGCGGATAAGGAATATGCCCTCAGATGTCTGCAGACCGCGGTGGAAGCCGGGGCGGTGAGCCTTATCCTTTGCGATACCAACGGAGGGGCCTTGCCGGATGAGGTGGCCGGGGCTGTCCGGGACGCCTGCCGGGTATCGCGGGTGGAAGTAGCTATGCACGCCCATAATGACTGCGGCCTGGGAATAGCTAACACCCTGGCTGCCGTTAAAGCCGGCGCCACCCAGGTCCAGGGTACAATTAACGGATACGGCGAACGCTGCGGCAATGCCAATCTATGCGTTATCATCCCCAATCTGAAGCTGAAAATGGGAATAGACTGCGTCACTGACGAGCAGCTTTCCCGTTTGACCGAAATATCGCGCTATATCAGTGAAGTGGCCAACCTGGTGCACGATCCCTTCATGCCCTACGTCGGAGCCAGCGCTTTCAGCCATAAAGCCGGGTTCCATGTCAATGCCATGCGTAAATGGAGTGAAAGCTACCAGCATGTGGACCCGCTGAAGGTCGGTAACCATTTCAAGGTTACCGTCTCGGAGCTTTCAGGCAAGGACAACATCGGCCTCAAGGCCAGGGAAATGGGAGTGGAGCTGTCCGCTGACGGAAAGGAAGCCCAGGACCTGCTGGAGCAGGTGAAAAAACTGGAAAGCCTGGGTTTTCAGTATGACCAGGCAGAGGCTTCCTTTGAACTGCTGATTCGCAGGGCTAAACCGGGCTATCAATCGCCCTTCAAGCTGGTGGATTTCATGCTGGTCGTAGAAAAGCGGCGCAGACCGCCTTCTCTGAGCAGCACCGATGATATGCTGTCGGAAGCCATGGTCAAGGTAACCGTGGGAAAAGAGACTATACATACCGCCGCGGAAGGCAACGGCCCGGTCAATGCCCTGGATGCGGCACTGCGTAAGGCCCTGCTTCAGTTTTATCCCAGCCTGGCCCAGGTTAAACTGGTGGACTACAAGGTCCGTATTTTGGAAGAAAGCATAGGCACCGGGTCGCAGGTAAGGGTGCTGATAGAGTCCAGCGACGGCGTAAACGAATGGCATACCGTGGGCAGCTCAACCAACATCATAGAGGCCAGTTGGCTGGCCCTGGCGGACAGCCTGGAATACTGGCTGATCAAAAATCCGAAGAATTAACCGCGGTTGCTTGAACGCCGTATGTCTGAAGAACGAATGCCGTTAATCTGAAGCTTTTTTTACGTAGTTCAGGGTTGGACCCAGGGGCATATTCATCCTGCGATAAAAAGAACGCCAGCCGGCCTTTTTTCTGGCCCTGGCCTTGCACTCGTCACAGACAAGCCTCCGGCTTTCCTGCAATGATTCATCCAGCTTTTTACCGCAGCGGTGACAGCGTTTGCCTTCGCTGAAGTGGATATACAGCCTGTTGCGGATTTTCAGGGCGGGAATTTCGCCGCTCCTTACTCTTCCAAGGACGATTCCGGGGGTAAGTCCCCTCGCCTCGGCATATTTCCTTAAAGGCAGATATCCCTCCGGAACCTCCCAGCGCAGCCTGTCCAGTCCGCTTTCCTGCGCCAGTTGACGTACCCTTTCTCTTGATAAACCGATGGTCTTGCCTATGACTGCATAGCTCATCCCGTCTCGCAGCAGTTTCTTGATCTCGGTGCGATTGCTCTTTCCTCCGCCCACCACCATTGTAATACCAGTCCTCCAAATCGATGAAAATGTTTCGTAAATCGTTGTGGATATTATCGCTATTTACATATATAAGATTACCATATTACGATCTTCAGAGCAACTTTTACCCTCAAAAAGCGTTGTTTCAGCGGAATTATTGTCTTAATAATTCCTTAACAGTAATCGGCTATTATTTTATAAAGGGAGAAGGCAAAGCCGGTATTCGAAATTTACCTGTTCAGAAACCTTCATAACAAGGAGGGTACAAAACATGTGGCGGAAGAAGAAATGGGTCCTGGTGATTGTCCTGGCGGTTGTGGTGGTAACGGCGGTGGGTGTTATCGGCGGAGTAGTATATGCTCAGCCCGGAAACGGCAAGTCCGGTGGTAATCATGGCGATGAATTTATGGCCAGAGTGGCCGAAAAACTGGGTGTAAACCAGGCGGATCTGGAAGAGGCTTTCAAAGAGGCCAGGCAAGAACTTGCTGATGAAGCCTTCAAGGGCAGGCTTGACAGGCTGGCCGAAGAGGGTATCATCACTCAAGATGAGGCTGGTGAATACTACAAATGGTGGCAATCAAGGCCGGACGTCCCTGAAGGGTTGCTGAATGCCAGGCCCAATTTCTGTCCCCAGGGCCCGATAGAATTCAAAGGCGGTATGTGGGATTTCCCTGGAAAGGGTAGAATCCATCCGTTTAACAGCCCTGATTCTACTGCGGAAAGCGATTGATTTTCAGGGCTTTGCCTTCCTCCCCTCACCTCCCCATTCCTTCCCTCCTTGTTAGAGGAAATAACCGGCTTCTTCCTTTGGAAAAGGAAGACGGGAGAAGGATTTTGATGGAATACAACCAGCATTTATTATTTAAGAATATGTGTTCTTCTCCCTTGAGGGGTTCGATATTTTTTCAGCCTTTTATCACTCCCAGGGGTATCGTGCGGGCTACCTTGCGCGATATGTCCGCCCGGTGCGTGACTTCCACCACCTCAGCCACGTCCTTGTAGGCTTCGGAGGCTTCTTCAGCCAGCGAACCCATGCTGCCGGCCTTGACGATAATGCCTCTCTGTGCCAGCTTGTAGGCGATATCGCTGCCGCGAAGCCCTTTTTTGGCGGCAGTGCGGCTTTGCTGCCGTCCTGCTCCATGACAGGTGGATCCAAAGGTATCACGCATGGCGGTCTCCGTGCCCACGGCAATATAGGAGTAGCGTCCCATATCTCCGGGGATAAGGACCGGCTGCCCGATATTACGGTACATGGCAGGGAGGTCCGGGTGGCCCTTGGGAAAGGCTCGTGTAGCCCCCTTGCGGTGAACGCAAAGATCCTGGCTCTTGCCTTCCAGTGAATGCTGCTCTATCTTGGCGATATTATGGGCCACATCGTATATTTGCTCCAGTCCCAGCTCACGCGGGCTCTTACCCAGGACCTTGACAAAGGCTTCTCTTGCCCAGTGGGTTATACACTGGCGGTTAGCCCAGGCGTAGTTGGCGGCACAGGCCATACCTGATAGATAGTCCTGTCCTTCAGGCGACTGTACGGGGGCGCAGGCTAGTTGGCGGTCCGGCAGACTGATGCCGTAGCGCTGTATCGCTCCGTTCATGACCCGGATGTAGTCGTCGCAGACCTGGTGACCCAGTCCGCGGGAACCGGTATGGATGGTCAGGAGTATCTGGCCGGACTCCATGATTCCCATGGCCTGCGCTATTTCACGCTCAAATATCTGCTCCACAACCTGGATTTCCAGGAAGTGATTTCCCGAACCCAGTGTTCCCAGTTGGGGGAGACCGCGCTTTTTGGCTTTCTGGCTGACTTTCTGGCTGTCGGCGTTCTTCATATACCCGTTCTCTTCCGTGAATATCAGGTCTTCGGATTCACCGTAGCCCCTTTCGACCGCCCAGGCTGCGCCTTTTTGCAGCACCCTGTCCAGCTCCTTTTCATTGAGCTTGATTTTGCCTTCCGAGCCCACTCCGGAGGGCACGTTTGAAAAGAGAGTAAAAATGAGGTCTTCTATACGGGGCCTGATTTCCTCGACACTCAGGTTGGTCCTGAGCAGGCGTACACCGCAGTTGATATCAAATCCCACGCCGCCGGGGGAAATGACCCCATCCCTGACCCGCGTGGCGGCTACTCCGCCGATGGCGAAACCGTAGCCGTAGTGTATATCCGGCATGGCCAGGGAGTGTCCGACAATGCCGGGCAGGAAACTGACATTAATCACCTGCTGAAAAGCCTGGTCTTCATAAATGCGGCTGAGCATACCCTCACTGGCATATATCAGGCCGGGCGCCTTCATGCCTTCCTTGTAGCTACGGGGGATTTCCCAGCGGTTCTCGTCCAGTTTATGGAAAACATTTTTCCAGGACCCAGACATATTTTTTATCCTTGACGCAATTATTCAGATGTCCAGCAAGACCCGGGCCTCGTATCCGCCGTCCGGCATCTTTTCGATCTTCAGCCGGTGATAGGTGGCGGACTTGATCTCTCTTTTGAGGTCATGCCTGGACTTGTCGATTTTTTCACCGTAGCACCTGGCTTTGAGAGAGTTCTCGGTTAGCTCGTCTATATGGTACCTTTTAAAAAGCCACTGTTCCGTTTCAAAGAGAAAGACCAGCTCGTTCAGCCAGGCGACCAGGAGCGATTCCCGGTCGGAAGCATCTACGCTGATATCGCAGCTACCCGCCTCTTCGATTTTCTCCCTGTCGGTGATCAGGCTGAACATGCCGTCTGCGGCATGGCAGAACGCCCGGGCAAGGTCCGTCCCTGTGGCCCTGATGCCCACATCCGCCGTGTAACCGATCAGCTCAAAATCTTTGTTCATAGGCTACAATTACGATTATAACACTATGAGGCCAGTGGTACATACCGGCTGTTTTGATCTTTTATGGTACGTTATAATATTGTGCAGAGCAGACAATAACCGGCAAGGCCTTGAACGCTCAGCTTTAACTAATCAAGGCGGTTCTTCCAGTATCCCGGCTTTTTCCTGGCATGGACGACGGCTATGATTTCTATTCTGACAGCGGTCACGCGGTAGACGATAAAAAATGGAAAATGATGCAGCAGATACCGTTGGAAAATATCTAACAAAAAACCTGTTGACAAAGGCCCGGGCGGCATAATAAAATAAACTTACTTTTCCAAAGGATGCAGAGAAAATAAAGATGTTTACAGCGAACTGGAATAAAGGTATTGTCCTTCATGTCGGGCTTTGCATTAATGTGCAGCCGGGCTGGCGTGCTTCCGGTTCACCCTGAGTTTAAAACATCCATTGAGAAGTGTGAAGGGCCCGGGAAAATAGAATTCCCGGGCTTAATGTTTATCAAGGAAGAAAAGATGACGCATGAGTTCGACGGCGAAGCCTATAAAAAATCATCTGCTCATCAGAAGGAGTGGGGTAATAATATCATTGCCGGGTTCCATCTCAGGGGAGACGAGCGCATACTCGATCTTGGCTGCGGGGACGGCGTATTGACTGATCAACTGGCTGAGCTTGTCCCGAACGGACTGGTAGTGGGTATTGATTCTTCCGGCAGCATGATCGAGACTGCCGCTGCGCTGCGCAGGCATAACCTGCAATTCCGCCGGCTGGATATCAACTCCCTGGACTATACCAATGAATTCGATCTGGTCTTCTCCAATGCCACACTGCACTGGGTCAGGGATCACGCACGCCTGCTGGACAAGTGTTTCAGGTCATTAAAGAAAGGGGGAATGGTCCGCTTCAATTTTGCCGCCGAGGGTAACTGCTCCAATTTCTTTTCAGCCGTCAGACCGGCGCTGAAGCTTCCCGGATATTCAGATTATTTTAAGACGTTCGAATGGCCCTGGTATATGCCCTCGTTGACGGAATATGCGGAACTGGTGGAACGGTCGCAATTCAACGCGAGCAGGGTATGGGGAGAGAACGCGGACAGGTATTTCCCGGATAGTGAGGCGATGATCAAATGGATCGACCAGCCCAGCCTGGTACCCTTTCTGGGGTACCTCCCCGCCGCGAAAAAACAGGATTTCAGGGATTATGTGGTAGACAGGATGCTTGAAATGACGCTCCAGCCGGACGGTCGCTGTTTTGAGACCTTCCGAAGGATTAACCTTTCAGCCGGGAAGTAGCTCAAAGAGGGGAGAGGACCGAGGTCAGGAAAAAAAGTGAGGACGACTTGAAATTGTGATTATAAAAAACATGTTTTAAAAATATCAGGTAAGATAATAATACAAACGTAAAAATTATTGAAGCAAATAGCACACGGCAACCAACGGTTGCCGCAGCATAAAAATTATTGTCATACTGGATACCGACGCCTCCTTCCTTCCATCGGTCAGTATCTCAGGGTGGGGGGTTATATCGTTACCTGGTACGACTGTATTAATTAAATTAACCTGATTGTAACAAAAAAGAGGTATCCTGATGCAGGAAAGTGAAGATTTGATACTGGAGACGGAAAGACTGGTATTGAGAGGTTTCAGGGAAGAAGACCTGGAAGCTATCCAGGAATATGCCTCGGACCCTGTTGTGGTCCGCTATATGCCCTGGGGGCCCAATACCAGACAGGATACGCTGGACTTTATACATAAGGTCCGGGCCGCCCGTAAAGAAAAGCCCAGGACGGCCTATGATTTCGTGCTGGTCAACAGGGCGGAAGACTATCTGATCGGCGCCTGCGGCCTGTATATCCGTAGCGCGGAAAACAGGGAAGGTGAGATAGGCTATGTTCTGAACCGCAGATACTGGAACAGGGGATACATCTCCGAGTCGGCCCGAAAGCTTGTCTCTTTCGGATTCGGAGAACTCGGCCTGCACCGCATCTATGCCACCTGCGATCCGGACAATACGGGTTCTTACCGGGTGATGGAGAAGACCGGAATGCGGAGAGAAGGCCTTTTAAGGGAGTGCAAGCGCTTTAAAGGCGCATGGCGGGATTCCCTGTTGTACTCGATTTTAGCGAAAGACTGGCATGAATATTATATGGGACTTTTATGGAAGGAAGGTTCGGAACAGGCCGGGGAAGTCAGGTATTCTGAAGGAGACCGGGAAATCCTTGACCTCATCGGTCCTTTGTGGGAAAAGCTCAGGGAGCATCACCGGGCTGTTTCTGTATTTAGCCGGGAGCGCTTTTCCGCTTTGACTTTCGAGAAGAGAAAGCAGGACCTGCTGGAAAAGTCCCGTGGAGGAGGATTGCACGTGGTCCTGGCCCTGGCGCCGGATGACGCAGGACCTGTGGGTTACTGCGTGACCAGCCTCGATGGGCAGAAACAGGGAGAGATAGAGTCGATCTATGTAGAGAAAGACTACCGCGGGTATGGTATCGGCGATGTGCTGATGAAAAAGTCCCTGGACTGGCTGGAGACCGCGGGGGCGCAGGAGAAGATACTGGGCGTAGCGGAAGGCAACGAGTCTGTCTTCGCCTTTTACCGCCGTTACGGGTTTTATCCCAGGATGACTATCCTGAAGAAGAAGTAGCTCCTTATTTCTCAACATGCAGGAAAAACAGCCTGATAGCAGGGAATGATGGCTGAGATAACGGCAGAAAATAAAACATGATTATCCGTACTAAATATTATACGGAGTATTTAAGGTAGAAACAGATGAACGGACTGGCTTTTCAGGAAGCACAGGAAAAAGACCTGGATGCGATGCTTGGGGTATATAATTTCTATATTGCCACTACCACGGCTACTTTCGACATCGGCGGGATATCCAGGGATGAATTCCTCCAGAGGGTTTTTATCGGTCATAAAAAATACCGGACTTTCCTGGTCCTTCTCGACGGCCAGTTCGCCGGGTTCTGTTTCCTGTCTCAGTTTAACAAAAAGAAGGCCTATGACCGCACAGCCTGTATAGGCGCGTATCTTAAACCCGCTTTTACCGGTAAGGGCGCAGGTCGGGAGATTACCGCCTTCCTTGAGAAAACGGCGCGTGAAAACGGCATCGCGGTGCTGATAGCGTCCATCTCATGCCAAAATACCGGCAGCATCAGCCTTTGCCGCAAGATGGGTTACGAACAGTGCGCTTGTTATAAAGAGGTAGGTGAAAAATTCGGCCGTATCCTGGATGTCGTTGAATACCAGAAGATACTCAAGTGAGAGAAATTTGCAAAAAACATACAAAATGTCGCTTTATGGGTGAAAAGGCGCTTGACAAAACGGCTTTTATCTACCTATAATAATCTCGATTGATTTTCAACCCCGTTATTTCGAGTCTGATAAGTTGTGATTGGAAATTCCCTGCATTAATTAAGAACAGCGTTATTTATTATTTAGGATTTAGTTCTTTTTGATGTCAAAGTATATCTTCGTTACGGGCGGTGTTGTAAGTTCTGTTGGGAAAGGTATTACCGTCGCCTCCATCGGGACGCTGCTGAAAAGTCGCAATATCACTGTCTCTGTGCTGAAACTCGATCCTTATCTCAATGTAGATCCCGGGACAATGTCGCCTTACCAGCATGGTGAAGTCTTCGTGACGCAGGATGGAGCTGAGACCGATCTGGACCTGGGGAACTACGAGCGTTTCATTGATATAGCTCTGACGGCGCAATCCAATATTACGTCCGGGCAGATTTATACTTCAGTGATTTCTAAAGAAAGGCGCGGAGATTTCCTGGGAGGGACTATCCAGATCGTACCCCATCTGGTCGGTGAGATAAAAGACAGGTTCAAGCAATTATCTGAAAGCTCAGGGGCGGATGTGGTCATAATCGAGATCGGTGGCACAGTGGGCGATATCGAAGGCCAGCCTTTCCTGGAAGCTATACGGCAGATGAGGAATGAAGTCGGACGCGACAATGTACTTTACGTCCATGTAACCTATCTGCCTTATCTGAATTGTACTCATGAGATTAAAACCAAACCTACACAGCACAGTGTAAATGAGTTGCGCCGCATGGGTGTTCAACCGGATATTATAGTATGCCGCAGCGATTACCCTATTGCTGACAGCATCAGGGCCAAGATATCCCTTTTCTGCGATGTACAGAAAGAGGCTGTCATTCCGCTGCCTACTGTTACCAGTATTTATTTTGTTCCCCTGATCCTGGAAGACGAAGGAATGGGACAGTCGATTGTAGCTAAACTTAATTTACGGGCCCAGCCGCCCGAGTTATCCCAGTGGAAGGACCTGGTTAACCGCCTGCAAACCCCGCGTGAGCCCGTCAATATTGCTCTGGTGGGTAAATACGTGGAACTGCATGATTCGTATTTCTCGGTACGCGAGGCGCTTCATCATGCGGCTTTGCAGTTTAACCGGGATGTTAATCTTCTCTGGATACCCTCCGAGTCGCTGGAAAAAGGCGAGGCGGAAGCCATGCTTCGCTCAACACAGGGGATTGTCATGCCGGGCGGTTTCGGGATCCGCGGCATCGAAGGAATGATAAAAGCCGTGACCTATGCCCGTGAAAACAAAGTCCCCTTTCTGGGACTGTGCCTGGGTATGCAGGTCATGGTGATCGAGTTTACCCGGCATGTTCTGAACAGCGGAGAACCAAACTCCACAGAATTTGTCGCGGATACCAGGTACCCGGTAATAGACTTTCTCCCGGACCAGAAGGATTTACAGAATAAAGGCGGGACCATGCGTCTGGGTAATTACCCCTGCAAGCTGGTCCCGGGTACGCGGGCTGCTGCGGCCTACGGCAGCAGGAGCATGGTGGATGAACGCCATCGCCACCGCTATGAGTTTAATAATCAATTTCGTGATATACTGGAAAATAAAGGGTTGGTATACAGCGGGTTGTCTCCGGATGATAAGCTGGTTGAAATCTGTGAGCTTGCTGATCATCCATGGATGCTGGGTTGTCAGTTCCATCCTGAATTCGGCTCGCGGCCTAATCGTCCTCACCCGTTATTTCTGAATTTTATCGGGACCGCAAAAGACACCATGCGTGAAGGGGCTCAGCCTCTATTACCTCTTCGTGACGGAACAGACCGGTGAACGCTAACACGGAACTTATATGTTATATTGTGAAGTATAAGTCGTAGTGAGGCTGATTTCGGATATACAGGTTTGAACAAGGAGAGTTTTTTATCCTTATAGGAGTGCTGATTTCCCGTTTGCAGCCGGATAAAGCGTATCGCCAAAAGAACAAATTTCCAGAACGGGGATGGATAGAATTAAAAAATAGAAAAAGAGAGTAGATGTATGGTACAGAATGAACCGGCAACAGAGACGCCAAACCCTGTCAGTGAAATAAAGATGAACATCACCGATCTGGAAAACATGACGCGTGATGAGTTGATAGACCTGGCCCGGCAGATGAGTATCACCAGCTATACCGGGTTGAAGAAACAGGACCTGATCATGCGGTTGCTTCAGGCGCATACCGAGCAGCAGGGCAATATTTTTTGCAGCGGTATTCTGGAGACAATGACTGACGGGTATGGTTTTCTAAGGCAGAGCAGCCTGCTGCCCAGCCTGACGGATGTTTACATATCCCAGTCCCAGATCAGGCGCTTCGGCCTGCGTACGGGGGATATGGTTATCGGACAGGGCAGGCCCCCCAAGAACGGGGAAAAGTACATGAGCCTCTTAAGAGTTGAAGCAATCAATGATCTTGACCCGGAACTGGCCAAACAGCGGCCCAATTTCGGTTCTCTTACTCCTACCTTCCCGGATGAGCTGATTAACCTGGAATCAACGGGGGGAACAGACCTTTCAACCCGGCTTGTCAACCTGGTGGCGCCTATCGGCAGAGGTCAGCGCGGACTGATCGTTTCGCCGCCCAAGGCCGGCAAGACCCTGTTGCTGAAGGCCATCGCGAATGCCATTTCGAACAACTATAATGATATTCATGTGCTGGTCTGCCTGATCGGCGAGCGGCCTGAAGAGGTAACCGATATGAAGCGGGCTGTAAAGGGCGACGTGATCAGCGCTACCTTCGATGAACCAGCCGAAAACCAGACGCGGGTGGCCGAGCTGGCTATGGACAGGGCTAAACGTATTGTTGAAAGCGGAAAGGATGTAGTGATCCTGCTGGACGGCATCACCCGTTTGACCCGTGCTTATAACCTGGCTATGCCCCCCAGTGGCCGTACCCTTTCGGGTGGAATCGATCCGGCTGCACTTTATCCTCCCAAGCGTTTCTTCGGCGCCGCACGTAATACCTCTGAGGGCGGAAGCCTGACTATTATCGCTACCTGCCTGGTGGACACCAACAGCCGCATGGACGAGTTGATTTACGAAGAGTTCAAGGGAACCGGCAACATGGAGCTTGTGCTTGATCGCAGGCTGGCTGAAATACGCATCTTCCCGGCAGTGGATATCCAGCGCAGCGGTACCCGCCGTGAGGAGCTTCTGCTGGGTGAAAATACCGTCAAACAGGTCTGGCTGCTGCGGCGCATGGTTTCCATGATATCTGCCGATTCAAACAGGTTCTCCGAAGCTTCGGAGCGTATGATTGATCGCCTCAGGAGAACCAAGAACAATGCCGAGTTCCTGGCTACGCTGACCAAGGAAATGTAGCCTTCGCGAAGCCTCCCCTCGCGAGGCAAAGCAGGCAGCATATTGCTGCCCTGTGAAGGTAATGAACACGCATGACTGCTCAAGCCTCCCCGCTATATTTTGGTGGTCGTTTTATTCAGAGACTAAGGTGTCTCGCAGGGAATTCCGGTCATTCCATCCATACGCGTTTCCTGCAGTTTGACGTCGACTATACGGTTGCTAAGGTCTGTTTCGCTTCTGCTATAGACCTTGATATAGTTGTCCGTGAGACCGGTCCACATTCCTGACTCCCTTTGTTCAAACAGGACAGCACGGGTCTCACCCAGAAAACGCAGGCTGTACTCTATCAGGCTGGACTTTGCCAGTTCCAGCAGGGCTTCACACCTGCGTTTCTTGATGTTGTGTGGTATTTGCTCCGGCATTGAGAAAGCCTTTGTACCTTCGCGTGGGGAGAAAGGAAAGACATGTATGCGGGCGAAATGCCTGCCCGCGCAAAAATCGCAGCTTTCCCTGAATTCGTCCTCCGTTTCACCGGGAAATCCGGCAATAATGTCGGTGGTAATTGAAACGGACGGGATTTCGCAGCGGATACGGTCAACAACCTCGGCATATTCAGCGGGGGTATAGCGGCGTGACATTCTTTGCAGCACCCTCTCGTTGCCGCTCTGAAGGGATATATGAAAATGGGGGCAGAGACGCGGATCTCCCCACAGGCTCAGAAGACCGGGACTGATCTCCCGGGGTTGCAGGGACGATAACCTCAAGCGCTCTATCCCGGTTTCGGCCAGTATCCGTTCAATGAGTCCCTTCAAATCCAATCCTTCGCTGCTGTAACGGCCGATTTCCGTGCCTGTCAGCACTGCCTCCCGGCAGCCTTCTTCACTCCTTTCCCTGATTTCAGCGATTACCCGTTCCGGTGCCAGGCTTTTTTCATGCCCCCTTACGAAGGGGACAATGCAGTATGTGCAATAACTATTGCAGCCGTCCTGTATCTTGATAAATGAACGTGTACGCCCGGAGATGTCCGGTCCCGGATTCGGTTTGCCCGCTATCAGGTAACCCTGCTTGTCCAGGATCTGCGGTATTTTGGCCTTTTCTTCATTACCGATTACCAGGTCGACGCCTTCCAGGTTGGAAAGCCCGGCGGGGTCTCTTTGCGCGTAGCAGCCCGCCGCGATTATAAAAACCGAGGGATTCCGCCGTCTGGCCATACGCAGCAGATGGCGGGACTTGCGGTCGGCAATATGGGTGACGGTGCATGTATTCAGCAGATAGATATCAGCTTTCTCGCCGGATTGAACAATACGGCATCCTGCCCGCACCAGATCCCTTGAGATCTGCTCGGTCTCGGCCTGGTTCAGCTTGCACCCCAGTGTTTCCAGCGCGACCCTGACGGCGTTATTTCCGGTATTTTGGCCGTTATCTGCGGATTTCATACCTGCTTTTTCCTCACGATATTTCGCCGGTTCATGGTCATACCTGTTTAATTTTACCCGTTTGTCAGCGGAAAGGACAATCATCCGCCGGCCTCATTCGTTACGGGGGAAGCACTTTTCAGTTGCAATCCCAACCAGCTTCTCCCTTTTGTAAAGGGAGACGGGAGAAGGATTTTCCTTTCCCACTTTCCCCGCCCCCTTGTGGGAGAGGATCAAGGGGTTCAGGAATAAGAAGGTAAGGGATAAAACTGATATTAAGGCAACTATATAATTAAATACTGGGGCCGGAGGATTGCTTCCTCCGGCCCGTAGCGATAGATAGGGTGTAATTAATTTACGGGAATCGTATCAGTCCGTTCTGCCCTGGCTGCCCTGGCTGCCCTGGCTGCCGCGCCCGCCGAAACCGGGGAAATCCGGTATCTGGGGCATTTGCCGGGGTATAGTGCTCATGCTGGTATCAGCCGGTCTTGCTTCCAGTGTCAACTCTACCTCCTGCTCGTCTCCATCCCGAACGATGGTCAGGGTGATGTCGTCTCCCACCTCCAGGGTGTAGATATAGACGGATAGCTCCTGCACGCTGGCTATCGGTTTGCCGTCTACTTCTGTTATTACGTCTCCGGTGTTATCGGTTGAGCCGCTGCGGTCCGCTTCCGCTCCAACCAGTCCGGCTTCATCAGCCGGGCTGTCCTCTACCACGGATACTATGTAAATTCCACTGTCCACATCAAGGTCCATAGATTCAGCCAGTTGAGGGGTCAGCGCCCGTCCCAGAATGCCGATCCAGGGCCGTTCGACCTGCCTGCCCTCTTTTAAATAGTCCAGTGCGTTTTCCACAGTATTGGATGCTATGGCGAAGCCGATACCCTGGGCCCCGGTCAGTGTTGATTCTACGGCGGTATTAATGCCTATCACGTTGCCGTTGGAGTCCAGCAGGGGACCTCCCGAGTTGCCTGGATTGATGGCGGCATCGGTCTGAAGCATTCCGGTATAGGTGCTGCCGCTGATCGTGCGGTTGATTCCGCTGATAATGCCCACGGTGATGCTGTTATGGTAGCCGTAGGGGTTGCCTATGGCGATGGCCATCTGTCCAGGCTTCACTTCGGATGAGTCTCCCAGTACGAGCGGGTTGATGTCTGCTACTTCATCGGGGTCGACCTCGATCAGTGCCAGGTCGAGATTGGCATCGCTGCCGACGACCTCGGCTTCAAGTAGCTCTCCGGTGCTCAGTTTTACCGTGATATCGGATGCGCCTTCGATTACATGGTTGTTGGTCAGGATATAACCGTTATCTTCGTCAATCAGGAAACCGGAGCCCTGTCCTTCCTGGACAAAACGGCCGAAAAAGCTGTTCCCGGATTCCTGTGTAACCTCCAGTGCCACTACAGCCGGGCTGATATCCTCGTAGAGTTGCGAAACCACCTCTTCGCTGTATAGCGTAGGGGCCGCTGAGGCTGTTTTTGTGCTGAAGAGTGCTCCGGAACCCACACCGTATGCTGCGGCTGCAACTATCAATACAGCCAGAACTGCCAGTATTTTACCTTTTAATGAATTCATATTCCTGCTCCTTCCGTATAAATTTCACAATATTTATCTGAAAACGTATTAGCAATCTGTTTGTAACCCCGGCCTTTTCCCGCCTCCCCTGTTATTCTTCAGTATATTTTTATCTTATAAGGCTATTGTTAAGATCTAATTAAGACCCGAAATAGCAATTGGACGGCCCGCTTGCTATAATTACACACTATGATAGTTGCCGTTACCGGGGCCTCGGGCCACATTGGCGCCAATCTTGTAAGAGCCCTTCTGCGTGAGGATAAAAGGCTGCATGTCCTGGTGCACGACAGCCGGGAGGGTCTGGAACACCCGGCTATAAAGACCGTCCGCGGAAACATTGATGACATGCAGTCACTCCTGGAGACATTCAATGGGGCTGAGGTGGTGTACCACCTGGCGGCCAGGATCTCCCTCTCCATGCATGACTGGCCTGAGGTCGAGGCCGTCAACGTGCTGGGTACGCGTAATGTGGTGGAGGCCTGCCTGAAATGCGGGGTAAGACGGCTGGTGCATTTCAGCTCCATTCATGCCATCGTACAGGAGCCTCTGGATATTCTTCTGGACGAGACCCGTCCGCTGGTAGAATCCAGTTCCTGCCCGCCTTATGATCGCTCCAAGGCCGCGGCTGAAAGAGAAGTGCAGCGCGGAATAGAGCGGGGACTGGATGCCGTGATTCTCAATCCTACCGCCGTTATCGGCCCTTATGACTACCGTCTTTCCCTCCTGGGAGAATTCCTGCTCAGTTTGGCAAGAGGTAAGATGCCTGCCCTGGTGGAAGGCGGTTTTGACTGGGTGGATGTCAGGGATGTAGTGGAAGCAGCCCTGCGGACGGAGACCGCGGCGGCTCCGGGAGCCAGATATCTTATCTCCGGCCACTGGGCCGAGGTCAGGGAACTGGCGGAACTGACATCGGGCATACTGGGAATTTCCATCCCGCGTTTTGTTTGCCCGGCATGGCTGGCCCGCGGAGGAACTCCGCTGGTGACCGCTTATACCCGCTTGACCGGCGGCCGCCAGCTCTTTACCGGTGTGTCAATGCGTGCTTTGACTCACTGCAACAGGTATATCAGTTGCGCCAGGGCCAGGCATGACCTGGGATACCGTCCCCGTCCCCTGAAAAGGACCCTGGCTGATACTTTTCGCTGGTTCCGGGAAAGGGGGCTCCTGGACGTTTCCATTAAAATACCTTCGGATGGTCAGGAAGAATGAACGAGTCAGCCATCTTCAGGTACCTGTTGTTGGCCTGGTTCGGCGTCGCCGCGGCGGTTTTTATCTCGCTCCTGTTTTTCACCGCGCCCTATGGACGCCATACCACACGGAAGTGGGGTGTGACTATCTCCAGCCGTTCAGGTTGGATTGTTATGGAATATGCTTCTCCGCTGGTATTTGCCCTGTGCTACCTGCTGGGCCCTCACCGCACCAGTATCCCGGAAATTATCTTCCTTATATTCTGGGAAGCCCACTATGTCCACCGTGCTTTTATCTATCCGCTACACCTGCGGGGCGGAGACAGGCCGATGCCGCTGGCCGTAATCGCTTCCGGCCTGCTGTTCAACGCGGTCAACAGCTATCTCAACGGCCGTTATTTATACAATTTTTCCGGCGGATATGCCGATTCATGGCTGGGAGATGCCCGCTTTATCTGCGGAGCAATGCTGTTCGCGGCCGGATTTGTTATCAACCGTCATTCGGATAGCGTGCTGAGATGCCTGCGTCTTCCGGGTGAATCGGGCTATAAGATCCCTTTCGGAGGACTCCATCGCTGGATATCCTGTCCCAACTACCTGGGTGAGATTATGATCTGGTCCGGCTGGGCCCTGGCTACCTGGTCGCTGGCCGGCTTGTCTTTCGCCTTATGGACAGCCGCCAACCTGATACCCCGCGCCCGCTCTCATCACCTCTGGTACCGCCGTACTTTCCCACAGTACCCTCCCGAAAGAAAGGCACTTATCCCGGGTTTATGGTGAAGGATCTCGCTCGCCGTTTGACCGTATTCCGGGGGATTGTCAGTCCGTACGCAGTATCCCGGGTAAATTCCCGCCCTCGGTAAGCCCCCATCTTTCCTGTATCATTCCGTCGGATACCCGGAATATACTGATGCCTTCGATTCTCACCTTCTTGCCGGTAGGGGCTATGCCCTGAAAATCGCCCAGGTGCGTTCCCGTGGCTATCGTCCGGACCACCACCCGGTCGCCTTCAGTGATGATATCAGCCAGCTCCGCCCTTGTATCAGGGAAGGAACTGGTCCATATTTCATAACCGTCTTTTACCCCGGCTGGACCTGCCGGCTGGTCCGGAAATCCGTTGTGGTCGATGAAAGAGGGTGAGAAATAATCTTCGAAGTGTACATCGCTGCCTTTATTAAATTCGGAGTAATAACCTTTTACCAGGTTTCTGTTCTTTTCAATGTCCATTGCTTGTGGGTCCTCTGTGGATCGTGAGTAGTCTCCATCCGTGTATATCGGGAAGGTCGTTTAATATTATTTTAGCCTGATTCTGCTTTTCCCGCATCCCTCTTTTTCCCTGTCTGATAACCCTTATTATTTGATGTATCTCATTATTTATAATCAGAGTTATCAACAAATTAACCCTGATTATATCAAGACAAAAGTCAAAATATGGATAGGGTATATTTTTTATTGACAATGAAAAAGCACATCATTGGTGTGTTAAGGTTGTATTCGATTTGTTATTATTGAACGGCGCGTGGAGACCAATTGGACTTTCTAAAAAAGATGACTCTGGACAAATCCGGTCCCATTTATCTTGACTCCTGTCCGTAGTTAAAAATAAAGAATACAGCAGTTTTGTCTGTACGGCTTTTTAGTCGCATTTTTATAGACAGACCAGGACCGGTAAAAGATTGTTATAGTTGCTGGTCCCGGAAGTCCTCTGTGACGCGCGGATTCCTGACCAGGGCCTTGCCGATGCCGAACTGCTTGAGCAGCCGTGTGGGCACGCAGCAGCAGGGACAGCAGTTGCAGAGGGCGTAGTAGTGTCCCCCGCAGTGCATTATACTGTGGGTCAGGTGATTGCGGTGGGCCTGGCGCAGTACTTCCTTGGCTTCTTCTTTCGATATGGCCTTGAACTCTTTGCAGCGTGAAGCATAGACCTCTTTCGATCCGCTTTCAAGCACTATTTCACTCATTACCGGGTAATTGCACTTGTGGAACTCCTGGCGGCAGCTACAGGGGCCCAGCGATATGCTTGAGGCGATATCCACGATCTGCTCGGCCTCGGGCAACGTTAATAAGTAGCCGCTGTGCCCGTGAACGGCGTAGGTATTGGCTACCCAGCGGACTATGCTGCCGATAACGGGGATGCGCGTTAACCTGGCGAGTGATATATACAGATGTATAAGTCTGTGCTGGTGCTGGCCGTAAAGGCGGAGTGAGTGATGCATAATGTTTCTCTCCGATCACTTCCATACACTGGTTCTAATAGTTTAACACAATTTCATATCGTCAAGCATGTTTCAGGAGAAAAAGCGGTATGATGACAGGCCTGTGCAACTGGTAAAGACTTATAAAAAATGTTAATCTAAATAAGCTGAAAATAACGTCGTTACGTTCGCGCCTGAAAGGAGTTAGGAAAGACATGACTACCATCGTCACTATGCTGGAAAACAACGCCAGGAAATATCCTGACGACGTAGCCCTTATCGAGCTGAGGCCCAGCCTGAATTATCGCCGGACCATCACCTGGAAAGAGTTCGATGATAATGCCAACCGTATCGCCAACTACCTGGCTGGAAAAGGCATCAAAAGGGATGATAAAGTAATTCACTGGATGAGGAATTCCATCCCGTGGCTGATCTGCTATTTCGGAATTATCAAGACCGGCGCCTGGGCTGTACCGCTGAACTACCGTTTTAACGCACAGGACTTCAAGTTCTGCGCCGATATCGCCGAGGGGAGCGCCATGATCCTGGAGGATGAGTTCGTCAAACCGGTGGAAACGGTTAGGGACTCTCTCGGCGGTATTAAGGACTATATATATATCGGCCCCAATCTGCCGTCGTGGATGGTACATTACGATGAGGTCTTGAAGAGCAGCAGCGCCGAACCTTTGAATGTGGAGCTGGGACCTGAGGATGAATGCGGCCTTTACTTTACCTCCGGCACGACGGGATCGCCCAAGCCGGTGTTGCTCACTCACAGGAACATGTCTTTCGCCGCCAGGGTAGAGCAGTCCCACCATCATCAGACGCGCAGGGATAACTTTATTATTCTGCCTCCTCTCTATCATACGGGGGCGACCATGCACTGGTACGGCAGTTTGATATCAGGTTCCAGGGGTACCATCCTGACCGAGTTCAGCCCGAAAAATGTGCTGGAGGCAGTCAGCAACGAGAAGGGGACCATCGTCTGGCTGCTGGTGCCCTGGGTGCATGACCTTCTGGTAGCCCTGGACAAGGGAGAACTCAAGCTGTCCGATTATAATCTCAGGCAGTGGCGTCTGATGCATATCGGCGCTCAGCCTGTTCCTCCGGCCCTGGTCCTGCACTGGAGAGACTATTTCCCCAATATGAAATATGACAACAACTACGGTCTGAGCGAGGCCACCGGTCCCGGCTCTGTACACCTGGGCCTTGAAAATGAGTTCAAGGCGGGAGCCGTAGGCAAGGTGGGAATGGGCTGGCAGTTGAAAATCGTACATGCCGACGACAACCGCAACATACCCCCCTGGATGGTGGGTGAGCTGTGCATTAAGGGGGATGGAGTGATGAAGGAATACTACAAGAATCCCGAGCTGACGGCTAAGACCATTCAGGACGGCTGGCTGCGCACCGGGGATATGGCGCGTATAGACAACGACGGCTATGTCTACCTGGTGGACCGTAAAAAGGATGTTATCATAGTCGGCGGCGAAAACATTTACCCGATTGAAGTCGAGGATGTGATTCATAATCATCCGGCCGTATATGATGTGGCGGTTATCGGTGTGCCGGACAAACGGCTGGGAGAAATCGTGGGGGCGGTGATTGATGTCAAACCGGGCCAGACCCTGACAGAAGAAGAGATCAATGCCTTTATTGAGAAGAACCTTCCCCGCTACAAGAGACCCCGAAAGATCATCTTTGATAAAGTGCCGCGCAATGCCACCGGTAAAATAGAGAAAACCAAGCTGAGACTGAAGTATGGCGGAGGCACATTATAATATAGAATACATGGTTATTAACAGGGAATATGTCGATGGGTAAAGCACTGGAAGGGATAAAAATACTGGACCTGACCTGGGTCCTGTCCGGTCCCTACTGCACGATGATACTGGGCGATCTTGGGGCGGAGGTCATAAAGATCGAAAGACCCGGAGCCGGCGATATCGCCCGGGGCAACGGTCCGCACATAAACGGAGTCAGCACCTATTTTCTCAGTCTGAACAGGGGCAAGAAAAGCATCACCTTGAACCTGGCCTCCCAAAAAGGCAGGGAGATATTGCTGCGGCTGGTAAAACAGGCGGATGTTATTGCCAGCAACTATGTGCCCGGAACCATGGAAAAGTTGGGTATAGGTTACGACACGGTAAGGCAATGCAATCCGGGTATAATCTATGCCATGTGCTCCGGTTTCGGGCAGAACGGGCCTTATAAAAACAAACCGGCTTTTGATGTCATCGTGCAGGCCATGGGTGGTATTCTCAGTGTCACTGGAGAGCCGGGCCGTCCTCCGGTCAGGCCCGGGGCTTCGATAGGTGATATTACAGCCGGCCTGTTTATGGCTGTTTCGATACTGGCGGCCCTTGAGGAGCGTCACAGGAGCGGGGAAGGCCAGATGATAGACATCAGCATGCTGGACTGCCAGGTTGCCCTCCAGGAGAATGCTTTTGTCCGTTATCTGGCTACCGGGGAGCTGCCGCAGCCGCTGGGAACACGGCACCCGGTATTCACACCCTTTCAGGTCTTTCCTACCAGAGACTCGTATATCGCTGTAGCTACCATGGGAGGAATACAGGACCAGTGGCCGGTTTTTTGCGCTACCCTGGGCCTAATGGAGCTTATTGACGACCAGCGCTTCGAAACCGGCTGGCAGCGTTCCCGCCATAACGAAATTCTTGAACCCATACTATATGAGGCCATGCGGCGGAAGACTACCGGTGAATGGATAAAAGAGTTTGAAGCTGTATCCATTGCCTGCGGTCCGGTCAATACCATCGATAAGGTAGCTGCTGATCCCCAGGTAAACCAGAGAGAGATGATAATCGAAGTTGAACATCACCGGGCGGGGAAATTTAAAGTGGTAAATACACCGGTCAAGCTTTCCCGTACTCCAGCCCGCATCGAGAAGGCCTCACCCGATCTAGGTGAAAATACGGAAGAAATACTGAAGGGGTGGCTGTCCCTGGATGGAGAAGAAATCCGGCAACTCAGGGATTCCGGGATTGTATAGCACGACCGGACAGGGCTGGTTGCAGCCCTGCCCGTCATATACGTTTACCATGGCAACGATTTTTCTTTCAGGGCTGCCATAAGGTTATCCAGTGTGATGGCGGCCATGGTCAGGGTTTGGGTGGTACCCCTGGCGCTTAAGCGGATCGCAAGTTTGGCGATAGCCTCATTACTGGGGGCATCCAGTATACTGACGAAATCGTATTGTCCCAGCAGCGCATACTGGCAAAGTACCTTTACTCCCTGGAATTCTACTTCCTTGTTCAGTTCTTTCAGAACTTCAGGGTCCTCCTGGAGGCTTTTCCTGCCGGAATCCGTAAGCGTGGTCAACATCAAATAAATGGACATACCTTCCTCCTATAATAATTCCGATAATCGGGGCGGCATGTTTAGTATTATAACACAGCTTCAGGAATACGGTATGGGTGAATCCTGGCTTCCGCAAATTGATAACCCGTTCTTCCTCATTACTGCGGAGATATCAGGTATAAAAGGCTGGACGAAATGGATAGAAAATGTAGTATTACGTTCAAATAGTGTTTGTTGACGATCCGGTATGTTATAATTAAACAAGTCGCAGGAGACTGTTTTCAGGCAGGAGGTATCTTTTATGCCGGAACAAAATACTCTTTCCCAAAATAACGGAAACCTGGTGGACCTGATGGCTAAAATGGAAGGAGAGCCCATTGCTTCTTTCTTGAAAATTAAGGTGCTGGAGCTT
This sequence comes from Dehalococcoidales bacterium, assembly GCA_016926695.1. Next base: position 37,803 of record JAFGOB010000088.1, on the reverse strand, counting down.
TCCCCCGGTTATTCCAAGGTGTCCATGAAAATGCTGCCGGAATACCTGAACTTTAACGGTGTGGTATTTGGTTCCATCATCATGGCGGTCGCCGATTATGCCTTTTCGCTGGCGATAAATTCGCTCAGCATGCCCAGCCTGGCCTCCCAGTTCAACATCCATCTCCTGGCCCCGGCGACAGCCGGGGATGAGCTTACTGCTGAAGGACGGGTACTGCGAAGCGGCAGAAGGGTGGGAATATCAGAGATGATTGTCACCAACCAGAACGGCAAACTCCTGGCCAAGGCCACGGGAACGACGATACCTCCTTCGCCGGTGTAAGTCCGTCCGGATACCGTGTTTCATTCTTGAGGGTACGGTTTGCGTTACTGCAATAAGCCTCCTTCTCCATCGGAGAAGCCCCTTTTAGGGGATAGGAATAAGAAGGGGTACCTCATATCCTTATTAATTAAGCCTATTTTATAAGTATTTTTATCAAAATCCCGGGTCAGGAGGCTATTCGGAAACCGGCGACTGAAGCCTGTTACCTTAACATGCGGTCGTCTTCGTCGTCTATCTGCCTTTTCAGTTCTTCCTCGGCCCTTCTCAACTCATCCTCATCTATCATATCTTCATCCGTCGGCATATCCGCGGGTATACCTCCGGCGGGTTCATCGATATAAAATTCACGTCCGCAGTCCAGGCAGCGGCAGGTAAGATAGCGCTGCCCCCTCCACGTTCTGACGGGATTGGGATCGTCTCCGCCGTGATAGTTGTGCAGCATTGTATTGGTACTGCCGCAGAAATTACAGCGCGGTACCGATCCTTTCGGCCCGGTTTCTTTCTTCTTTCTCCTGAACAGCCACATTTATTATTTACCTTCCCGGTTACAGGGAAAGCCTCCGCTGACTCTTTCTCTGTCTCCGTACCATGTCATCAGGTCTAATTTTAACACTATCGTCAAACATAGAACAGGGATTTAACTTCAGAATCGTTGAGTTTGCTTTCTTACAAAACAGTGTTTTCCCTTAAATTGACATCCCTCAGTCTTCAGTTATACTATCATAATATTGGTGATAACTGTCGTAAATAAAGGGGTGGTTGAGGGAAATATTGTTGGATACCGGCTGAATTGGATAAAAAACCATGCTATACCAGGCACGCAAGAATGCAAATGAAAGAACGCTCTATTACTGAAGGTGAAGTAATGGAGTGTCTTGAGAATTGGGAAACCAGGTATACTGACAAAAAAGGTAATTATATATATAAGGCAATAGTGAACGGAAGAGGAATAAAAGTAGTTAAAGGAAGTAACCCTGGCGATCCTGTGATTACCGCGGCTGACTATTAAAGGAAAAAAGTATGTTTAAAATGAGTTATGATCAAGAGGCTGATGCTGTTTATATATTTCTGAGTGATAAACCATACTCTTATGGTAGAGATCTGGATAACGAAAGGCGTATTGATTACGATGCGAAGGGTAATCCGAGGGGTATTGAGTTACTATGCGTCAGCACAGGGGTAAACACTGACGGGCTTCCCGAACGAGCAGAGATCGAGAAATTATTGGGCAGCAGGGGAATAAAAGTATATGCCTGAAAGAATGGTTTCTTCCTGGACTATCAATGTCAGTCATTTCCACCCCACCCTGAGGATGCTGCGGCAACCTGCGGTTGCCGTCCCCCCGATAGGAATCAAGGTGTATCGGGGTCCTCCAGCATGACATCTTTCTTACTTCTTTACAGAGTATTTTTGTTATCATGTTTGTTTTAGGCCTGTAGGCATACCATTTGCTATACAATCCCCATATTTTTATGGTAGTGTAGTGCCTCATAAACAGCTTTACAGTAGCTTGAAGCTAAAAGCCTGCTGAGCACTGTAAACTTAATTTACTGTCACTACAGTAGCCTTAGATCAGAAACGCATATTGAGAGGATATCCATGGACATTATCCTTGACAACGATGATATAGCCATCAGGCGCATGGTTCTGGGCCAATGGGATACCAACTCCTATATTGTTGCTTGTAAAAAGACAGGAAAAAGCGCCCTGGTCGATGCGCCTGACGGCGCCCCCGCTATAATCGATAACCTGAACGGTACCGTATGTGAATGTATTTTTCTGACGCATAACCATATCGATCATACCGGTGGTCTGAAAGCTGTTCGTGAAAAGGTTATTGCGCCGCTGGCGGTTCATCCGGCCGACAACCATAGCCGGCTGGCCTTCCGGCCCGAAATGCCGCTGAATGACGGGGATGCTGTTTCCATCGGCGAAATCAGGATTGACGTTATCCATACGCCCGGTCATACGCCGGGCAGCATTTGTTTGAAGTTCGGTAACTTCCTTCTTGCAGGAGATACGCTCTTTCCGGGGGGACCCGGCAGGACGGACTCACCGGCCGATTTCGCCCGCATAATTGAATCGATTACCCAAAGGCTTTTCGTCCTGCCTGGTGAGACCCTGGTCTACCCCGGCCATGGAGGCCATACTACAATCAAAACAGCCAGAGAGGAATATGCCGCTTTCTCTGATCGTTCACATGACCCGGAGCTGTGCGGGGACGTTACCTGGACGATGTAGCGTAGCGCCGGTTAGTTAAGTTTACAGTGTTTAAGGCACTATAAGCTTTAAGTGACCGTAAAGCAGATTACGAGGTACTACGGTCGTTACCGGCCGGCCTCATGTATCTCCAGTATCCTGTCCACCCGGAAGGTCCTCTCGTCATTGCGGTTGAGGCAAAAGGCACGCAAACCCAGGTAGCTTTTCCCCCCGTATTCCATTTCTCCGATACAGCGGGGCAGTATAGTCCTGCGTGTCTTCTCATCCGATGGTTTCAGATAAACAATATCCAGCGGTACGTTATCCCGGATGGCCTTTCGGATGGTATCCATTTTTTCTTCAGTGGAGCAATTCAATTCGGCTTTCTGATACTGGAAGCTTGTCAGGAAATCCACCACTTTATAGTCCGTCCGGATATGATTTTTGAGTATCCGGCGTTTCAGTATAATGCCGTTAAAGGTGGTACAGCGGCTCAAAGCCACGTACATCTGACCGTGCGCGAAGGTACCGCTGCCGATATCTATCACCACCTTATCGAAGGTTTTCCCCTGGCTTTTATGGATGGTAATGGCCCAGGCCAGTATGAGCGGGTACTGGGTGAACGTGCCGATTACCTCGGACTGCAAGGCTTCGCCGTCTACCGTAAAGCGGTATATTTCCCAGGTAAACGGGGTAATCTCCGCGATTCCATCCGGAAGCGTTGCTACGATAATCTGATTGCCGTCCTCGTCCGGGCAAATCTCGTCGATTTCCCCGATAGTGCCGTTGACCCAGCGCCCGTCAGCGTCATTATTAAGGAGCATGATCTGGGCGCCTGTCTTGACCTGGAGATCAACAGCCGTGGGCAGGTACTCCTTCCCGAAATCTCCTTCGATCACGCCTTTAAGAATGTACAGGGGGCTGTCGAGCTGGTTGAGCTGAAAGTTATTGACTGTTGAGGCCATTTCATTAGTGGTGGTAAGGTATACATAATGATCGCCGGTAGAGGGTTCGAATCCGGGTTTATAGCGGCTGTTCAGGCGGGCAAGTCCCTCTTCATCTATTGAGCGGTTACGGATGGAATTGAGCAGGTTGATAAAATCAGGGTCATGCTGCCGGTAAATTTTTTCCAGCTCGAGGAATTCCATTTCAAGGACGTCAAAGACTCTTGCGCTGTAAAAATAGGGGGTCTTGTAGAGAGAAGCGAAGCCTTCCCTTTCCCTGGTGGTGATAACAGGCGGTAACTGGTAGAGGTCGCCTATAAAGATCATCTGTATACCCCCGAATGGCTTTTCTGGATCAGGACCGTTCAGACGTAAAAATTTATCCACGCAGTCAAGCAGGTCTGCCCTGACCATGGAGATCTCATCAATTACTATAGCATCGAGTTTCCGGTAAATCAGTTTTCCCCCATCACCTGAACGCAGCTTTTTTACCAGTTTAAGAGTAACCCCGGGTTTAAAGCGGAAAAAGGAATGGACGGTCTGGCCTTTGACATTCAAAGCTGCGACGCCGGTGGGAGCAAGGACGGCTACCTTTTTGCTGGTAATAAGCCTGAAATAGCTCAGCAGGGTTGACTTTCCCGTACCAGCCCGGCCGGTGATGAATACGCATTTATGCGTGTTCTCCAGCAGATCAAGGGCCTGTTTGAACTGCTCGTTGATATCTATCTGCGGGACTTTCGGGTCCGGTTTCATATACACCTGTCCTGGAAGAGAAATCGGGTTGTATCCGTAGTCTTCGGGCTAACATCAAACATACATCCGGCGCCGGATAAATGCAACTTCAGCCGGAAAGATGAGTCCCCGGCTGATTAGGGCTATAATAGAGATAAGAAATCACCGCTTTAACAGGTTGATCCTGCTGAGAGAAAGGATGCTGTTCTGGAAAGCTCGCTGTTGAATGCCAACCTGAAACTGAAGGAGTATCTTGCGCGAAGGCCGGTCCGCCGTATCCACGAGAAAGGCAGAGTGCTCTCGGCTGTTCTGTTGCCTCTTTTTATAAAAGACGACCGGCAGTACCTGCTGTTTACCCGCCGGTCCCAGCAGGTCCGTTACCATAAGGGTGAAATTTCTTTTCCGGGAGGAGGATTCGATGAAAAAGACGGCTCCCTCCTTGATACCGCTATGCGTGAAAGCTATGAAGAAATCGGATTGAAGCCCGGGGATGTTGAAATCCTGGGGGAACTTGACGATATTCCGACCAGGTTCTCCAATTATATTATCAGCCCTTTCGTCGGCTCGATAAAAGAAGACTATGATTTCAAAACGAGCAGGTTTGAGATCGATGAAATCATCATCATACCTGTGAGGGCCTTGATGGAGAAAGGGACCTGCCGTGTTGAACCTGAGTTTTTTGAGAACGGCGTCCCTTACCACCCCCATGTCTATTACTACCAGGACAAGCGGATAACCGGGGCCACAGCCGCCATACTGAAGCAATTCCTGGAGATTTACCGGGAAGTCCTGGGTTAATTGATTACCTCTTAGACCAGCCAGCCTTAATAATAATTTGCTAACTTCTTGAAATATTGCTCAAAATAAGTTAATATATAATTGTTAAGATTATTCGAGCGAAATATAGAATTTTACTCCCAGGAGTAGAAAATAAGAGAGGTATCGGAAAATGGCTGGAAAAGATTATTACAACATCCTGGGAATCAGCCGTAACGCAGTTGACAAAGATATAAAACAGGCCTACCGTAGGCTGGCCCGTCAGTATCATCCGGATGTAAATCCGGGGAACAAGTCCGCTGAGGAACGCTTTAAGCTGATCAATGAGGCCTATGAAGTCCTGTCGGACTCTGTGAAGCGTAAAAAATACGACAAGTACGGCGATCAGTGGGAAGAGGCCGAACGTTATGAAAAGGCTACTCACCGGCAGCCGCCCCCCGGCGGATGGGAATTTTTTCAGAGAGGCGGTCAGGAACAGACTTTTCATTTCGAAGAAGGAGACCTGGGGGATATTTTTAATGAGTTTTTCGGCAGCAGGGCCGGGACCGGCACTAGGAGCAGGACTGCACGGGCAAGGAAAGGCCATGACCTGGAACATTCCGTTGAAATAAGCCTGGAAGAGGCCTACAACGGAGCTATAAGAAATATAGCATTAAAGACGGAAGTCCCCTGTACTTCATGCAGCGGCACCGGTTATATACAAAATTTACCCTGTTCCGTTTGCCGTGGGGCAGGTGTTGTACACCAGGTGAAACGCCTTGAAGTGAAAATACCCGCCGGTGTAAACAACGGTTCACGCGTACGTATTGCCGGCAAAGGCGAGCGGGGACAGGCCGGTGGAACGCCGGGTGACCTGTACCTGGTGATATCCGTACAGCACCATAACGTGTTCCAGCGAAAAGAGGATGACCTGTATGTTGATATACAGGTAACTCTGGTCTCGGCAGTGCTGGGAGGAGAGATACAGGTACCGACTCTTAAAGGCACGAAACTGGCCTTGAGGATACCGCCTGAAACTCAAAACGAACAAATATTCCGGCTGACCGGACAGGGTATGCCGAATCTGGCGGATTCTGCCAGGGGAGACCTCTTAGTGACGATAAAAGTAACCTTGCCTACCGGTCTTTCCCAGGAAGAAAAGGCCCTGTTTACCAGGTTGAGAGAATTACGTCCGCCTGAATCCCGTATGAGGTAGGAAAATGAGAAAAGAAGAAAATGAACCACGCTATGTAATCAGTGTTGCCGCCAGGATGCTGGGTATACAGACTCATACCCTGCGTTATTATGAGAGAATTGGCGTGATTGAACCATCGCGCTCGCGCGGGAACATCCGTCTGTACTCGGAATACGACCTGGAGCAATTGCGCCATATGAAAACCCTGATTGACACTCTGGGTGTCAACCTGGCTGGCGCGGAGGTGATTATGCGCATGACGAGGCAGATTGAAGAACTCCAGTCAATAATACAGGAACTTGAAAAGGAAATTGAGGAACTGAGAGGAGAAAAGAAATGAGGCAGGACAAATTTACCGAACAAGCACAGGAAGCCCTGGCAGCGTCTCAAGAGCTTGTCCGTAATTACAAACATAATCAATGGGATGTAGAACATATTCTGATGGCTTTGCTTCAGCAGGAGAAAGGGCTTATTCTGGATATCATGAAATCGCTGGGAGTCAATCCCGACAACATCAGGCAGCAGGTAGGGGCTGCACTGGAAAAAATGCCCAAAATAGCCTATGATACGGGGCAAATATATGCTACTCCCCGCATCCAGGAACTTCTACAGGGAGCGGATTCCGAAGCCAAGCGGCTCAAAGATGAGTTCATCGGCACGGAGCACCTGTTGATCGCCATGACCCTGGAACGCAAGGGGGAAGCTGCCGGGATTCTGCGCAATGCCGGTATCGATCAGGAAAAGGTCTACCGCGCTTTACAGGAGATACGCGGCGGGCATCGTGTCACCGATGCCAGGGCGGAGAGCAAGTACCGCTCACTGGAAAAATACAGCCGCGATCTGACCGAACTGGCCAGGCAGGGTAAGCTTGATCCGGTGATCGGGCGTGAGGATGAAATCAAGAGGGTTATGCAGATCCTGACACGCCGTACCAAGAATAACCCGGTTATTGTAGGAGATGCGGGTGTGGGAAAAACCGCTATTGCGGAAGGTCTGGCCCAAAAAATCGTGGCGGATGACGTTCCGGACTCATTGAAGGGACGCAGGGTTGCGGCGCTGGATATGGGCGCCCTGGTAGCAGGCAGCAAGTTCCGCGGCGAGTTTGAGGAACGGCTGAAAGCGGTAATGGATGAAATCAGGAACTCAAAGGGAGAAATAATCCTCTTTATAGATGAAATACATACCGTGGTTGGCGCAGGCGCGGCCGAGGGAGCGATTGACGCCAGCAATATGCTTAAGCCGGCTCTGGCGCATGGCGAGTTGCAAACGATCGGGGCCACTACCCTGGACGAATACCGTAAATATATTGAGAAGGACAAGGCGCTTGAGAGGCGTTTCCAGCCGGTATACGTCAATGAGCCTACCATTGAGCAGACAGTCCAGATTTTAATCGGTCTGCGTCCCCGTTACGAGGCCCATCATAAAGTAAAAATTACCGATGCGGCACTGGAAGCTGCAGCCAGGTTGAGCCAGCGTTACATCACGGAAAGGCACCTGCCGGATAAGGCAATCGACCTGATTGACGAGGCGGCCAGCAAGCTCAGGATAGATGCTCAAAGCGCCCCGCCCGGTGTCAAGTCATCCGAGGACAAACTCAAACAGTTGATCATGGAAGAGGAAGCTGCCTCACAGAGACAGGACTATCCCAGGGCGGCAGAGATCAAGGTTGAAAGGCTCCGGCTGGAAAACGAATATAAACAGGCCAAGGCTGAGTGGCTGAAACAGGCCAAGATCGACGAATCGGTAGATGAGGAAAATATCGCCGTCCTGGTCTCAAAGTGGACGGGTATTCCGGTTTCTCAAATGATGGAAGGGGAGACCCAGAAGCTGGTACATATGGAAGAGCGCATACATGAGCGTATGATAGACCAGCATGAGGCTGTCCAGACCGTTTCCGAGGCTATCCGCAGGAGCCGCGCCGGTCTGAAGGACCCCAGGAGGCCTATCGGAAGCTTTATGTTCCTGGGCCCAACGGGTGTGGGCAAGACCGAGCTGGCGCGCAGCCTGGCCTGGTTCCTGTTTGACGATGAGACCGCTATGATCCGCCTGGATATGAGCGAATATCAGGAGAAGCATACGGTATCACGCCTGATAGGAGCACCCCCCGGATACGTCGGCTACGAAGAAGGCGGGCAATTGACGGAGGCTGTCAGAAGAAGGCCTTACAGGGTGATTCTGCTGGATGAAATTGAAAAAGCCCATCCGGAAGTGTTTAATTCTTTGCTCCAGGTGCTGGATGACGGCCGGTTGACGGACGGACAGGGAAGGACGGTGGATTTTAAAAATACCGTCATTATTATGACCAGCAATACCGGTGTCGAGCTTATAAAACGCGAAGGACCGATTGGCTTTACCCTGCCTAAGAATGCTACCAAAGCACAGAAACAAAGCTATGAGAACATGAAGGACCAGGTTATGACCGAGGTCAGAAAAAAGTTCAGACCGGAATTTTTAAACCGGCTGGATGACATCATAGTGTTCCATGAATTATCTCGGGATCAACTGGGTGAGATTGTTGAGCTGATGATCAAAGATTTGCAGAAACGTCTTGGTGAGCGTAAACTAAAACTTGAGTTGACGAAATCCGTCAAGAGTTGGCTGGTAGATGAAGGGTATGATCCTACATATGGCGCCAGGCCGTTGAGGCGGGCTATAGAACGTCATGTCGAAAACGCCCTTTCCAGCAGGATACTGTCCGGTGAATACAAAGAAGGGGATACCATACTGGTAGACCTGGTTGACGATGAACTGGTCTTCACCAGAAAGTAAATAAAAGTAACAACCCGGGCTCCACCTGGCGTAAGATGGAGGTAACGTAGATTAACGCTAGAACCCGCTATATCCTGATCAGCAGTATATTCTTAGCAACTACAGTTATCTCCATCGTCTTTATTATCCTGTACTGGAAAGAGATAGCCGGGTTGCAAAACTACGGCTATTTGGGAGCATTTGTGATTGCTTTTATCGCAGGCAGCAGCATACCTACTCCTATATCTTATCTGCTGCTGACCTTTACCTTCGGGGGTATTCCCGGAATGCATCCGGCTCTGGTGGGGCTGGCCAGTGGTGTGGGAGCCGGGACAGGAGGCACGCTGGTATACCTGCTCGGCAGGAGCGGCCGGACTTTTTTCCCGGGCCTGAGGGGTTATTCTGTAGACGAACAAGCTTCAAACAGGCTTTCAGCCAAATTCGTCGATTGGGCGCAGAGAAAGGGTTCCGTAGTGGTATTTTTCATGTCCGCCATGTTAAACCCTGTCTTTGCTCCCATGGCTATAGCCATGGGAGCTTTGCGTTTCAGGATGATTAAGTTCTTTGTCATGTGCGTTGCCGGCAATATCGTTAAGGCCATGATCATAGCCTATGCCGGTTATCTTGGAGTTGGTACGCTTTTACGCTGGCTGGGCGGCGAGTAATAAACAATATTATTTCAGGAGGTAATCCGATTCATATCAGACTTCAGCACATGATTTATGCCTTATTCGGCACTAATTTCTATATCGGCAGCCAGATCAAGGACCAGATCAGGATGCTGGTGACCAGGGTTCCTCCTGTTTTTTTACACAGGCAGATGGACGATCTCGGCTGCGGTGATGGTAAAATAACCCTGCGTCTGAAAGCTATTTTCCAGCCTGAGCGGTTGAGAGGTTTTGATGTTAATCCCGCTCTGGTAAAACGGGCCAGGAGTTATGGCATAGAAGCCCAGGTTAAAGACCTGAATGAGAGCCTTCCCAGCGGTGAACTGGCGGTGATGTGGGGGGTATTACATCATCTGAATGACAGCGAAAAGTGCCTTAAGAGAATCAGCGACAACTATCCCATGGCTTTTATCCGGGAACCGATCAAGAACAAGGCCATCAATGGACTGGAGATGGGAAAGCCGCTTATCAAGGCGGAAATCGAAAACCAGGTGCTCAAATATTTTCCCGATGCCAGCACTTTCTACTACAACCACTGCATCTTTATCTTCTATATTTCACCCGAATACAGGTCTGGGCTGAAAGATTAACGTCCCGGTCACCGGAAATCAGATCTTCAAGTACCATATACTGCTGTTTTTTATATATACGGCTGTGCCAGTCCGTCCGCCCGGATGGGCCTGTTGCTTTATCCGGGCGGACGATGAAAACTTATGCCAACGGCTATTTGATCTCAGATGTGCAGTTAGGGCAGCGTGTGGCCTGGATGGGGATGGATGTATGACAGAAGGGACATTCTTTGGTAGTAGGAGCGGCGGGCGCAGCAGCTTCTTTGGCTGCTTTCCTGGCATTCATCTGGGCAATAGGACGTACTATGAAGAAAAAGAGTACAGCCGCAATAATTATAAAGTTGATCAGGGTATTGACGAATATTCCATAATTAATCGTAACCGCTCCGGCTTCCTGTGCCGCAGCCAGGGAGATGTAAGGTCCCGGGATAGTGCCTTCTTTCAAGACCGCAAATAGATTTTGAAAGTCGGTGTCTCCAAGCGCCAAACCGATAGGCGGCATGATGATATCCTTGACCAGTGAGTTAATGATAAGGCCGAAGGCTATACCTATAATAATGCCTATGGCCATGTCCACCATGTTGCCCTTGGTAATGAAAGCCTTGAAGTCCTTTAACATATACAGTACTCCTTAATCTTTATTTTATGCACCGTTACGGTCTCTTTTTGTAAGCTTGTATTACCCTAAGGCTGTTTTTCTGCTGGCTTGCCTACCTCCTGATTTATTAATCAATTTGTAACCATGTATTCATTTAACATTATAGACCCGTGTTTAAAAAAAGGGTAACATATCAACGTCGCCGCGGGCATGTTGTTCTGGGTTTGTGGTCCTCTTCATACAGGCAAATGCCGCGCTTGCTGGAAGCGCCTGAAAGTATTTCCGAACGATTTTTCAATTCCTGCAAAGAAAGAATAGGAATCGCCTGTCAGGTAGCTTGTTTTACCGGTGGACTGTATAGTCGCCAGGGTGATGATATGAAAATAATCGGGATTCGCGGGTCTCCGCGCAAGGGTAATAGCAAATGGATGCTGGACCGGGTGCTGCTGAAGGCCGTCAGCAATTGGGCTGAAGTCGAGACACTCCTTTTAAGGGAAATGGACCTGCACATGTGCCGGGGGTGCCTGGCTGGTCCTGTTACCCGTCCGGGTGCCTTACGGGATAGCGCTGCCGGTGGTGACGATGTTGGCAATATCTCCGAAGGTGACCAGCACCATCAGGCCTATCAGGAGCATAAAGCCGATGGCATGTATCAGTCCTTCGGTCCTGGGGGATACGCGGCGTCCGCCTCTGACCATCTCAAGTAATACAAAGATGATTCTGCCTCCATCCAGTGCGGGAAGGGGCAGCAGGTTGACGATACCCAGGTTGATGCTGATAAAAGCGGCAAACTCCAGCAAGGGGCTGAAGCCTGCCTGTACTACCTCTCCTGTCAACTGGGCCATACCTACCGGACCGGTTACCTGGGGAGTTGTTGCTCCGATAATCCAGTGTATGATTTCATTTTTAAACAGTACCAGCGTTTGCCAGCACTCGGTTACACCCATGGGAACCGCTTTCCATATCGGCTCGCTGATACTGGTAACTACAGGGGGCTCGGTTAATGCCGCCATCAGGATGCCTACGGAGCCCTGCCCGGACGGCGGGTTCCAGCGGGGTGTTACTATCGCGATGTGTTCACTGGAATCGGCCCGTTTAAGGGTCATGGTTATTTCTTTACCCAGGTTAAGCTGTATCCATCGGCGCACGTCAGTCGAGTTATTGATCTGGTTTCCATTTATGCTGATGATCGTATCGCCCGCTTCGATGCCGGCATAAGCTGCCGGGGACCCGGGAGCAACATCCTCAATGGTAACCGGGGCCGTATAAATATTGTGAGGAAGCATAAAAGCTATCGAGAAGAGGACTATCGGAAGGAGGATATTCATCAACGAACCCGCGGACAGCACCAGTATGCGGGTTCCGTATCCTTTCCCTGCCAGGCTGCGATTTACCTTGGGATCTTCCTCTCCAGCCAGTTTGACAAAACCGCCCAGGGGGAGGGCATTGATAGAATAAAGCGTTTCCCCCTTTTTTATTCCCCAGATCCGGGGTGGAAAACCAAGGCCGAATTCTATTACACCCACACCCCGCGCTTTGGCCGTGAGGAAATGTCCCAGTTCATGGGCTATCACCAGCACTACCAGGATAACTACAAAAGCGATTATGGATATTAGAACAGACATCAACTGACTCCGTTACACAGTTCGTAAGCTCTTCTCCTGGCCCACTCATCAGCCTCCATTATTTCCTTCAGGGAGGGCTTCCGGGAAGGGGAATGCTCGCCAAGAACCTGCTGAACGATACCGGCGATAGAGGTAAAACCCAGACGTCTTTTCAGAAACAGGTCCACGGCGATTTCATCGGCGGCGCATAAAACGGCCGGATATGTTCCGCCCTGGCGGCCGGCTTCGATAGCAGTTTTCAGGCAGGGAAAGAGGTTGTAGTCAGGCTTCTTGAAGACCAGGCTGCCGTATTTGCCCCAGTCCATCACGGGCAGTCCCGGATTAGGCAGACGTTCGGGATAGGACAGCGCATACTGGATGGGGAAGCGCATGTCCGGGCAGCTCAATTGGGCTTTAAGCGTGCCGTCGGCCATTTGAATCATCGAATGTATAATGCTCTGGGGATGTAAAAGGATCTCTATATTATCGTAGGGCATATCGAACAGCCAGTGGGCTTCGATCACTTCCAGTCCCTTATTCATCAGTGTGGCGGAATCTACGGTTACCTTCTTACCCATCTTCCAGGAAGGGTGTTTCAGCGCGTCTTCCACGGTCACACGGGAAAGCTGTTCGGCTGTATATTGCAGGAACGGGCCGCCCGATGCGGTCAGTATTATCCTGGCAGGTTTATCAGGCTCCCCGGCCATGCACTGCCAGACTGCGCTGTGTTCGCTGTCTACCGGTAGAATGCGGCCGCTGCTGTTCTTCAGCGCAGCCTGGATAATTTCACCGGCCATGACAAGAGCTTCCTTATTTGCCAGTGCGATTTGCTTACCGGCCCCGATCGCGGACAGGGTTGGGGCCAGTCCCGCTTTACCGGATGTGGCAATAACCACCAGGTCGATATGCGGATGAACCGCCATATCCTCAAGAGGTAAAAACCCGCATCTTTCGCCGCTTAAAATACTTTTATCGCCCATGAAACAGACCACTTCAGGCTTGAACTCAGCAATCTGTTTTTGCAGCAATTCCAGGTTATGTCCCGCGGCCAGCCCTTTTATCTGGAATCTATCAGGAAACCCGCGGACTATGTCCAGGGTTTGCCTTCCTATTGATCCCGTCGAACCGAGTACGGCCAGACGCTTGGGTGACTTGTAAGCAACCATCTTATAACTATCATACAACAAATACAGACCGAATGCAGAGGACTGGTAAAGATTGATTTGCATTCCGAAAGTCAATGCGATTAAAATAGATGGAAAGGCGCAAAGGATAGTACATGATAGACCGTCCTTGTCTGGTTTTAAATGAAAGTTATGAGCCACTGAATGTTTGTCGAGCACGCCGGGCTCTTTCCCTGATTTTCAGAGGCAAGGCAGAGATGCTTGAGAACGGGACTGGAGATATTCATACCACGCGGAATTCATATCCTTTACCCTCGGTGATCCGGTTGGCCTACATGGTAAAAAGGCCCCGCCCCCAGCCCAAGCTGACCCGTGTTGAGATCTTCAACCGGGACCACTATACCTGCCAGTACTGCGGCAAACAGAGTCACCAGTTGACGCTGGATCATGTGGTTCCCAGGAAGCAGGGTGGCAAACATACCTGGGATAACCTGGTCAGCGCCTGTGCCTCCTGCAATCGTAAAAAAGCGGGAAGAACGCCCGAGCAAGCCCGCATGAAGCTTTCTAAAATACCAGTCCGGCCTTCAGCCAGCGTTTATATCAGTATTCCCTATCATTTCCTCGAAACACAGGGACCATGGCAGAAATACCTGCCATGCACGGCTCAGTAATACACCCCTCCTGATTTGGGACATTCAGTTTCCCGTAACAAGTCTCCTTCTCCCCGCTATCCCTCTCCCCAATGTGCTTACCCAGTTACACACTTGACACCGTGGGTTTACCAATGGAGGAGAAGCATTTAAGATATTTCGACCATTCTGAGGTACCCCGATTCCTTTTGTCCTCTATCGGGGTGCCGTGAGAATCTCCTTGTTTTCGCCTTGCCTGATATTATGAGATTCCTACGTTCCGATAAGGCGTAAAAGGATGTATCGGGACTCTGAATGGGCTGCAAATGACAAACTTTTTTAGCCCCCTGTGCCAAGTATGTATAAAGAAAAGCCCCTTGCGGAAGAGGAACAGGAAGGTGAGGGGGACCCCAGAGGAGCCGTTTCTTTTCCGGACGGTCCGGCGGGATGGTTTGCTGTGTCCGCTGAAGAAGCAGTGTCGTTTTCATCGGATGTTTCTGGTATCATGCCGGGCTGCTACCCGGTGCCGGGTTGTCCCCCTGTACCGGCTTTCCGGGTTCTGCCGGGTCGGACTTGAACGGCTGGGGGGATCCATTCCGGGACCTGTAACCGTTTTGGGCAGTTTTTATTCCGGGCGGTTTTTGTCCTGTTGTTTCGGCTTGAGAACTTCCATTTTCGTCAGTACAAGAAGATTCAGACCCTTCGTTTCCCTCTGCCTCTGCTTCTGTTTCGTTCTCTTCCGCGGGTTGGGCGGAGGGGGCACTTATTAAGGTTATCTGATTAAGAGGGAATTCCGCGCTGGCCTTGCTCTCAAGTTCCACCTGGATGGTTTCTTTGAGCGGGTTTCCGCCTGTCACTATACCTGGACCATTGGGCGTTTTGACCTGAACTCCTTTCCTGGGGAGCAGGGCTTTGGCCTCATGGTACTGTGCGCTTTCAAAAGCCAGGCAGCATTGCAGCCGCCCGCAGACGCCGGAGATTTTCATCGGGTCAAGTGGAAGGTCCTGCTCCTTGGCCATCTTGATGGAAACGGGACTGAACTCCGTGAGAAAAGAGCCGCAGCAAAGGCTGCGCCCGCAGCGGCCCAGACCTCCCACGATTTTGGCCTGGTCACGCGGGCCGATCTGCCGCAGTTCGATGCGCGTTTTAAAAAATGCGGTCAGCTCACGCACAAGTTCGCGGAAGTCAACCCTCTCTTCAGCCGTAAAATAAAAAGTTAGCCGTCCGCCGTCCAGATTATATTCCGCTGAAACCAGTTTCATGGGCAGGTTGAGCCTTTTGATCATCCTGTCGCATTCTTCCATGGCGCCGCTTTCTTTGGCAGTAAAGCCATCAGAACGTTTGACATCCTCTTCATTGGCTTTACGCAGGATGGGCTTTAATTCGGAGGAGATTTCACTGGCAAGAATCTGTTTGGGCGAAATCATTACCTGTCCCATTTCGACACCCCTGGCGGTCTGGACTACTACAAAGTCCTGGATTTTACAGTCAATCCCGCAGGGGTCGAAGTAATATACTTTACCGGCTTTCTTGAACCGGACTCCAACAATATCAGGCATTTTGCACCTCTCTCTCTACAGCCTGGCAGCTTGATTTGAAGGATACCTGGGCAAATTCAACATCATTACCTCCAGCGCCAGGCGAGCATTGGCGTTTAACTTCAGTTGCCCGGAGGCCTGTATAATGCTTAAAACAGCATCCTTTATCTGTTCCAGGTTATAAACCCCGGCCAATTCAGCCAGAGCAGGACTAAAATCGAAACTAACAACACCAGCATGACAGCCAGTTTTAACCAGAAGTACGTCACGCCACCAACCGGCCCACGTATCCAGCGTTTCATATACAGAATCCCTCTTCCTAGCGAATTGTAGAGCTAATTGGGTTGATATGGCAAATCTCTCACTTATATCGCCTTTTATCATCGCAAGCATTCGTTCAAACTGCTCCCTGCGTTCTTCCCGGAAGTCATTTTTGTTCGCTGTTTCAACGGCCCAGCCCAGGCATCCCCTGCTCAGGCGGGCCAGCAGTCCGGCTTTCTCCCTCTCGATTTCCCACTTCTCTACCAGGGCTGCTTCGATATCGCCGGTCTTAATGCGGGCCATGTTCAGCCGCTGGCATCTTGATATCACCGTTGCAGGGACCATGGCCTCGGTGGCAGTCAGAAGGAGAAATATTACTCCGGAGGGAGGCTCCTCCAGGCTCTTTAGTAAACGGTTGGCGGCGTCCAGTGACAGGAGCCCGGCTTCCTCGATGATATAGACCCTCTGCCTGCCTTCAAAGGGAGGAAGGCTGGCCGAATGAAGCATCTCCTTGATCTGTTCGATGCCTATCTCGGTCTTTTCCCTTGTTTCCTCACCGGCCTGGCTGGAAATAAGCCCCGTCACAACCACATCCGGGTGCCTGACCTCTTTGATCTTCCGGCAGGAAGAGCATTCTCCGCAAGGGCGCAGGGACTGTTCCGCACAGCAGTTTAGTGTCATTGCCAGGTCCGTGGCAAGGGTCATTTTCCCCGAATGCTGCGGTCCTACCAGCAGGTAAGCATGGGAAAGAGAGCCATGTGTAACAGCTCTACTGAATAAATCAATAATTGCAGGTTGTCCTATCGTCCGCCACATCAATCCCTCACACAATATACATATGCCGGAAGTCGTAAAAGTAACAAAGATCGAACTCGTTTTTGAACTCGCGGCGCTTTTCTCTCAGGGTCTTCTCGTCAAAGATATATAAAGGCGTACCGAATTCGGCTGCCATTTCCACCAGATCCCAGCCGCCCGTGACCATACGCCCTGCCGGAGTAATAGTGCTTGTAACAGGTCCGGATTGTAAATTGTTCCCATATACGGTTTACCCCTGCTTCCATGTTATCAGCGGCTACATGTGAAGTCAATATATTCACCCGGCAGGGGGCTTCGTTGCCGGCAACCGGATGTTATAATACTGGAAAAGTTTTTTTTTAGGACTAAACATGGAGATATGATAAAAGTCAGATAAATTCAACATAATTCCGCTTCCTTCTCCCTAAATTATTACCTGTAACTAATTTTGACTTTTAAATATATCTGATATAACATATATGGAACAGGAAATTTGGATGAAATTATCCTGGCAACTCGGAATGCTCAATGACTGGATTATAGTAACGCCTGGCGAAGGTCCTTTTATTAAATTTCAAGATTGGTTTGAGACCTGTTTTTGAACCATTTTTGATACTTCCTGAAAAAAGTCGGATATTATCCATTGCTGTGCTTCATGATGTCACCGGGGATCGTTACAAGTTTAACTTTTTCATCCCGGATGAGTCTGAAAGAATATAGGCGCTGTGCGGCTTGAAGAGGAGAAAGATTTGAAAGTCCAGCAGTTGGTTTACTGTTCAGTGGTTAGTTTAGCGCTGATATTGAGCGGTTTATATGCAACACCTCCCGGTTTCGATACGTCGGTTGCGGCAGCTTCGGAATCATCAGCAACAGCCATAATGTCGAACCTGGTATCAAATGATGCATCTGCGGTGTCCGTTACGGGACCCGGACTGCAAATGGACTGGAGTACTTTTTTGGGCGGAAATGCCAACAGCCATGCTGTGGCGGTGGATAGCGAAGGAAACACCTATATAACCGGATACAGTGATAGCAGATGGGGAAATCCGGTCAATGAATTCGGTTCCGGACAGGATGCCTTCCTGGCCAAAGTGGGGACTGACGGTTCCCTGGACTGGAATACCTTTTTGGGGGGAGATGGAGCAGATAGCGGCTGGGGCGTCGCACTTGGCCCATCGGGGAAGGTTTATGTTTCCGGTTCAACAGACAGCGGCTGGGGTGATCCTGTCAGACCGCATACGGACGATAACGATGGCTTTGTAGCCTGTTTTCATTACGATGATGGAGAGATGCTCTGGAATACATTTTTGGGCACAAACGGGTATGATTCAGGTAATGGCATCGCCGTAGATAATAATGAATACATCTATGTTACCGGCTCCAGTGAATTCACCTGGGATGATCCTTTACAGGTAGCTGGAAGTGGTAATACCTTTGTCACCCGTTTGGATTCCAGCGGTAATATTGACTGGATTTCTTTTCTGGGCGGGTCCGGACATTTCCTCACTCTGGACAGCAACTGGAATCTCGTTGTTACCGGAAGCGATGAAAACACCTGGGGCCAGCCTGTAAACGGGTATAACGGCAATGGCAATAGTGACGCCTGGGTTGCCCAGTTCACCAGTGACGGTGCGTTAAACTGGAATACCTTCCTGGGCGGCAGCGGTAATGATCATGGTCTGTATCTGGATACCGACAGCAGTAACAATATCTTTCTTTCCGGCCGCAGTGATGCTGCCTGGGGTGAACCTGTTAACGGGTATACCTCCGGTGAGGATGCCTTTGCCGCTGAACTGGGCAGTGATGGCAATTTGCTATGGAGTACCTTCCTGGGTGGAGACGGGGATGACATCGGACAGGGAATAGCGGTAGATTCCAGCGGTTATGCCCTGGTTTCCGGGTATAGTCAAGCCGCATGGGGTTTTCCGCAGTACGCTGATTGTGTTCAACAGCAGGGTATTGCAGCAGGGGGAAATCAGCAGTCTGCCTATGGCGGAGAGGAAGATGGTTTTGCCGCTTTGTTGAATAACAACGGGGAGCTGGAGTCGCTGGTCTTCCTGGGGGGCGCCGGTGATGACTATGCCGTAGGCGCCGTCCTGGACGCAGAAGAGAATTTTTACGTGGCCGGCTACAGTGATGAAGGCTGGGGAAACCCCGTTCAGGAATGCGCCGGTCAGGATAGTTTTGTCGCCAAATTAGAAATTAACGAGAATGAAAACCGTTGGAGTACCATGGTGGGTGGTGATGGCATATATTGTAGAAGTGTCTGGGGTACTTCGGCAACAGATGTTTTTATTGTTGGTTACACCGGGGCTATCGAGCATTATGACGGCAGTGCCTGGAGCACAATGGACAGCGGTACGGATGAATCGTTGTTTGCTGTTTGGGGCAGCTCGGGAAGCGATATTTTTGCCGCAGGCTATGATGGCACTATCCTGCATTATGACGGCAGTGCCTGGGATACGATGGACAGCGGAACGGATGAATGGTTGTATGATGTTTGGGGAAGCTCGGGAGGCGATGTTTTTATTGCGGGTGGACATGGGACTATCCTTCATTATGACGGCAGTAACTGGGACGAAATGGATAGCG
Source organism: Dehalococcoidales bacterium (assembly GCA_016926695.1). Next base: position 18,530 of record JAFGOB010000088.1, on the reverse strand, counting down.
GTACGGGTGAACCGTTATTTGGTATTTGGGGAAGCTCGGTAAATGATGTCTTTGCCACGGGAGCTAATGGAACAATCCTGCATTATAAAGGCAGTGCCTGGAGTTCAATGAATGTTGATACTTCAGCAGTTCTCACCTGCATCTGGGGCAGTTCGTCAACTGATATCTTTGCGGCAGGTCACGGGATTATTCTGCACTATGACGGTAGTGCCTGGAGTGAAATATTCAACGATACGGATAAATGTTTCGATGGTGTTTGGGGCAGCTCGGAAAATGATGTCTTTATTATAGGCTCTGGAACTATACTGCACTATGACGGCAGTACCTGGAGTGAAATATATAGCGATACGGGTAAATCGTTCTCTGGTGTCTGGGGTAGCTCGGGAAGCGATGTTTTTATCGTAAGTGGAAATGGAGAAATTCTGCATTACGATGGCAGTACCTGGAGTCATATGAACGGTAAAATCGAAATGTATGAAGCTGTTTGGGGCAGTTCGGGAAGCGATGTCTTTGCAGTTGGCTCAACAATCTCCCATTATAACGGCAGCGCCTGGAGCGAAATGGACAGTGGCGTTGAATTAGGCGGAGACTTTATTCTGTATTGTATCTGGGGCAGTTCAGGGAATGATGTTTTTACAGGGGGTGTAACCGACTCTCCCCTGCATTATGACGGAAATGCCTGGGGTCCTGTGAGCGGTTATGATGAATGTATGTATTCTGTTTGGGGGAGTTCGGGAAGCGATGTTTTTGCCGCAGGCGATCATGGGAATATCTTTCATTATGACGGCAGCCACTGGGATGCAATGGAAAGCGGTACGAATCAATCGATACATGCTATTTGGGGGAACTCGGGGAACGATGTGTTTGCTGTAGGCGGTCATGGGACCATTCTGCATTACGACGGCAGTGACTGGAATGAAATGGATAGCGGCACCGATACACAATTGGATTGTATTTGGGGAAGCTCGGGGAGTAATGTTTTTGCAGCAGGAAATTATGGGACCATCCTGCATTATGACGGCAGTAACTGGAATGAAATGGATAGCGGTACGGATCAAGGATTGAATGGCATTTGGGTTAGTTCAGGAAGTGATGCCTTTGCAGTAGGAAATAACGGGACTATTTTGCATTATGATGGCAGTAACTGGTATCCAATGGATAGCGGTACGGATGAATTTTTGTTTTCTGTATGGGGCAGTTCGGGAATTGACGTTTTTGCTGTAGGCGAGAGAGTAATCCTGCATTATGGGGAAGATGTGATTAATCATTCTCCTGCTGGTATCAGCCTGAGTAATACTAGTATCTCTGAAAATCAGGCATCGAATACACTGGTCGGCACCTTTTCAACTACCGATCCGGATGAAGGAGATAGCTTTTCCTACAGCCTCGTCAGCGGGACGGGAGACACGGACAACGCTTCTTTTAACATCTCCGGCGATAGTCTGAGAACATCTGCCGTCTTTGATTGCGAGACCCAAAACTCTTACAGTATCCGGGTAAGAAGCACCGATAACGGCGGACTCTGGTGTGAGAAACAATTCACTATTATTATCACCGAAGAGACCAATCTGGATATCAGTGTTATGCTCCAGGGCGGCTCGCGGCCGGAGAGCGGCTGGGAGGTGCCTGTTACGGTCGAGCTTTTTACCCCGGGCTCTGATGTTCTTACAGCCACACCGCTATATCACTTCGAACTTACTACCGCTAAAGACGGGGATAATGCGATCGCCAGTGCCGAGGGCATCGAATCCGGGACCTACGATATCACCATTGTCAGCCCGCACTGCCTGACCAGTGTTAAACGAGCGGTGGCTATTCCAGCTCCATCCGCAAGCGTGGATATGGGTACTTTAATGGAAGGCAATGCCAATAACGACAACAAGATCAATATCTCCGACTTCGGTATCCTGGCAAGCACATATGGAAAACAGCAGAGTGAGGAAGACTTTGACGAACAGGCTGATTTCGACCGCAACGGTAAGATCAATATCGCTGACTTCGGCCTGCTGTCCGCCAGCTATGGAAAAAGCTCGCCGGTGGAGGTGGAGTGAATCAAGCTGCTTACCGGGCTTATGTATTTTGGGGGATATTTGAATGGAAAAAACTGGCGTTGCTGCAACAATGACTATCTGTTCAGATCCACCCGGGTCTTCTTTTTCAGGTTTCACCTGTCACTACCTCAAGCGCTAAAAGCCCGACGGACCTGAAGATAAATTACCCGCAGGGCTCCCAGCCGGGTATATGGGCCTTCGTGTCAGCAAACGCGCTGTTTGGGAAAATAGTTTTCAGTTATAGCGGCTTTTTCTTCGCTGCTTGAGATGGCATCCTGCCTGCCGGCTTTGCAGGTCATATTTCGGAGTACTATTTCGTTCCGGGTTAATAGTTAACCGGATATTGATATTGATATTTTAGCCTTTCCACTGGTATGATATTGGCAAGTGTCCGGTGTGATGTTTTTATGAGGGGGGCAAAAAGGGCAGCGTTATGAATGCAGCAGAAAATCAGATAGCTAAATTAACCGTTCAGGCCAAACTGGACTTTCTTCCCGGTACTACTACCTTTATAAGAGAGGTAATCAGCAAGCTGGGAATCGGGGATAAGGATGCCCGCCGTATGGAACTGGTGGTCGAGGAAGCGTGTGTTAATGTAATAGAACATGCTTTTGAAGACGAAGGAGGCACTTATGATATCGCCATCCTGCGCCGTCCCGGACAGATCGTGATAGGCGTAGAAGACCGTGGACTGCCCTTCGATATTCTGAAAATTGAAGGGGATAAAGAATCGGGCCTGGGTATGATCCTGATGAGGGCCTTTGCTGATGAGGTGCATTTTATGAACCTGGGACGGCAGGGCAAGAGGGTAGAACTGGTCAAGAACCTGCCCGATCAGGACCTGGCGGAATTCCGGCATGAAAAGTTAAGCAAGGATATAATAAATGTAGCTGAATCGGATATCAAGGTTCGCCTTATGAGACCGGATGAGACCGTAAGCCTGGCCAGATGCGCTTATCGCTGTTATGGCTACACCTATGCCACCGATAATTTCTATTTTCCGGATAGGGTCAACGAGATGGTGAAAGGCGGGATTATGATCTCGGTGGTTGCCGTCAATTCCCAGGGGGAGATAGTCGGTCATGTGGCAGTAGTTAAAGAGACCCCCGAAGCGTTGATCGGCGAATCGGGACAGGCTATTGTGGATCCCCGCTACAGAGGCCAGGGATTCCATAAACAAATGGGATTCCTTTTACAGCAGACTAACAAAGAAGCCGGAATGTTAGGGACCTATGGAGAGGCGGTCACCATACACCCTTATTCTCAGAAATCGGCCTTTGCGCGGGGATATGTGGAAATGGGTATCTTGCTGGGCTATATCCCGGCCACCATGGACTTCAAGAAAATCCAGGGGGAGGTTACCCGCAAACGCCGTCCGGTGCTGCTTTTATACAAGCGTCTGAACGAGGAACCTCTCAGAGAGGTATATCTGCCCGCCCACCACGCTGGAATAATGCGCCGTATTTATGAAAAATCCCAACTGAGGAGAAAGATCGTCAGCGGGGCATCATTTGTACTCCCGGAGAACTCCAGGTTGGATGTAAAAGTACAGGCGGAAATCAACTGGGCTTTTCTGCGGGTGGTTGAATATGGCCGGGACCTGGTCGAACTGGTAAAATTCCGGCTAAAAGAGCTATGCCTGCGCAAGCTGGACTGTATATATCTTGAAATGCCGTTGTCCCATCCGGCTGTGCAGCAGTATTGCGCCTCGATGGAAATGCTGGGTTTCTTTTTTGGAGGCATAATGCCTGAAATGCAGGATGGGGATGTCCTGCGGATGCAATTTTTCAATAACGCAGACCTGGAGCTTGAAGATGTCCATCTGGCTTCTGCAATGGCCGAGGAGCTATACGACTATGTGCTGAAAGCCAGCGGATTGACACCATCGGGTCCGGGCGGTCTATCTCGGAACCAGAAAAAATAACACCCGCTTGATAGCGGGGTAACAGGAAACGAGGAGGGATAGGTCCATGGACACAGCACCGGCTGAACCGAAACAACGTTCTTTTTTACTGACATCGCTGCCCTTTTTTATCCTGGCCCATGCCACTCACCACCTGCTTACGGCCCTTCCCATGCCCATGCTGCCGTATATTCAACAGGAATTCCACCTGAACAATGCCGGTTCGGCTGCCGTCACATCTGCCTTTTCTCTCTCCGCCGGCGCGGCACAGTTGCCCTCCGGCTGGCTGGCCGACAAAATCGGTCCGACGGCGTTAATAACCATGGGCATACTCGGGGTAGCCATCGGCGGTCTGCTGATAGGTTTTTCCAACACCTATATCACGCTGTTGATCTTTATGGTACTGATGGGCCTGATGTCCGGCGGGTATCATCCGGCATCCACGCCCCTGATCTCTATATCCGTTCCGGCTAATCTGCGTGGCCGGGCGCTGGGCCTTCACCTGATCGGCGGAAACTCCAGCTTCTTCCTGGCTCCCCTGATCGGCGGAGGTATAGCAGCGGTCTGGGGCTGGAGGGCATCTTTCCAGACACTGGCCATCCCCACAGCCATACTGGGTATATTCTTCTTCATCTATCTCAGCCGTAAATACGGTAAGGCGCACATGGAAGCCTTGAAACATAAGCAACAGACCGAGAGCCCACCCCAGCCGGGATACAAGAGAAGGCTCTGGGCCTTCATGATAATGATGGTTATTGGCGGCGGCGCCGCAGCTACCGTCAACGCCTTTCTCACCCTCTATTTGGTTAACGACCTGGGTACATCCAAGGAAGTCGCGGCCATGGCTATGTCAATCATCTTTTCCTCTGGTCTCTGGGCCGGGCCGGTCGGTGGTTTTCTTTCGGACCGCTTCGGCAGTACTAAGGTGATTATCGTATCAGGAATATTGAGTGGGGCGGTCCTCTTCGCCTTTAAGGAGGTCCAGCTTGGTTTTGGTTTATGGGCGGTCCTTTGGGTGATGGGGGTTATTCAGGCGGTACGTTTCCCTGTCACCGAGGTCTTTATCATGAGCCAGACCCCGGCCAGGTACCGTTCAACTATTTACGGTTTATATTACTCAACTATGCAGTATACCGGGGCTATTTTTGCCCCCATCATGGGCCACTTTATCGATATCTATGGATACCATACCATGTTTACCTTCGCAGCCAGTGTGGTAACGGCGGTGGCCGTAGTAACATCATTCTTTATCTGGGATACCCGGGGTTAAGCATCACTGGCTCATGGAAGGTCCCTCTCACTACCTGTAGACGCCGTACTCGATCGTGAAGTCGATCATGGCTTTCAGGTTCTCAGGTTTGACCTCGTCCGTAGAGCTGCGAGGGGCCAGGATAAAACCTCCCCCCTTGCCCACCACATCGATCAGTTTTTTGCAGTGGTCCCTGACATCCTGCACCGTACCCACCTGGAGAAGAGTGGAAGGAACATTGCCTTCGATACAGACATGGTCTCTTAATATCTCTTTGGCCTTGAAAATATCGGTGCTGTCCAGACGGGCCAGGAGTTTGCCTTTCGGAAAATCCAGCAGATATTCCAGTCGTGAAGTGAAATTACCTTCGAAGAAAATACAGGGAGTTGCTCCCTTCTCTATTAAAGCCAGGACCAGCCGCTTGAAAGTCGGCCAGTAAAAGGTGTCAAACTGTTTGGGTGACAGGAAGTCGTCAGACCCGCGGGTATTGGTCATGAAGATGCGGGTATGGCCCTGCGGGTTGGGTTCAGGCAAAGGCCTGGCGAGAGTGAACTCAAGGATTTTTTCACAGGCGGCCAGCAACTTGTCCGGTTGACGGTACATGTCCATCATGGTCCCGGTCATGCCCCGCATGGAATGAGAGATAATGTCAAAGGGGGGCATGGCCGCTCCCTGGAAATACTGGGGAAAACCCAGGTCGGCCAGCATCCTGTCAAATTTCAACATTCGCGCCTGCCATTTCCTCATCTCGCGCCCGGTCTTCAGCAGGGTCTCTATTGCCAGTGAGGCTTCGGGAGAGGCCATGGCAATGGCCGTTGCCATGGCTCCCATATGGCTGTGCTGGTAGCACAGCCTGGGAAGCGTGGCCAGACCTGCTAGTTTTTCGCTTGTCCGGGAGAGATGTATGCGGAACATGTAGTCCGAGGGATCGGTGATAAAGGCGTCGTATTCGTCTCCACGCATATTATCGATTTCTATGGACTGGTGGCCATGATCGGGACTGGCTCCATAACCGGGCCAGCGGATTTGTTTCGGGTCCAGATATTCCAGGGCTTTTCCCGGAGAGAAGGGCTGGGGGAAAATAATATCAGCGGGAAAGTCGGCAAGCGTCTTCCGGTAAGCCCGCGTCCAGGCGTTATAATCGTAATAGGCCGCGGAACAGGGAGTACCTGTATATTTGGCGGGGAAATAACCCATACCGCAGATAATCGGCACTCTATCGGGTATTCTTAACTGAATAGCGTCCGTAATCCTCTTCTCTTTTTCAGCCATTAACTGTTCCGATCTGGTTTTATTGGCGGATGATTTACTCATTCTCATGCCTCCTTTCAAACTGGACTGGGGCCGAAATTACAAAGCCTCCCGGCGGATATTATTACTTTCACTCTCACTTTCCTGTTTTTCTGCCATTATGGAAGAGTATAGCGGAGATTCCCAAAGACTGAAATAACCAGGTGCCGGTTTCCATATTTTAACACAAATCATCCCTTCGCGTTTATCCTGTGATCGCGGGGGGCTTGATGAAAAAGACGGCTCGTTGTAATATCTACATATTCGACATATTAGTAGGATGGTGTGACAGTATCAAAGGGTGTAATTAAGTGGATGAAGTAAAACCGGTGGTATTTGTGGTAGATGACGATGTCTCGGTTAGAAAAAGCCTGTCCAGGTTATTGACCCTGGAAGGTTTTGATGTATCGACTTTCGCATCTGCCCGGGTATACCTGGATAGCGGCTGCTGCGACACCCCCGAGTGCCTGATTCTGGATGTCCGTCTCCCCGGACTTGACGGGCTCGAACTCCAAAAGACCCTGGTTGAACGGAAATCAACCCTTTCAATCGTTTTTATTACCGGCCATGGTGATATTCCCATGAGTGTACAGGCTATGAAAGCTGGTGCGGTAGATTTCCTGTCCAAGCCCTTTTCGGATGAGGCTCTGCTGAATGCCGTCAATCAGGCAGTGGCAAAAAGCCGGCGAGAGAGGGCTCACAGCATGGATGTTGCCGCTATTCGGGAGCGCCTGTCCAAGCTCACCCCAAGGGAAAACGAGGTATTGAACTGCGTGGTCGCCGGGCATCTGAACAAGCAGATTGCTTCAATAATAGGGGTGGCGGAAAAGACCGTTAAAGTACACCGCGGACACATCATGCAGAAAATGCAGGTGCAATCGGTAGCGGAACTTGTGAGAATGCTGGAGAAGATCAATCGCTAGATGCGGCAACGGGCAGTTACAGAATATGGTAATACCTGGCTCCGCTGAAGCCAGGTATTACCCGGTATATACCACAACTGCTCTTCTCGCTTATGAGGATAAAGTTTTAGAGATTATTTGTAAATTGGACTAAAGTCTAATATTCACTGAATAACGAGGAATTATAATACCGGTAAGTGCCGGGTAAAGAAAATTTAAAGAAGGAAGAAGACGCAGATGACCGGAAATAAATATGACCAGTATTTCGTAAAAGAACCGCTTGGATACAGGGGGGGATATTTCCCGGTAGTCTATACCAACGGGGCTAAAGATTACGGCGGTGCGGAATTTTCTTTGAGGATTCACTATATAACTGAACCGGGAATACTGATAAAGGAACCTCACAGCCATGATTTCGACCAGTTCTATTTTTTTCTGAATGCCGATTTCGGCAATATCAGGGATTTCAGGGCTGAGATCGAATTCAGCCTGGGTGATGAATTGGAGACTCATCTGATTACTGTTCCCATGACAGTCCATGTTCCCAGGGGTATGGTGCATGGTCCTCTCAGTTTTAAAAAGGTAGAAAAACCGATCATTTTCATCGATACATTGCTTTCAGCCCAGTATTCTACGAGATAATAGCATGATGTGGATCGTAAAACTGCTAAGAGAAGCCTAAAAAGTTTCACATTGCGAAACAATTTTCGCAATATAGAGGCGTATACGGAAAAGGTGTAAATATGTTATTCTGATGAAAGCCTGTGATGCCAGAATAAGTGTCTGGACTGGAGCGCGGGGTATATTTTTGGATATAGTTTATACCGTCAATTGTTTTTATTGCAAACAGGCGGCTGCGGCCGTGATCCGGGTGGAGGGAGAATGGTATTTTCGGAGCAAGGCCGAAATCAGCCGTTTCACTGCCGCTCCTAAAATGTATACAATTACTGCTTGACATGTGTGGTATAATATTTCTATAAAAAAGTTCGATTATGATCAACAATGAAGAGCGTTATATACGCAAGCACTTAACATAGTGTGATAATTGAAAACTAAATAACAGGTATTATTAAAGTCGATAGAGATTTACACAATACTTATATTTAGCGCATGGGGTCTCCAGGTATCGAGGAGGAAGGAGGGCATTAATGTAGAGAGGAAAAGATACGCCGGTAATACCAAGCAAATAGAAGGAGGAACGTGCTAAACATGAAAGGGTTGTTGGTAATTACTATCGGATTTATTTTAATATTCGCTTTGCTTTTAGGTGGTTGCGGTGAAAGCAGTACCACCCCGGCTGCGCCAGCTACTCAGGCGCCCGCAAAAACCTCCGCCGCGCCGGCTGCGACCTCCGCTGCCGCCCCCGCCAAAACCTCTGCTGCTCCTGCCGCCGGAACTCCCAAATATGGAGGGACCTTGACCTTTATCGGGGATACGGGTCCTGGAGCAGTTCTGGGCTATCCTCCCGAGATGTTTACCGCTGTTACCCACTGGTGGTGTTATAACGGCCTTGTCAAGGACTGGTGGAACGGCGATATCACTCCCGATCTCGCAGAGTCCTGGGAGGTCGATACGGCGGAACCGTCTATCACTTTCCATCTGAGAAAAGGCGTTAAATATCATGACGGCTCAACCATGGATGCCGAAGCGGTAAAATTCAGTTATGATCTTCAGCTTGATGCCAATACACGGCCGGCCTGGAAAAAATGGGAGGTCATAGACGATTATACCGTTAAAGTTACTCTGAACTATTTTGACAATACAATTTTACGTACCTTTGAGAACGAACAGGTGGTCTCGCCGACACAGTTCAAGAATGAAGGCGCTGAAGGTATGAGAAGGACTCCTATCGGGACCGGCCCCTTCTATTTCGTCAAATACGATCAGGATTCACTGATGGTCGGTAAAAGATTTGACGACTACTGGGAGGAAGGCAAGCCCTACCTGGATGAAATCCACCAGATCTATATTCCGGACAAGACCACCAAGAAAGCCGCCATGCAATCAAACGAAGGGGATGTGGTGCTGGTGGAAATGGGCAAAGAGACCTACGACTATACACAGATGGGACTGTTTGACGCTCTGATTCAGCCCCAGGCCACCACTTTTATGATTTTCGATGACGGCAACGAGGACTCGCCCTGGACCGATATCAAACTGCGCCAGGCTGTGGCGTTGTCCATCGATCGTGAATGGCTGGCCAAGAACCTCGGATATGGGCAGTGGGAGCCCTGCTGGCAGCTTCCGCCTCGTCCCAGCACCTGTTACGACCCCAACTTCAACGAATATCCCCGCGATATCGAGAAGGCAAAACAGCTTCTGGCCGAGGCAGGCTACCCCAACGGCATTAAAACTCAGCTTCTGCCCAATCCCGAAGGCGTCAACCGCGACCTCTGGGTTGCGGTCCAGAGCCAGTTGAGAGAGGCTGGAATTGATTGCGATCTGCAATTCATGGAAGGTGCTAAATTTACGGACCTCAGGCACGGCGCCGGATGGCATGATGCCATCGTAGCCGATACCATGCCCTCCTGGGGTAACATGAACGTGGCTATCGAAATGATGTTTGGTGCTAAAGCACAATTCTTCCCCAGCATGAACAGGCAGCGGCCTGATTGGGTAGAGGCTATCACTGCCTCCAAGGCTACGGAAAAAATGGATGTCAAGCTCGTACAGAAAGCCTGCCAGGTGCTGTATGACAACTATTCGGTCATCCCGGTCGGCGAAGCCGGCAGGTGTTATATCTGGTGGCCTTACGTCAAGGATGCGGGTTTTGGCAAGCGCGGTGCTTACTTCTGGGCCTGGGCCCATGAAAACGTCTGGCTGGACAAATAATACGGATTAGTTTAAGCTACAGAGCAGACCGGACCGAAATCCGGTCTGCTCTGGAACGTGTTTAAAAAACTCTTGATCAGGGTTTTGGTTTTAACCGCTTATGGATCCCCCATGTTTTTATAAAAAATATTTTTGATGGAAATGGGCTATGACGACATACATTATACGCAGACTGATCCAGGCGGTGATTGTACTGATTCTCGTTACCGCCTTTGTGTTTTTTGCCATGCGCCTGCTTCCCGGAGATCCCATCCGTATGCTGGTCAGCCGCAATCAGGAACAGCGATATTCCGAAGAAGAGGTTCAGTCGCTGAGGCGTCAGTACGGACTGGATAAACCCCTGGTAGTCCAGTATGGTGATTGGATATCCCATGTTGTCCGGGGCGACCTGGGAGTCTCTATTCTGGAACGGGTACCTGTAACCGAGCAGCTTAAAAGACGTGTGCCTATCACCCTTCACCTGGGTGTGCTGGCCTTCCTGATAAGCATTATAATAGGGATACCGCTGGGGGTTGTCAGCGCGATCCGGCGGGGAAAATGGATCGATACGCTCTTCACCACCCTGGCTAATGTAGGCATCACAGTACCGGTTTTCTGGCTGGGAGTGATACTCATGTATTTCTTCGGCCTTCATCTGAGGTGGCTGCCTATAATGGGGTATACCTCTCCTTTCGATGACTTCTGGCTGAGCACAAAACAGCTCATAATGCCTGTTTTTTGTCTGGCGCTTTTTGGAATCGCGGGCAATGCCCGCCAGACACGCTCGGCCATGCTGGAGGTTATGCACCAGGACTATGTCCGCACCGCCTGGTCGAAAGGTTTGAGAGAGCGGGTTATTATCATCAGGCATGCCCTGAAAAACGGGCTTATTCCCGTTGTTACCCTGTTCGGCGCGGGAATCGGGCAAATCCTGGGCGGTTCGGTGTTGATCGAGCAGGTTTTTGCCATTCCCGGCATGGGCAGGCTGGCCCTGACGGCGGTAACCAACCAGGACTATACCTACGTTCAGGCAATCATCCTGATTATCGCCTGTATGACATTGGCGGCAAATTTGATAGTTGATCTTTCCTACGGTTGGCTTGATCCCAGAATACGATACGGATAGGTAAGATGTTGAAAGCAGAAATTACAGCAGAGAGTGAAGAGAAAGTACAAAGAATAAGCGAGATGCGGCGGTTTTTTAGGGTTTTCCTTGGCCGCGGCCTGGTAATATTCGGCATGGTGGTTACATTTGTATTTATCTTCATAGCCATCTTTGCTCCCATAATCACCCCTTATGATCCCTACAAGCTGGGGACGGGTGATATACTGGAAAGTCCCAGCGGTGAGCATCTGTTGGGAACGGACTACCTGGGCAGGGATGTTCTTAGCAGAATAATATATGGTTCCCAGACCTCGTTAATAGTCGGTGTGGTGGTTGTTACCGTAGCGGCTATTATCGGTATGGGACTGGGAATGCTGGCCGGATATTATGGCGGATTGTTGAATGCCATTATCATGAGATGTATCGATGCCCTGATGGTCTTTCCCATGATACTGCTGGCTATGGTTATCGCGGCTTTGCTGGGAGGCGGGCTCTGGAATGTCGTAATCTCACTCTCCGTGGCCCTGATGCCTATCTACGCCCGCGTAATGTGCGCTCAGACTATGTCCGTCAAGGAAGCCGACTACATTATGGCCGAGAAGTCTATCGGCGCCAACAACGCCAGGATCATGCTCAGGCATGTGCTCATAAATACCATGCCTCCGCTCATTGTTATCATGACCATGATGCTGGGATCGGTTATCCTGGCCGAAGCCGGGCTTAGCTTTTTGGGCATCGGCATCGAACCCCCTATTCCCTCCTGGGGAGGCATGGTCAGTGACGGTAAAGACTATTTACTGGACCATCCACTGCTTTCTTTTGCACCTGGTCTGGCGATTATGCTGGTGGTATTCAGTATTAACATGGTTGGAGATGGTCTGCGTGATGCCCTGGATCCCAGGCTGCGGGGAACGATCTAGAGTAGTGTCTTATAATTAAGCTACAGTTGGTTGTCATGCTGGAGTCCGCCGCAGACGGACGAAGCTCAGGGTGGTGGGGTAAAATTTACATAGGGTTAATTGTTAAGCCAAATATAAGACACTACACTACTATCCGCTGTTATACGGTTGAAACGAGATAAATATCCGGTTAAAATATTACGTATTGCGTACAACCGGTTTTTCCCTTCGGCAAAGAGAAACATATCATTATTTCTTGAGGAGGTCACATGGAAAGCAACAATAATATATATGAAGTATTAAGTCCCTGGGCGGAAGCGGACCCTGTCCCGGCCAGGGGTCTCGCGGGGAGGGTGAAAGAGTTGGAGGGAAAGACCATTGGATTTTTCCGCAACTCCAAGCGTGCCGCGCGTCCCATATTCGATAATCTGGAGCAAAAATTGAAGAGGCGCATACCTTCTATTTCCTTCAGCGAGTTCGTTTTTCTGCCCAATGATGATGTTTTGGCTACAGATGAGATTCCAAGGTTTGAGGAATGGCTCAAGGGGGTAGATGCCGTAGTCCTAGCTTATGGCGATTGAGGGTCATGTACGAAGTACCTTGTGTACTGTGCGGTTGCCTGCGAAGATAGAAACAAACCTGCTGTGACACTGGCGAACCATGGTTTTGCCAATGACGCCCGGTCAGCGGCGTCCGGCAAGGGTATGCCTTCCCTCAGGATAATACCCACCACCGTGCCCTGTGAGTCGAGTGTGGAAGAAGACATCGACGCCGGAATTTCATCTGTTTTTGGGGACATCATCGCGGCCCTTACCCGTCCGCTGAACTCTGAAGAAAGCGCCCCTCAACTTCCTGCGCCGGAGAAACCCACCCGCATTATCTTCAGGGGCGATTTGAAAGAAGTCAACCGGTTTTTTTACAGGAGAGGATGGAGCGACGGATTCCCCATAGTGCCTCCGACGGAAGAAGAAGTGGCTGAAATGCTGAAGGGGACCGACCTGCCTCCCGATCATATAGTAGCCGATATTATACCCCGCTCGGGAAAGGCCACCGTGGAAAAGATCGCCGTTAATGCCGTCATGGCCGGAGCTTTACCTACCTATTTGCCGCTTTTGATTGCCGGGGTGAAGATTCTGGCCGATCCAACCTCGGGTTTTGGAGGATGGGGTGTCAGCACCGGTTCCTGGTCGCCGTTCTGGCTGCTAAACGGGCCGGTGCGAAAAGAACTCAACATTAACAGCGGTTCGGGTGCTTTGAGTCCCGGGGATATCGCCAATGCTGCCATCGGTCGCGCCATGGGACTTATTATCAAGAACATCGGCGGGGCCCGAAAGGGTGTGGAGGACATGGGAACACAGGGCCATCCAGGGAAATATACCATGGTGATCGCTGAAAATGAGGAAGAGAGTCCCTGGGAGCCTTTTCATGTCGAACATGGCTATCAGAAGGAAGACAGTACCATTTCCGTTTTTTCTCCCAACACCTATATCCAGACCTGGCCGTATGGCTCCGATGACGAAGGAATAATGCGGGCACTGATAGATAATATTTTGCCTAAAGGTGGTCTCTGCATAGTTTTAACTCCTCCTCATGCCAGGAATCTATTCAGAGAGGGCTGGAAAAAAGGTGATATCAAGGTCTTCCTGGCAGAAAATGCCCGCACTCAGCCTTACCGTCTGCCATCCTACTGGGGTACCAGCAGCCCGCTTTTTGATGGGGCGCGCCCCGGATTGTGGGGTAAAAGGGTACCGGTCAGGGACTCGGACTCAGTACCCATCCTCATGGGCGCTGAATCGGTCCATATTATCGTGGGTGGCGGTCCGGGGGCCATGATAGGCATGCACATGGGAGGGAGTTTCTTCTCTAGCCAGAAAATGACCGAAAAGATTGAGCTTCCGGCTAACTGGTCTCAACTGGTGCAGCAGTACAAGAACCTGGTACCCAACTACGTCCGGTACTAATATACGGCCGGCAGCAGATGTAAGTATTGTTCGGTTTTAAAGGCCCCTGCCATGTGTCATAGACGGCGGGGGTCCTTTTTTAGACTGCGGGCCGGACGATATCGTTCAAGCTGAAATCAGGTTTGAGATGTGCTAACATATAGGATACACGTGAGGGAATGAAAACTTAAAGGGGAAAGCTATGGAGTACAGGAAAATAGGAAATACCGACCTCAATGTTTCCGTGATCAGCATCGGAGGGGATACCTTCGGAGTAGCTGTAGACGAGGCAGGGACCGAAAAACTGATCGATTGCGCCATTGACTGCGGAATTAACTATATCGATACCGCCGATGTGTACGGAAGGATGAAGTCGGAGGAATACCTGGGAAAGGCGCTTAATGGCAAGAGATCGAAGGTTATCATTGCCACCAAGGTCGGTGCCGCTGTCGGACCGGGTAAAGTCCCCTTTGCCAGGCCCGATGGATTGGGAAAACGCGAGTATATCATGCAGGCCATTGAAGACAGTCTCAAGCGTTTGGACACCGATTATATCGATCTATACCAGTTCCATATGCCCGATCCAGCTACTCCCATTGAAGAGACGCTGGGCGCCCTGGAAGACCTGGTAAAAGCGGGGAAAATACGCTATTTCGGCTGTTCGAACCTGCTATCCTGGGAGCTTTGCGAGTCCCTCTATGTTTCAAAGATGATGGGAACAGGTTCTTTCCAGTCTATACAGTCCCGCTTCAGCCTGCTGGACAGGTATGTTGAAGACGAACTGATTCCCTGCTGCCGGACCTATAATGTCAGCCTGATCCCGTGGTTCCCCCTGGCAGGCGGCGTCCTGACCGGAAAGTACCGTCGCGGTATGCCTTTGCCCGAGGGTACCCGTGTCAGCGTAAACCCGGAATTCTATGCCGGATACCTGAATGACGGCAGCTACGATCTGCTGGAAAAATTTGAAGCCTTTGCCGCCGAACGCGGGCATACCATATTGGAGCTGGCATTTGCCTGGCTGCTGGGTCATCCGGTAGTGCCTACCGTAATCGCCGGAGCAACTAAAATCGAGCAGGTTAAGAGCAACGCCGCCGCCTCTGCGTGGAAGATGACGCCGGAAGACATGCAAGCCCTGGACAAGGCCATCGGCTATCAGCCCTACTCTATGAGGCCGCTTACCCTCCGGCAATGGGGTACTCCGTCACAATATCGCCGGACAGCCTGATCGCAGACGCAGGCGTGTCAAACCTGTCCTTAAGGGTCGAGTATATTAATCGGGAGAATACTGACGAATGGCTAAACGGGATTTAAAGACTGCACACTCAGCGGAGGATCTCTGCCGGGAGCGCGAGCAAAGGGTAATGGATGCGATACGGCTTAAGATACCGGACAGGGTACCGGTGATCAGCGGCATGGGATATTTCCCGGCCAAATATACCGGGATTACCTGCGATGCCGCCTGGTACGATTACGATAAGTGGCTGGCGGCTTACAAAAAAACACTGCCCGATTTTCAGCCTGATATGATATTCCAGCAGGGTTTCACACCCGGCAGGGCGCTGGAATACCTGAAACCACGCACCTCACGCTGGCCGGGATACGGGGTCTCTCCGCATGGTTCTCACCAGGCTATAGAAATAGAGATACTCAAAGAGAATGAATACGACCTTTTTCTAAACGATCCGGGTGATTACTTTCTGCGCCTGAACCTGGGCAGGATATGCGAGGAGACAGCCGGCCTGGAATCCCTTCCCAAGCTGAATGACCTGGGGTATAGCCTTTTCGGCGCCCATGCCCTGGCCGATGCGCTGGTTAAGCCTGAAGTAGCCAGGGCTATCAAAGCCCTGCAAAAATACGGCAGGGAGATGAACCGCTGGAGGTCCAGGATTTTCAAGTTCCACCGTATGGTTGAAGATTTCGGCTTCCCTCCCTTTACCACCGGCTTTGCCATGACTGCCTTTGACGGTATCTCTCATTCCATGCGGGGACTGAAGGGCACCATCACGGACATGTACCGCCAGCCGGACAAGCTGCTGGAGACCTGCCAGCGGATACTGGCCATGGACATGAAAAAGCCGGTCGGCTTTCCCAGCAAGCTGGGCTATATCCGGGTCTTCATCCCTTTAACCCGGGGCTCGGACAATTTCATGTCGCTCAAGCAGTTCGAGAAGTTCTACTGGCCTACTCTTAAAAAGCTGCTTCTGCATCTGATAGAGCAAGGGGCCTATCCCTGCTGCTTCTTCGAGGGCAACTTCGATACCCGCCTGGAGTATCTTCTGGACCTGCCCAAAGGGAAAATATGCGCCTACCTGGATACATCTGATATCTTCAGGGCCAAGGAAATCCTCAAGGGTCATTGCTGCATCAAGGGGAACATTCCCACCTCGATCCTTCAATACGGATCGGTCCAGGATGTTAAAGACTGCTGCAAGAAGCTGATCGATGTCGTGGGGAAAGACGGCGGGTATATCCTGTCTCCACGCGGCTCAACCGACGAAGTCAAGGCCGAAAACCTCAAGGCCATGATCGAGTTTACTAAAGAATACGGGGTATACCGGTAAGAGAGAAACAAAAAGAGAGATTTCCGGATGAGACTATAGCAAAACCGCTTCCTCTCCCTCGATGGGAGAGGTCAGGTGAAGTGTGATAAAATACTACCTGTAAAAACAACCCTTCGGCTTTGACCGGACAATCTCGCCTCATTTGCCCGCCAAGCCGGGCGTAGGGGCCGGTTTCGAACCGGCCCGCCATAACCTGTTTTATATACAATCTGTCATTATGTTCAGTCTTACCTGTAATAACAGGCATAACTATTCCCTATCTTCAGTCCGTGAATCATCCCTTTGGACTCGGCGTTGCACTGCCACCCCGCCCTGAGATTCTTCATCCCTTCAGGTGAAAGGGTGCCGGGATTCCAGAATGACAATTTGCTAAAGGTTGTTGCATTGTAGCCTGCCGTCTGGCTTTAAACAACCGAGCTTGACCTGACCATTTATTGCTAATAACCGCTGGTTCAATCCTATTGTAAGCATATCATGTTTATCATCCATTTTAGATAAGCCTGTTTTAAGCTTTTGGGTGATGTATCAAGTTCGAGCCATGTCTTAGGGGCGGACCTTGGGTTGCCCACTGTCACGGTCTACTGTGGACTTAATAACTCATGTCGTAGGGGCGGACCTCCGTGTCCGCCCGTCCCCAGCCGCTGATAGAAGTTGGTGGGTTTCCATGAAAAGGAGTCTACACCTACCCTGCAAATTGGGGCCAGGTAAAATCAATGTTTATTCCATTAGATTTTAGTATTTCGCAATTTCATCTATTGTATACTCCGGTTTATCTCCTCCAAGTTTGATACTGAGCTTGTAGCCGTTACCCCGGTATTATCTTATCTATCTCCGCCATCAGCCTGATGGTTTCTTTCAGCGCCACGACTATTTTCTGGTAGTGGGTGATATCATCATAAGAGAGCAGGCGGCCCTTGCGGTCTTTTAGCCATTTCCGGAGGCCAGTTCTTTTTCCAGGGTATGAATATAGTCCAGCAGGGGTTTAGTTTCTTTATCCATTATATATTCCCGCATAGAAGTCCATTTGGTTAGCCAAATTATACACCCTCTGCTATTCGCCAACAAGATGATTGTATCTGCAATAGCAGTGAAATGGCCAAATAATCATATTGGTTGGCTTCCAATTAGCACGCCATATGATGTTACGAAACTGGATCACGAAAGGAGGAAATTAAAAGGGGGCCGTATCGCGGTTAAGCTTCCCGTTCTTTGATGCTGGTAATTTACATAACAGTTAATTATTATCATGATCGGATAACATCCTCAATAGTAGCCTTGATTCTCCATTAAACGAAGCTAATAAGCCTGGGTATTTCCATCAAATCGGTGTAGAAACCTCATGCCTATTTGAGGCTATTAGATAACGGTTTTTGGGTGGCAATTGCTATTGACAAATAAATAAATAGTAACTACTGTTTAGTTAGAATCACCACGAAAAGACCCCCTTAAGGTTTTGTCCTTATGGGGTGCTTTTCTTTTTAAGGCTCTTTTTTGTACTCCAGTTTACTCCTTAAATTATTCATGTAAGTTATCTGTGTCCCAGCCGCCATATTTAACAGATGCGAACATTTCATTCTGTCAGGTGCGATAACGAAGTCTAATTTACCAATCTTTTTTAAATGATTGACCAAACAGTAAAAATCACCATCACCGGTTACAATAATAGCCTTTTTATATTTATCTATATCAATCATTGACTAAAGAACAAGTTCGGCTGAATAATCCGGGATATATTGCGCCACGGTTCCGGTCTTAGAGAGCCAGGCTTCCGGCGTTTTGAGAGCCACTATTCCGGATATAAGAGCCAACCTGTTAAACT
>JAFGOB010000087.1 GCA_016926695.1 Dehalococcoidales bacterium | reverse complement strand
TATAAGGGACCAAGTGAATTATATTATTAATTGAGGGGGATTTTTAAGGCCGCATGATGCATCTCTTTATAATAAAAAATGTTCTGATTGAACAAAACAAGCCGGAGTGTAAATTGAACAGCCGTGTATTTAGATGCCAGGCAGGGCTCCAGATCGGCACTCGGCCTAACCACTCCGAGAGCCCTGCCTGAAAACCTATTTGTTCATGCGGTTAGATTACAGGGAGCACGATATGGGAAGCAAACTGTTTCTGGTGAAACACATTCTGCATCGCGGTTTTTATTTCTGTCCCCACACCTAGAGGAGCGCCGGTGTTCAGGTTCCGGTCCCACTTGGGGAAATCGCTACTGGAGATCTCCACTCGAATACGGTGCCCTGCCTGGAAGACATTACTGGTGGGCCCCAGGTTAATTTCATACTCATATATTTTCCCCGGGATAAGCGGCTTGAGGCCTATTTTGGGCTGGTACCCAGCCCGGATAATTCCTTCCGCCATGTTAAACGCCCGGCCGTCAGGGAAAACATCGACCAGCTTGGCGGTAAAATCCGTATCTATCGCTGAAGTGGATGCCCATAGTTTAACCTTGACTGGGCCGGTTACCTCCAGGTTGGTGGTTAGCGGCTCTGTAGAATAAACCAGGACATCGCTCCGGCTCTCAACCTCCCTTTGATCGTAGCACCCCGTCCCCATTTTATGTGTCTTGACCGGGTTTCTCGGGTCGTAAAGATAGCCGTCGAAAGCTTCTTCTCCGGGGGGAGTCTCGTTCAAAGAACCATCGCCTGAGAGGGTATTCGCGCAACCATGGCTGTGAAAATAATATTCACGGTATTGGGTCCTGGCTAAAGGCCATTCGTTCTCATCTCGCCAGCGGTTCTCACCCATGACAAAAATGTGTACCGGGGGCTCATTCTCAACACTGTTATTATTGCCTTTGAGCCAATGATCAAACCAGCTGATTTGTCTGCCGATAATATTGTCCATGGCCCCTGAGGCGCTTCCTCCAAATTGCATTTCACCGGTTGTACTCGGCATTTCCCCGGTATGGACCCACGGCCCGATAATCAGTTTTTGTTTGATTTTTTTACCTGTTAGCGCGCCCAGCCTTTCCAGCTCAAGGTAGTTATTGATTATAGCCGGACAAAAATCTATGTCAAACCAGCCAACAATGTGAAATGCCGGAACCGTTACCTTATCCAGCGGCAGCTGTCCGCCGGTTTTTTCCCAGAACTCAAAATCTTCGGTATGCGTCAAAAGATCGTAAAAGCGGGGCACCATCCCCAGGTCATCGACGGTCTTAATCACTTCAGAATCTTTCAAAGGTAAATAATTAACCAGTTCGTCGAGGTGATCATTCAGGTAGATTAGCCGGTCCGTCACAGCTTTAATTTGCTCGGGGGATTCTTTGCTTCTGATCATCCCCAGAAGGCTCATAAATAGGGTCCAGTAATAATGGGTCTTATGCTTTAGTTTATCGCCTCTGATCGTGAAGGGGAACCGGTGGAATTCCGTGTCGGTGAAGCCCGGGCATATAGTTTTGAGATGGGGGGGCTGGGCCACTGCAGCTGCCCACTGGGTGTAACCAAAGTAAGAATAGCCAAACATACCTACATTCCCATCACACCATGGCTGAGCGGCTATCGCTTCGACCGAGTCATAGCCGTCTTCAACTTCCTGCTGCCAGTAAGCTGCGGCTCCCTCTGAAGAGCCGGTGCCCCGGACATCCTGGATGACCACGGCGTACCCAGCCTTGGCGAATGCTACCGGATTCATATAGGCGTTGGTGCCGCTGGGAAATTCAAGGTCCTTATTGTAAGGGAGGCGGGTGATAATAGCTGGATAGCGGCCATGTGCCTCCGGGCGGTAGACATCAGAGTATAATATCGTACCATCTCGCAAGCGGCTTGGAACATTAAATTCGATTTTGATAGACTCATTAGGTAACATCAAGAATACCTCCTTCATTTTTAGCGCCGATAATTAAGCCTTCAACATGAGGGACAAACGGCTCCTTTGAGGATGCCTGACCTGCCCCCAGCAGAATGACGTTATTGGAATTAAGTTTGCGATTTACTTTGATTTGCACACACTCCCGGGTAGAATGGAAAAGCTACGGCGTATTTTTCTTTTTTTGATACACTATCTCCCCGCCAATGATGGTTGCCTCAACCTCAATATCTTTTATCCTCTCCCGGGGGACACGATACGGGTCATCTGACAAGACCGTAAAATCCGCCAACTTTCCCGGTTCGATATTCCCCTTAATATCATCTTCAAAACCAGCTTTAGCCGCGTTAACCGTGAACATCTCGATTGCTTCATGGACATCAACGCGCTGTTCTTTAAGCGGATGGTTAACGCAGGCATGGATACCATTTAAAGGGCTCATTCTTGTCACCGGAGTGTCAGAACCGCCGGCAACAGTTATTCCTTCATCAAGAATCGCACGGTATGTATGCGCCCTTTTTACTCTATCATCGCCTAATAACGACCGGTAATAATCCAGGTCAGGGCCTTCACAAACAGTTATGAATATCGGCTGCATGGCCAGAATGATCCCAAGTCTTGCCGCGAGCTTGATCTGTTTTTTAGTGCCGAGTTCGAAATGCTCGAGACGATGACGATGGTCGTTAAGGGGGTATTTTTCAAGGACTTTTTGATACGTGCTAAGGACTTGTTCGATACACCTGTCAGATTCGGCATGGATGGAAATTTGCAGGCCGGCCCGGTGCGCTTTTTCGACGAAACGATGCATTTCCTCATCGGTATAATACAGCATACCCAGTGTGTCAGGCCTATCGGTATACGGTTCGTAAAGAGCGGCGGTGTGGCCTTCAATGGATCCGTCGGCATAAGTGGCCACGCAGGTTTTTCCCTTCACGATATCAGCCCTGAGCACCTCGTCTATATCTTCTTCTCTCAGAGGGTGGAAAAACAAAATAGGTTTGATCCGAACCGGCACATTATCTTGGTTTTTTAAGATAAGTTCGGCGTCCTGCAGACTTTCCTTGGTGTAAATGGAAGTAATACCGACACTAACGGATTCCCTGGTCGCTATTCTCAAAGCTTCAAGGAGTTCTTTTTTATCTGCCAGGCCGACGATTTTATACCACAGATCGGTTGATGTCGGGTCTTCGATCAGTCCCGCAGGCTCTCCTTTTTCATCCGTAACGATGCCCTCCATTTCCCGTGAAAGGCCGAGTTGTTTAAAAGCCAGGCTATTAAGCATCAAAAAATGAGTATCATAGTGCTGGATGAATACAGGATGCTCCGTGGAAACAGCATCCAGTTCTGTTATATACGGGAATCTCTTTTCTTTAGTATTGAGGCGGTTAAACTCCCATGCCAACACCCATTTCCCCGGTGGAGTGATTTTCACTCTTTGTTTTATCAAGGCGACGGCGTCGTTGATTGAGGTCACGGAAGACAAATCTACGCCGGCCCTTGCCCTTCCGGTCGCTAATAAATGAGTATGAGTATCAATAAAACCGGGGACAATGGTTTTTCCTTTAAAGTCAATCATTTGCGTAGATTCAGGGGTTCCTTTTACCACTTCCTCCATTGACCCAACGGCAATGATTTTGCCGTTCTTTATCCGGATCGCCTCCACCCGGGGCTTCCAATTGACCATAGTAATAACATTACCCTTAAGAATAAGATCAGGATGCTTTTCCATGTATTCTCCCTATTATGTTTATTAAGTAGAGTGCTGCAATGATTTTAAAAAGCGGTTTTTAGGGAAGGAGATCCTCTAAAAAGTATTTCAAACGTTCTCATTTTGATATTTTACCCAAGGGTTGCTGCTGGGTAATACAATGAATATTGCCCCCGCCAAGTAAAATTTCCCGGGTTTGTATCTGCACAACTTTGTAATCAGGAAAAAGGCTCTGCAAAATATTCCGAGCTTCGCTGTCGTTAGGGTCACCGAATCCCGGAACCATGATACCTCCGTTTGCGATATAAAAGTTAATATAAGAAGCCGATAAACGGCTGCCTTGTTCACGGGGCATTGCACCTTTAATAGAATCAACGCCCTCGCTTTCTTCCTTGGTTATAAAAAGCGGGGCAGGTTGATTAATTTTGTAAATTTCCAACCGCCGCCCCAAGGCGTCAGTTGTGCTACTGAGACGTTTGTAAGCATCCATAGAAATTTCATACTGCGGGTCATTTTTATCTTCGGTCCAGGTAAGACATACCGTTCCGGGCTTTACGAAACAACAAAGATTATCAACATGACCATTGGTATCGTTATCCATATAGATACCCTCGCCAAGCCATATGATTTTTTCAACGCCTAAGTACTCCTTGAGATTCTCTTCGATTTGTTCCCTGGTAAGCTGGGGGTTCCGATTAGGGTTCAACAGACATTCTTCCGTGGTTATAAGCGTCCCCTCACCGTCAACGTGGATAGAACCGCCTTCCATGATGAGGCTACATTTATACCGGTCTATTTGTTCCAGCTCAAGGACCTTTTGGGCTATCAACTCATCCTGGTCCCAGGGGAAATAGCATCCGCCTTTAAGGCCTCCCCAGGCATTAAAATCCCAATCAATACCTCTGACCAGTCCTTTATCATTAGTAACAAAGGTAGGGCCAACATCCCGCATCCAGGCATCATTGTTGGAAATCTCAACTACTCGGATTGATTCCGGTAACATCGCCCGGGCATGGTGCCATTGTTTTTTAGATACACACATCGTAACCGGTTCAAAACCTGCGATGGCAATTGCCACGGCGGCAAATGCTTTCTGGGCGGGTTTAGCTCCGTTTCGCCAGTTATCGTTCCTTTCGGGCCAAATCATCCAGCAGCCTTTGTGAGGCTCGAATTCGCCAGGCATTCCAAATCCGTCTTTTTTAGGTGTGGAATTGACCGTAACCATCCACAGATGCTCCTGCTATATGAAATTTCGAGATGATTATATCAAGAATGCAACCAGGGATATGACTCCGGATTGAAGTGTGCATGGATTGCCTTGATTGCTTGATAAGCCGCATTTTAGATTTCTTTCACTTAATTGTTGGCCGGTAACCCCGGCATTCGAAATCACTCAACCAAGGGATTGTCTTCATGATAATTCCCAACCGATACTTCATCACCGATTATCAGGAATTCATTTTTCCCCTGAATATATTTCGGCCATTTCGGCAGGCCAACGGGATTTGGATTGCCTGTCCTGGCAAACTGGGTCCAATATTTCATCGTTATTTCTGAAACCATCTTGTCCGTTTCCATATAGCCTTCAACATCGACATGTCCCAGCACGTAAGCGATCTCCTCCCCATGACCTACGCCAAACCCGTTTTTCTGGTTTTTAGGCGCAACCCGGTCAAAACGGTATACGTATACTTCTCCGTTGAGCCGACTGAGCTCGGCAGCCAATTCGTGAACATGTAAAGTAAACAGGTTACAGGTGTAAATAGCGATGAAGGCTTTCTTTGCTTCTGCATCTGAGTTGATCGAAAAAGATTTCAACATTTGCATCGCCTTTTCGCCGAAATTCCTTTGTAGAATTTCCCTGTAGTTGCTCCTGGTTATCGGGGGCATCATCTGCATAAACCATGTAGCTTCATGCCTGTTAGAACCGATGATCAGCGGTATTTTTGCTCTCTCGCTTAAAGTAGTATCTTGATCCTTAATGATGTTGTTATCGATAATTGGCGTAAACCTTGCTACTCTTGGCATCTCATCATTAGCGGATACCTGTCTTGCTATCTTGATAATTTCTTCCGGCATCAAGGAACGCATATCGTTGAAATTTTGTGCTCTGCAAGCTTTCTGAAATTCGCGCGTGTAGGCTAATGCCTGCTTACGGGTTATTTCCCTGGGGAAATAAAGCATGCCTCCGCTTTCGCATATCGCCCTGTGGAATAATCCTGCGGCCCGGGGCGATCCTGATAATAACCCCACGCTCATAGCCCCGGCCGATTCTCCGAAAATCGTTACATTTTCCGGATTCCCGCCGAAATTCGAGATATTACTTTTTACCCATTCCAGGGCGGCGATCTGGTCCATTATGCCGTAATTGCCGCAGGCATCTCTTTCATTTTCAGATGCAGATTCATCATGAGCTAAAAATCCCAGCGGGCCCAAACGATAATTAAGGCCGACAACGACAACTCCCCTTTTTGCTAATTCCGAACCGTCATATTCATATAAAGATCCGGACCCGTTTAAGTAACCGCCTCCGTGAATCCACGCCATCACCGGCATTTTTGCCCCGGCGTCTATTGAAGGCGTCCATATATTTACGTACAGACAGTCTTCGCTCTGTATCAGATCTTTATCTGCATCGTTTGAGGCTTCAATCCGGGAGATCTGGTATGCTATAGGACTAAACGCAACTGCTTTCTTAACATCTTTCCATGGTTTAGCCGGCCGTGGAGCCCTCCAGCGTAATTCGCCGACTGGCGGCTGGGCGAAGGGAATGCCGTAAAATTTGAATAAACCGTCCTTCTGAAACCCTTCGACCTGGCCTTGTTGTGTTTTAACGATAGTTGACCGCTGGTTATTCTGTCTGGAATTTGCAGGCATAGTTAACCTCCTATATTCCCGTATCTACGCAATACTAGCAGAATGTTACTATTCCTTCCCGCCAGTATACACAAAGGATAAACAGTCATAGATTTTTATACTTTCGGGTATTAGCTGATATTTCTTCTAGAGGCAACTCAAGATGGGTTTAATACCAATAGCCTTCGGGAGTATGTTTTCCATGCCGAGCAATCAGAAAGGCTCAATTCACCTGAATATACCTGTACTTGACAGGATATGCAATACCTGAAATGAGTTATCCGATGCTGAAATGTGAAAAAAGCAAAATGCGAATTGTAATATTTTTCACGGAAGTATTAAGCATAATTTTAAAGAAATTCCGTATCTTTTATTCAAGTCGATATCTTTGTTTCACTCATCTTTTTAGACGATTAGTAGCTTTTGGTTATAAGGCAAGCATTTGGATAAAATGCTTGAAAATTAAAGAAAACAGTAATATAATCGAGATTTGAAAAGGAGGCAAGCGACCTCCGCCATTTTTCAGGGTTACATGGTGTTCAGAAGGTCGGGAGTTCAAATCTGCTTGCGTTTGGATTGGGAAGATATCCCAAGCTGATCCTATAGGAATGGTACGAACAGTCAAAGAAGTTGTTTTATATGACAAAGCAGAGCATTGTTTCCGGGAGAGTTCGACTTTCTCCTCTCCACCATGTAAACTAACGATATCAATTATGCGGAGGTAATGCGTATGCCAGAACCAGGAAAAGTACGAATGGGAAATTTGAGGCACGAGTCTAATCTAGTTGAGTTCAAACCCGGGAAATCCGTACACGAGAGTATCACTCTGCCGATGATCGGGGCAGGGGGAGAGAGGGATATTCCGGGCTCTCAACTGTGCCTGGGATTCGCCTATATCGATAAACCGGAAGACGAGATAGGCATGGCTCCTCACATCCACCCGGACCGCGACCAGTGGATATTCCTCTTCGGTGCGAAAAATTTTGTAGAGTTCGATGCCGATGTGGAATTCTACCTGGACGATGAATGGCATAAGATTAACTATCCCTTTTACGCCTATATCCCGGCGGGAATGAGTCACGAGCCGTTGAAAATCCTGCGGGTGGATAAGCCGCTCATTTTCATCGATGCCAGGTTTGGTCCTAACGATTGGCCACTTAAATTCGTTGGAGATGTACCCGAAAAATACAAACACTGGGAACATTAGGGTTTTTCCGAGTACGTTATAGATTTCAGTCCTATACAAAGCAGAGCATTGTTTTAGGGGGAGTTCGACTCTCCCCCGTCTCCACCAGAATGCCCCGGATTACCCGGGGACATTTTAGTTATCTTCTAGGTTCTGTGAAACCTCTTCTGTCACCGGCAGATGCCGGTCCAGCCCGGATGGGTGCACCATCGGTTCTGAACCCATTACCCTTAGCGGTATTACTGCTCTGATGTGGGGCCTGGGCCCCTAATACCAATGAGGCAGTTTCCCGGGAGCTCCTCGCGGAGCTCCCGGGGAGTGGGTACTTATTCGTGAGTATATATGCCGTGGATCGGATACATTCCCAGCAAGACGACTTTCCCGTTCTGGACCTGGTCGATGCGCATCATGTCCGCCCCTTCAACATCGGTTGGACCGAAGGTCAGCGGCGGGGTCAGGTCGCCGGTGTTGAGTTCCTTGATCTTGAAGAAACCGTTCTCCAGCACGTCGGCGCATGTCAGTTTATCGGCATCTTTTTCAAGCATGGCCAGCCGTAGCGCTTCGGTCTGTATCATGGCTTCGACAAGACCGCCGAGATACATGATGTGATTAACCTTGTCATTGGGCCGGTAGTCGTTCTGGAGCTTTTGGTAGAAAGCGATTCCCGGAACGTCAGTGTAGGTTAACGGAGCGTAGCTGCCCGCGACGAGGACACCGTCGCCGGTAGTGCCCATGGCATCGGCAAACACCGGCGTATGGCTCGGCGCCGCAAACCCGAAGGTTATCTTGTAATCAAGGTGAGGTCCCATGCCGAGCCTTACCGCTTCCTTGATGGTCGGCTGAGACCCGGGATTGATCATCCAGCCGAGCGCCAGGTCGACCTTATTGTCTTTCAACCAGGCCAACTGCGTGGTGGGAGGAGTGGTCGGCACCATCGGGACGAATTGCTTGCCGACGAATTCGTATCCGATGCCGGTCAGATAGGCCTCCATTTCCGGAATATCGATCGACCTTCCGGCGGAACTGTCAGCGGTGAGGTAGGCGACCCTCGGTTTGGTCGTCTTTCCTTCTTTTTTCCATTGCTCCAGGAACCAGTCGGCTATTGCGCCGAGTTCATCGGTATAGAGCGGATAATTGGTAAAAATGGTCTTTGGCGGTGAGAGAAGATACGCGCCGGCGGCCATACTGGTCGCCCCCATACGGTCTTCGTTCAGCAGGTTCATCAACGCCATGGCCGTCTGTGAAGCGCC
>JAFGOB010000086.1 GCA_016926695.1 Dehalococcoidales bacterium | reverse complement strand
GGGACAGCTACCCTATGAAGTCAATGAACCCACGTGACAACTTATGCCTTCCCGCTATGTTGTGGTGGTTGGTTCATTCAGAGCCTCGCGAGGCCCCTTTTCTCCTCCTCGGGACCGGCGTCGCGATCTCACGGATCGGCACAGGATTTGTTGCAGGCCAGTAATTGTTGTCCATTCAGAGTTCCGGCTTCTTCACTACCCGCGCCGGGGCGTAGGAATCTAAGGATATAGGGCAGGACGCATAAGAAGGGATTCTCACGGCGCTACAGAAGGCGCCAGGGAGTCCGTAGCGCCTCAGAATGGTCGCTTTAGTTCAGGCATTTTATCGCTGTACACTGATAGAGATTGCCACAGTCGCCCTGCGGGCTCCTTCGCAACGACGAATTAAGGTTTGTGCCTATATTCTCTAGTCCACGGTGTCATGTATGTATAACGATGAGCCCATCAAGGGAGAAGGGATGGGAAAGATGGCTGACGGTTTATCCCGGTACCTGCTGGACTTTGAGGAGGTTGGTGGTGCCGCTCTTCCCCGTGGGTATGCCGCCGGTTACCACCACCAGTTCGCCCGGATGGGCCGCACCGGTATCCCTGGCCAGCCCGGCTGCAACAGTAAAGAATTCCTCCACCGTGGCAGGCTCGGGGATATGAAAAGGCTGCACTCCCCAGTAGATAACCAGCCGCCTGGCGATCTCCCTGCTGGGTGTAATGGCCAGGACGGGAACATGGGGACGGTACTTGGAGACGCGGCGGGCCGTACTGCCGGAATGAGTGAAGGCCACAATAGCCGCAGCTTTCAACTGGTAGGCGGTATGACAGGCGTTGTAGCTGATAAGCTCATCCGTCTGGTGCTCCAGCCATTCAGCCCTCTGGCTGAGAATCCTCTCATAAGGCAGGTGACCCTCGATTTCCCGGGCGATCTCATACATCATCCTGACTGCCTCAATGGGATACTTACCGATGGAAGTCTCTGAAGACAGCATAATGGCATCCGTTCCATCCAGAATAGCATTGGCTACATCAGCCACCTCCGCCCGGGTGGGAGTGGGCGAATCCGTCATCGATTCCAGCATCTGGGTAGCTGTAATGACGGCTTTGCCCGCTTTATTGCATTTGCGGATAATATCTTTCTGTATGAGAGGTACTTCTTTCAAGGAGACCTCTACTCCCAGATCGCCCCTGGCCACCATAATGCCGTTGCTGACAGCCAGTATTCCGTCGAAGTTGCGTACCGCCTCTCCTCTCTCTATCTTGGAGACCAGGGGGATCGGCGAATTCCGTTGGTCCAATATCTGCCTGACCTGCTTTATATCGTCAGGGCAGGTCACAAAGGAAAGCGCTATAAAATCGGGTTTCTGCTGTATGGCAAAATCCAGGTTTTCACGCAGATTGTCATTCAGAAAGGGCTCGGAACCCAGCACACCCGGTACAACCACTCCCCGTCCGGGAGTCAATACCCCCCCGGCAATTACTTTACAGACAACATCACCGCCCCTGATAGATGTAACTTTAAGCTGTATTTTACCGTCGTCAACCAGCACGGTGCTGCCTTGCCTGACATCCCTGTAAAGCAGGGGAAAATTGAGGGGGATAACATTGCCTTCTCCTTCAATGGGCCGGCTTGTCAATATTATCTCCGCACCCTTTTTAAGAAGCAGGGACTTCTCGCTGGTCGGGCCCGTGCGATATTTCGGTCCGGGCAAATCCATTAGAACAGCTACGCTGCTGTCCACACGCTCCGCCACCTCCCTGACCAGCCGGATATACCTGGCATGTTCTTCAAATGAACCGTGCGAGCGGTTCAGCCTGGCGATATTCATGCCAGCCCGCACCAGCCGCTCGATCATGGCAGCGGAATTGACTCCCGGCCCAAGCGTGCAGACTATTTTGGTACGCTGTTCACGGTGAATATTACGCAACATCTATTTATCCTGCAAGACGGCTACGCCAGGAAGCTCCAGCCCTTCCAAAAATTCAAGCGATGCCCCTCCTCCGGTAGAAACATGGGTCATTTTAGCGGCCAGTCCCATATCTTCAACGGACTCGGCGGTCGAACCCCCGCCTACTACCGTTGTACCACTATTCTCCGCCATAGCCTCAGCCACGCCGCGGGTACCCGCGGCCATGGTCTCGATCTCAAATACACCCATAGGACCATTCCAGAAAATCGTCCGGCTTTTCTTTATCTCCCCGGCAAAGGCCGCCGCCGCCTGCGGTCCGATATCAGCAATAATCCAGCCCGTGGGTATCTCTTCCACCCGGACGGCTTTAACCGGCGCGCCGGCTTCCAGTTTTTCGGCAATTATGACGTCCGACGGCAATACGATCCGTACATTCCTGGTATCTGCCAGGGCAAGCATTTCCCTTACGTAGTCCAGCCTGTCTTCCTCTACAGCCGAAGCCCCTACCGCCAGGCCGCGCGCCCTGAGGAAATTGGCTGCCATGCCGCCGCCGATAAGCAGGGCATCCACTTTGTCCAGGATATTGCGGATAACACCCATTTTATCGCTGACTTTTGCTCCGCCCATGACGGCAATAAAAGGATGAGCAGGGCTGCTGAGCAGCTTGCCCAGGTTAATAAGCTCCTTTTCCATCAGGAATCCCGCCACAGCCGGTATTTTTTGGGCCACACCGGTCACCGAAGCATGAGCACGATGACTGGAACCGAAGGCATCATCCACAAATATATCCGCCAGACGGGCCAGAGAGCCGGCAAAAGCGGGATCATTGGCTTCCTCTCCGGGATGAAAGCGCAGGTTTTCCAGCAGAATGATATCGCCGCTTTTCATCTGATTGACGGCCGCTTCCACCTCCGGGCTGATGCAGTCCTTCAGGGCGAAGACCGGCTTGCCCAACAGTTCGGAAAGCCGTTTTGCTTCCGGTGCCAGGCGCATGGTCTCCACAACCTTGCCCTTTGGCCGCCCGAAATGCGAACAGAGAATAACCCTGGCCTGCCGGTCAAGCAGGTATTGAATCGTGGGAAGGCTGGCCCGGATGCGGCTGTCGTCGCTGATCTCATTATTCTTGTCCACCGGCACATTGTAGTCCACCCTGACCAGGACCCTTTTGTTCCCGACATCGATATCTTTTACCGTTTTCTTGTTAAAGCCGCTCCCGGCCTGCTCTCTATTTGAAACCGACATTTTTTCCTCCAAAGAATATGAGTGTTATTTTTAAATACGCCTTTCATCCGCCTTCACCTCTGTTACCAGGCAGTCGCAGACACCTAGCAGAAGTCCTCCAGCAAAGGCGCTATACACTGCGGGTCCAGCTTTTGTTGCACCAGGGGCGACTTATCCGCCAGATTCAGGGTCTCTTCAAAAAGCGGTCTCTCACAGCGATAAAAAAGCCCTACCGGTATCCTGTCACCCCATTCCATGGATTTTTTAAAAGCGGACACCCTGTCGGACGGATCATAGCCTTTTTCATCCTCCAGCCTGTATATGCGGCTGCTGTAGAACTCGTAGGTATTGACATGGTTGAAACTGACGCAGGGTTGGAGTATATCCACCAGGGCAAATCCGCGGTGCTGCAAAGCCATAACGATCATCCGGCTGAGACGATCGGGATCCCCGGCAAAACCGCGGGCGACGAAGCTGGCATTGGAGGCGATAGCCAGGGCCAGGGGATTGAGCGGCTCTCCTGCCCCGGAGGGCGTGGTTTTGGTAACAAATCCACGGTCGCTGGTGGGCGAAGCCTGTCCCTTGGTCAGGCCGTATACCTGGTTGTTGTGTACCAGGTAGGTAAGATCGACGTTACGCACCATGGCGGCGATGAAGTGATTTCCACCCTCGCCGTAACCGTCACCGTCTCCGCCTTCGGCAATGACCGTTAAGGCAGGATTCACGATGTGGGCCGCTGCCGCTGCGGGCAGGGTCCGTCCGTGCAGCTCATTAAGCAGGTTACATTTCAGGTAATGCGGGAATTTCCCCGCCTGGCCGATACCGGATACGAAGAGAAGCCTGTGAGGCTCTAACTGGAGCTCCACCAGGGCTTTTTTAACCGCGCTGAGAATACCGAAGTTCCCGCATCCGGGGCACCACTGGTTCTCAACCGGGGAAAGGTAGTCCTGTACGGTTAATGGTGCGGATGCCTGCTCTCTTGCCATCTTACTCCACCCCCTTTTTCAGCTCATCGAGGATAAATTGAGCGGAAACAGGACGGCCGTCCCATCGGTTGATACGCTTCAGCGAACGAAAACCCGTCTCCGCCCCGATCAAATCAGCCATCTGTCCGGAAGCATTATTTTCTACAACAACGTTATAGCCGGTCTTTCGCAGGGCCGCTGTCACGTTTTCCACAGGGAAGGGCCAGATCTCGCTCAAGTGCAGGATATTGGCGGCTGTTCCCTTTTCTCTTAAAAGTCCCGCTGCCTCCCGTATGGCCCCGCCGGTGCTGCCCCACCCGATCAGGGTCAATTCAGCCCCCGAAACTTCATCAAATACGGGAAAAGACATGGCTGGTTTCATTCCCGCGTATTTTTTGAGCCGTTTGGCAACCTGCTGAGTCCTGAATTCAGCGCTTTCCGTCAGGTGCCCGGTCTCATCATGTTCATCCGAATCACTCACCACCAGCTCCCGTCCATGAAGGGGAAAAGCACGGGGAGATATGCCCGATTCCGTGAGGGCATAACGTTTATAGCCGTCCGCCGCAAGCGGAGCCTCGTTTGAAAAAAGTTCTCCGCGGTCGATCACTACCTTATCAAGGTCGAACTTTTCCACGCTGACGTAAGAGTTGGCCAGGTGAGTATCGGTCAGAATAATAACCGGAACCTGGAATTTTTCGGCCAGGTTAAAGGCCTTAACGGTCAGAAAAAAGGCTTCTTCTGCGTTTTCCGGCGCCAGTATCACCCGGGGAAACTCACCCGTCCCCGCGTGAACGGCAAACAGCAGCTCGCCCTGCTCCGTGCGGGTGGGCAGCCCCACCGCCGGTCCGGGACGCTGACCCAATACGATGACAGCCGGAATCTCAGCAATGCCAGCCAGTCCCAGACCTTCCACCATGAGGGCAAACCCGCTTCCGGAAGTAGCCGTCATAGCCCGCGCACCCGCATAAGCCGCCCCGATTACCATATTAATAGCAGCGATCTCATCCTCCGGCTGGACTACAGCGATGCTGTGCGACCTGCCTTTACCGGCAATATACTCCATGATGGACGTGACCGGGGTCATGGGGTAAGCCGCTACGAATTTACAGCCGGCAGCCATGGCGCCCAGGGCAATGGCCTCATTGGCATTCAGGAAAAGGCAGGGACCGCCGTCAGAGGCCCGGCAGCGCCGGGTGAAAAAAGAGGGAATGCGTTGAGCGGCATAATCATATCCAGCCCTGGCGGAACGGACATTGCCGTCCTGGACCTGAGCGGTACTTTTCTTGAAATGCCATCTCAAGACATTCTCCAGTAATGCGAAATCAAAACCTATCAGGCCCATTACCGCCCCGGCGGCGACAGCGTTGCCCATAATTTTGTCAGAAGCAGCCTCCATCGCCAGTTGCTCCAGGGGAATATCCAGGAGAGGTAAATCCTTAAAACCGTCGCCAATAACCCGGCTGTCCGCGACGACCATTCCGTCATCTTTGAGCAGGCTCAGGTGACGTTCTACTGTCTCCCTGTCTAACGCTACCAGCATATCAAGCCGCTCAGTCTGCGATCTGTTTATGCGGTCTTTCACTCTCACCCTGTAAAAATTGTGGCCTCCACGCACCCTGGACTCATAGTCCTGGTCGGAAAAAACATGCAGATTACCGCGGGAAAAGGTCTTTCCCACTACAAAGCCGATAGTCTGTATGCCCTGTCCCGCTTCGCCACCGATCATGATATTCAGATCAAGCATCTCATAATCCCCCTTCCTCATTACGCCTCAATGGGACGCCCCGGAGGCTGAATCAGGTTATATGCTGGTGTAGTGCCAGTCAATTAAGTGTACATTGTTCAACACGCTTTTAGCTTTAGACTGCTATAAAGCTGTTTATAAAGCACTACACTAAGATGAAGGCAGAAGTAAGGTCCTGTGTTTCTCGGCAATTGCATCCGCCAGTTTATCCAGGCTGGCAAAGTCGGCTTCACGCGGCAGTCCCTTGACCATCACAGGATCAAACAGCTCGACGTTGAGATTGGGTATCAGGCCTTTCAGTACTTCTACCGTCTTTCCGCCCCACAGGTATGACCCGATAATTCCGGCATATTTCAGCCCGGGTCTGAGAGCATTCGCCAGGAAAGCAGCAGTAGCCACATTGGGATGAGGACCGGCCAGCACCGTGGGAGTACCTAATATTATCGTTGCAGCTTCCACCAGCGCCATCGCCAGCTTGCCGATATCCGTCACCGGCATGTTGAACTGCTTGACCTCTATCCCTCGGCCTGCCAGCTCTTCAACAAGATGGTCGACCATTTGCTGGGTGCTGCCGTGCATGGAGGTAAAGGCGATTACCACGATGTTTTTCGGCTCGTCGTATACCCAGCTATGATAAAGCCTCATGATAAAGTCCGGCTTATTATACATCGGACCGTGACTGGGAGCTATAATATCAAGCGGAAGACCCTGTAGTTTTTCCAGGTCCTTCTGGATATTAACACGGAAGGGCATCATTATTTCCGCGAAATATCTCTTGGCAGCTTCATGCACGCGACCTTCATCCGTGACATACAGATCGCTGGCAGCGATATGAGAGCCGAAAAAGTCACAGCTAAAGAGGATTTTTTCCTCTTTCAAATATGTCACCATGGTCTCCGGCCAGTGGACCCAGGGTGTATAGATAAACTTCAACGAGTAGTTGCCAAGGGAGATCGTTTCTCCATCTTTTACCTCGATGAACTGGCTTTCCGGGATATGCAGCAGGTCCACCAGCATGCCCTTGCAGCGCGGGTTGGCAACTACTTTAGCCATCGGATATTGCGCCAGGACAGCAGGTATACCACCCGAATGGTCCTGTTCTCCGTGATGGGCTACTATGTAGTCGATATTCTGGACGTCAAGCTCCTGAAGGTGACGGAGCAGCCCCCCCTCCATGGGAGGATCGACAGCATCCAACAGGGCAGTCTTTTCACTGCCCTTGACAAGATAAGAATTATAACTCGTACCGTCCGGAAGAGGTATCAGCGAATCAAACAAGCGCCTGTCCCAATCCATGACGCCTACGGAGAAAATGCCCGGACGAATAGTTCTGG
The DNA here is from genome assembly GCA_016926695.1 of Dehalococcoidales bacterium. Next base: position 109,942 of record JAFGOB010000086.1, on the reverse strand, counting down.
TTTCCATAGGTCTCTCTTCCTCCTCAAATCTGTTCGGTATCAAATTTTTTCAAACATTGACTTGTCGGCCCCACATACAGGACAAACCCAGTCATCGGGGATCGATTCGAAAGGAGTACCGGGTTTGATGCCTCCATCCGGATCACCCACTTCAGGATCGTAAGTCCAACCGCAGACGGTGCACTTGTATTTTGCCATTCTATCACACTCCTTTTCCGGCCTGAGCCGGAGTATTTCAGGTTGACCGTTCAGGCTGACGTCTCAGCATAATCCGGGATTGATTTTAAACCGGGGTAGATTTACTGATGTAATTCACGGATTATTATACGGCAATATGTTTATATTTATATTGTAATATATTCAAACCCGACAGGACACAGTCATTTTGTTTTTTAGGCTGAACTGATGTTTGAAACCAACCGGACCGGAGCATACCGGATGCACGGCCTCAAATTAGTGATCCGTTTATCCGCGAGGTAATTTCTCCGGGCTATTCAGGACAAAAGCCTGTCTACGGCAGGCCGGACCACCGGCGAAAAAGACCGTGCTCGATATCGAATATATCCAGTATTTTCCCCACCATCTGGTCCACGATATCAAGGATACTGGCGGGTTTATGATAGAAAGCCGGCATAGGCGGCATTATTATGGCGGACATTTCAGTCAGTCTTTCCATGTTCTTCAGATGTCCGATATGCAGTGGTGTTTCCCTTGGCATCAGCACCAGCTTCCTGCGCTCTTTCAAAGTTACATCTCCGGCCCGGGTAAGCAGATTATCACAATAAGAATTGGCCAGGGCGGAAAGGGTTTTCATCGTACAGGGAGCAATGATCATGCCGTCACGTTTAAAAGAGCCGCTGGATAAAGGAGCGCAAATATCATCGATGTCATAGCTGAAGGAAGCCATTTTTTTAACGTCTTCCACACTATAAGACGTTTCGAATCCAATGGTTATTTCTCCCGGCCGGGATATCACCAGATGGGTCTCTATGTCCTGAAAGGCTGAGAGGACCTCCAGCAACCTGATTCCATATATCACGCCGGTAGCGCCGGTAATACCAATTATCAATACCATGTGATGTTTCCCTCCCGGATTTTTCTCCCGTGATATGAGCCTGAGTATACGTACACCATCTCCGACAATCCCCCCTTCTTAGAGAAAACCCCGGAATAGTATATATCGCCGGTACCACGGCCAAAAGCCGCGGGCCAGTCACTCATCATTTATAATTATATATTTAACAGAGGCCCGCTGTGAAATGAAAAACCGGTCTGACTACCTGATGCTAAACGAGCTTTTTTTCGACAGACGTCTCCGCCAAAGCAGGCGGACACTCAGGATAAAGAGATACAGGCCGGTCAGACCGCCGAGCGAATATAGAAACATGTACTGCGGTTTCGGGACAATAGCAGATCCGACAGTACGCCCGACAATCAGGTAAATTCCATCCCAGATCACGCTGGAAAGCAAAACACCCAGGGAAAGATGCAAAAGCCTGCGGTTGGCGCCCATGGTTATAGCCATAGGGACCCGCAGTCCGATCAGACGGCCTATGGCTACCGAAAAAGCCGAGGGATGGGTTACGCTCCAGGCGACAGCGGGAGGAACGATCTGCCGTCTGGGCAATCTGGACTCGATATGCTTTTTATAAAATTTTTTCAGGGGGCCAAAGCCCAGCAAGGCTGAAAAATAGAGAACCAGCGAACCGGTCTGCCTCCCGGCCTGGGCTACCAGCCAGATAAATAGCAAATCGGTGAAAGATAAACTACCGGAAGCCAGATTGTAGCCTGCCAGAAGCCATACCGTCTCCAGTATATATGGCAAAGCAAACCCTATTTCGCCGATTGAGCACATCAGGAAGAGAATAACAGCGATACCGGGGTTGAAATTGCTGGTTATCTCCAGTGCCTGTGAAACAAGTTCTGCCAGACTCATTACTTCATCCATTTGTTGATGGATATACCCTGCCAATCAGGGATTGTAAAGGAATTAAGTATTCCATCCCTGAACTGCTCAATAATATCGGACCGCATCTCAATACCGGGTGTCTGGTCTGCTACGGGTGTACTATTGGGAGGAGTATTTACCAGGTAAGCGGAACAAAGAAGTCCTATAGCTAGCACGGGTATAGCCAGCTTCAGGTAAATTCCGGTGGAAAACGAAGAGGCTTCGCTTACAGCCTTTCTATTAACCGGCAAAGGCGAATCAAGAACATACCGGGCAAAATAAAACAGGTTGCGCAGAAAGTCGACGAATACGGAAAAAGCTGGTTTATTCACCGATCGTTCCGAAGTTGAACAATACAGCCTGCCCGTGAAAGTGACCTTTCCACGGCTGCTTAAACGGGTGGCGATATTGATCTGGTCGGATGAATAGCAGTTATGCTCATACCCACCTACCTGAAGAAGAGTCTTTTTATAAAAAGCAAAATTGGCTCCCGATATAACCAGCGGATAGCCGAAGATAAAAGAAGACAATTTACCGAAGAATACCCTGAGGAAATATTCGATATTAGCCCACCAGGGAGGATTCCTGTAAATGAAAGTTCCCGCCACAGCCACAACACCGGGGCGTTGTTTTAACCTCTCATCAATTTCGGTCAACCACCAGACGGGATAAACGGTATCGGCATCCGCCTGAACAATAACATCTCCCCGCGCTGCATCTGTGCCGCATTGCCGGGCGTAAGACACACCCTTATACGGGCAGGTAACAACTTTCACACCTGCACTGCGGGCTATCTGAGCGGTATGATCACGGCTGCCATTGTCAACTACGATAATTTCATACTCACCTTTAAAATCCTGTTTTTTCAAGGACTTCAGGCTTCTTCTGATAAATTTTTCCTCATTGAATGCAGGAATCACCACGCTTAACACAGGATCAAACTCCCAGGATATTATAATAATTGCAGCCGGAAAATAACCACTCTCAAATTTTAACTATCGGGTTTTCAGCCGGGTATGTTGTATTCCGATATCCCTTTCCCGTTAGAAAGGCCCGCTCATGTTTAAAACCATTGTTGAAAGTTTCAGTTACCAGTATTATCCCACCGGGCATAAAGTGGCAAACTGTCATCTCAAACTCAGGTGACAGTGCCTAGATAATCATATTACTATAGTTCTATTTATTCAAAGCGGATTTCGTTCTGGAAGAACGCAAGTCGCCGCTTACTGAAAACGCGGTCCACACAAAAGTTGCGGCAGTCTATTTCTACGACTGCCGCAACCTGTTGTTTACCCGGAAAATAAATGGTGTCTTTAAAATTAAAATTGATTTCAGGTAATGACGGACTTTTCTTTCTTTACTCTGAAAGTCCTCTGCCTGATGTCTGCCAGTGAAACCTCATGTTCGTAGCCGCACTGCAGACACTTTTCATAATGACGATTACTATCTTCGTCAATGAAAATGTCACCCCTGCAGCGTGGACATTTTTTCAAATTCCACACGCTGACACCTCCTCCTCCAAGACCCTATTTGCTGTTTGTACCACCGGAACCGCGTTCCGCGTTGATATCCTCCGGAGTTTCACCCAAAGCAATAAGACTTTCTTCTAATGCTTTAACCAGCTTTTTCTTTTTGTTCTCATTCATTTCAGCTAAAGCCATCTGCGCCCTGATCTTATACATCTTGTCCTGCATATCGAGGGCTAAGCGTACTCCGGCCAGATTCAATCCCAGTTCGTCGACCAGGTGCTTGATTGTTTTCAAGCGCGCTATATCCACCTCGGAATACATTCTAAGCCGTTTTGACCTTGACGGCTCAAGTAGCCCGGCACGTTCATATTTCCGCAATGTTTGAGGATGCATACCGGTTAGCATCGATGCGACCCGCATGATATAAACGCCATTTGCCTGTTCCATATCCACTCCACCTCTTTTTTAAACTTTGTTTCATTATATACCATGATATAGTATATGTCAACCAGAATTAATGTTAAATTTAGTTTGCTTATTGGCACACAAGAAATAGCCTCATTTACGATCAAAAAATGCCTGTTGACACTTAATCAGTTTAATGATTAAATTAAGCTAAAATAAATCACCTGTTTTTTTCTCTAATTTTATTATATATTGCCCTTATAAAAGAAAAATGCAGAAAAACAATGAACAGGTGGTAATAAAGTCCAGGGGGATGAATAGATGGGACCATTTGGTGGAGCACCTGAAATATGGAAATCCGGAAAACGTATTTATGGTCCCGGTCTGACTCTTGAACAGGCCAGGATAATGCTTGCAGCAGGTGAAAAAGAGGCGCTTACACAAGGTGTTCCCATGGCAATGGCGATCTGCGATCAGGCCGGAAATTTGCTGGCCTTTCACCGGATGGACAATGCCATTCTGGCCGGTATTCACATCGCCCAGGACAAGGCCTATACCTCTGTTTTCGGGAAACAGCCCACCGGAGCCAACAAAGCCAGTTTTGTTTCCGGCGAGCTCGTGCCTCTTTTCTTCCATGACCGCTGGATAACTTTCCCCGGGGGATTCCCGCTTATCAGGGATAACGTCATCATGGGCGGTCTGGGGGTCAGCGGCGGAATAATCGAAGACTGCTTTGTCGCCAGGGCCATCATGGAGGCGGGGAAATTCAGCATACAGGATGTAGACGCATTTCTCGATCAGTGTAAAAACGATTCAAAGCCAGCCTGAAAGAAAAGCTGGGCCGTTAACATATTTTTTACTCTTCCCATCTGACTACCCGGCTGGACCAGGCTTCCCGGACAGCCTGGTTTAAACCTGCCTGACCAGGTTCACGGATATTAAGGAGGACTGCCAGAGTCCTGTTTTGAAAGCGATCCAGATAGTGACACTGCTTTTGAAATTCCAGCAGTGTCTCGCGTGTTCCCCCGTATAACATGTACTGAATAACCCGGTCATATGGTTCCAGATACTCCCGCGCATACCCGCAGACCCGCGTGAAGAAAGTCTCCATTTGCTTCTCTCGGTGTCTTTCAAAACGATGTGCAGATGAGCCTCCCTGGCGGTGACGGGCATGCACCAGACCTTTTCCCACCTTGCTGGCGAGCAGTACCTCTCCTCTTACCACACCGATGGCAAACGAGCCAAGCCTGACCAGAATGAGACCGAATAAATATTCCCGTAAAAGAAGATGGAGCAAGGGCTCTACCTCACAGCACGCCGAAGTCCGCTTCCGGGAAAGAGGGAAAGGGGGCATTATAAGAAAATGATGATTGGCCCCCCAGAACAGGACAGCGCCGGTGGGCGATTCAACCAGGTATTTTCTAAGGTCTTGCGGTTGCTCCCCCGCTTCAAGGATGTTTTCCAGCAGAGCACCGGCCTCGACTTCCGGTAGAGAAGGAGGAATATATAGTGAGGCTACGTCAGGGGACCCTGCCGGCATTTTTTCAAGAAAACGCAGCAATCCCTCTTTAGACAATCGATAATGGACCGCTGACAACATAATTTTTTCACATTTTGCTTTATTTTTGTCGATAACAGGCTATGTCGGAAGTTCATCCTCTCTCCCATCCCTTACCCCTTAACGGGAGAAGGGCAGGATGAGGGTAAATATATAAAGGTATAAGATTACTTCGTCGCTATGCTCCTCGCAATAACGAGTCAACACAAGTGCTATATATAATAAATATGCTGAATATTACTGGATTTCCACCATGACCTTGATGGCATCGGGGTCTTTTCGCTGGGTTTCGAAGGCCTGCCGGATATCTTCGAGGGGAAACCTGTGGGTTATCATCGGGGCTGTCCTGACTTTGCCCTGCTTGAGAAGTTCAACCGCACCGGGAAGGTCCCAGCGCAGCCCGCAGCCTGCCAGCGTCAGGTCGTCGGTGGCTAAAACCGAGGGGTTCCATTCAAAGGACTTTTCATACAGACCTACAATATCTATTTTCCCGCCCCTGTGGGTGATGCGTATGGCCTGCTCAAAGGTAGCAGCGTTGCCGGCGCATTCAAAGACAATGTCAGCCCCCTTGCCTGAATTCAAACTCATCACCGCCGGGACCAGGTCTTCTTTGGAGGCATCCACGATCAGGCTCGCCCCGCTCTCTTCAGCCAGCCGCAACCGGCTGCTCCTCCTCCCGCTGGCAATTATCTGTTTCACTCCCCTGGATTTTAAAATCTGCACGATGCAAATGCCTATTATACCCAGCCCGATAACCACCACGGTATCATCCGGGCGGGGGTCCATTTGATTGACGGCGTAAAGGGCCACCGCCAGCGGTTCAGCCGTAGCACCTTCATCAAAGCTTATTGAGGGAGGTAAAACGACCGCGTATTTACCGGGACTGAAAGCCGGTACCGAAACATATTCGGCAAACGCTCCCTGTATGGCATAACCCACAAAGCCCAGTTTAGAGCAATGAATATATTCCCCGCGCAGGCACCAGTAGCATTTTCCGCAGCCCCTGCCGCTGCAGGCTACAACCCGGTCGCCTCTTTTCACGCCGGACACATCCGGACCTATCTCCACCACTTCCCCGCTGAACTCATGCCCGATAATTGCTCCATTCTGCCTGCCCATGTTGAAAAAGTGGAGATCGGACCCGCAAATACCGCAGGCTTTTACTGTTATTATTACGCCGTCCCGCTCCAGTACGGGATAAGGTACCTCTTCAATTTTAAATTCCCCGGGGGAATAGTAAACTGCTGCTTTCATCATTTGTCCTCCGGTAAAAAATACAATACCTATTAAATTCAACGGCAGACAAAAAAGTTCTGTCCGCCGTTATTAGTACATATGCAGCAAATATCTTCGCTTCACCCTCACCTTTTTATTCCTCTCCCATCAAGGGAGAGGGAAGTGGAGGTGTAATAGATTTTACAAAACCAGATATTAGCTTTTGGCTTTGGCTGCTTCCAGTCTCCCTGATTGTCCGGAAAAACTGCCCCAGTCCTTCTTCTGCCAGGATACCAGCAATTCCGGAGATATAAAAGTAGAGGTAAAGACCCCGGAGATCACACCGATGATCAGCACAATAACGAAGTTCTGGATTGAAGACCCCACGAAAAGGGCCAGGACAAAAAGGGTGAAGAGAGTGGTCAAACTCGAGTTGAACGACCGGCTCAACGTTTCCACTATGCTGTAATTTGCCACTATGGCTATATCAGAGCTGAGGCCTCTGGCCGTATTTTCTCGTATCCGGTCAAAAACAACCACGATATTGTTGATGCTGTAACCCATCACGGCGAGTACGCCGGCAATGAACATCAGGTCTATTTGCCATCCTCTAATTGCCCCCAGGATGGAATATATACCCATGGCGATCAGCAGGTCGAGCACCAGGCCCGCCACGGCGCAGACACCGAACTTGAAGGGATTGGGCATCCTGCGAAAAGCGAAGGCAATATAGAGCAGCATGGCTATAATGGCTACCACAACAGCAATGGTAGCATTGCGGGTAGTCTCAGAGGCTATCATCGGGGAGACATTATCAAACTCATTAACAGAGAGAGCCCCCAGAGAGGCGGATATCGAGTTGATAAGTTGGCTCTTGGTATCTTCATCCAAGTTGGTGGCATTGATGCGGATGATAAAATCAGTGCCTTCATGACCGGCAGTCTGGATGATAGCGCTTGGATAACCCAGGTCCGAGATCTCCTGGGTGACGGCGCTGTGATCTACCGGTTCTTCAAAAGAGATATTCAGAATGGAACCGCTGCTGAACTCCACACCGGTCTGTATACCCAGCGTGGCCAGGGCAATGATAAACACGACTACCAGAATTCCGGCTACCATGAAATACCATAGTCTTTTATTTACAATATTCATTCCTATCTACCACCTATTGTCTTGAATAGTACGGTCTTCTGCGCCATCTGAGTACCGATAAATAGCCTGAGGAAGGTCCTGGTAACGGTGATAGCTGTGATCATACTGACCAGGACACCGATAAAGAGAGTCAGGGCAAAACCGGTTACCAGGCTACTGGCGACCACGCTGCTGCCCATCCAGTACATGATAATACAGGCAATAAATGTCGTGATGTTACAGTCCCAGATAGCCCCCCAGGCACGCTTGAAACCGGCCTCGATGGCCGCCCCGACCGTCCTGCCAGCCCGCAGCTCCTCTTTCATCCTTTCGAATATCAGCACATTGGCATCCACCGCCATTCCCATGGATGCAACGAACCCGCCGATTCCAGCCAGGGTAAGCGTGACCGGTACCATTTTATATATAGCCAGGTTGACCAGAGCGTAGATAATCAGGGCTATGCTGGCCAGCACACCGGGTAATCTATAGTAAAGCGACATGAAGATAATGATCAGTATCAGAGCGAGAATAGCCGCTTTAAAAGCCAGGTCGACGAAGTTGGCCCCGGCAAGGGGAGATACAGTCTGCTCGTATATCGGGGTCAGCGGTACCGGGATACGGCCGGCATTGAGCAGCTTGGAAAGCTGAGTGGCCTCCTGCTGGCTAAGACCTTCAATTTCTCCTCTATCCGTGATAATACCGTTAACCGATGGTGCGATGGGCCTTTCATCATCACCCAGCAGGGCAGAATCACCGGAGAAAATTCCCAGACGGGCATTGTTGTTGTTATATAGCCTGGTAGTGATCTCCTTGGATAATACACTTCCATCCGAGTTCCACTCAAACAACAGTACCAATCGCCCGTTTGAATCGGTACTGACATAGGTATTCTGCTTGAAGTAACTGCTGGTCAGAGTAACCTGCTCGCCGTTGAGGGTGGCGGTAGAAGGCTTCCAGTTACCCAGCTCATTTCTCCACTTGATATTGGGATCATTCTCATCGGCGGCAAGCTCACCGAATTCAAGGATGGCAGTCTGGCCGATCACAGCCTTGGCTTTATCCACATCGGCGATACCAGGCAGTTCCACCAGTATACGGTCTGCTCCCTGTTTCTGGATTACGGGATTGGTCACCCCGAACACATCCACGCGCTGGGTTATGGCAGTTATATCCGCATCCAGAGCCGCTTCTCTTTCACTTTCTTCAATATCGGAGAGATCAGCCTGATAAACAAGGTGAACTCCGCCCTTCAAATCCAGACCAAGCCTGATAGGACGGTCGAAAAGCAAGCCTCCGCTATCCGCGCTTATGGGGAAAACGATAACGGCTGCCAGGGCCAGGACAACAAGAATGATCATGAAAATTATCGTATTACTTCGCATAGCCACCCTACTCTTTTATTTTTGTTCTCTATATAATAAACGATTTTTAACGTAAGATAAAGCCTGCTCACGTGAGAATATCTCTCCGGCCGCCTGTGCTTCCCTTACCGACTCAAGGATACAGCCTAATTCCCTGCCGGGTTTCAAACCGTAAAGAGCAATTAAATCATGTCCGTCCAGTAACTTCACCGGAGCTGCCGGTGCGGGCTGTTGAAAGTAAACCTCCAGGATACTCCTGACCTGGTCAATATGCCATTTCCATTGTCCGTAATCAAGACCAGGACCCCTGGCTGCCAGATGGTCCGCCAGACTCAGGTAAAGGATATCTATACCCGCCGGTCCGGTATCGCGGAAGTATCGATATATCGCCCTGCGTGTCGGAAGACCCTCATGGCTCATCTGGGTAGGTCTCATATGATACCTGACCATTGTTTCCACCAGGCCTATTTCCTTGTTACTGAACCTTAACCTTCTCAGCACTTCCGCCGCGATCTCCGCCCCCTGCTCGGAGTGACCGAAGAAGCGGATTTTCCGGCCCGCCATTATCTTTGTCTCCGGCTTGGAGATATCATGCAGGAGAGCCGCCAGCTTCAGCAGGGACGAGTGCCGGCTGCCGGCACTGACCTCCCCGGCGAAATGCCGTTCCAGCTCTTCATTCCAGGGAATATCCTGAAGAATAGAGGGAGAAGCATATTCCCACCCGCCCTGTCTTAGAATGAACTCAAGTGAACGTACAGTCTCCAGACTATGGTCCAGCACGTTCCAGTGATGTTCAGCCGGCTGTTGCGTTTCCCTGGACGGTTCCAGTTCAGGGACCAGGGTGGTCAGAATTTTCAACTCGTCCAGCGCCCGTAAAAACCGTCCGGAACGCGGAGAGGCCAGTATTCTCAGCAATTCCTCGTGTATTCTTTCACCCGCCACGCGGTCTATCAGCGAATATGAGCCAAGGATACGGGATATGGTTTCAGGATGGATCTCAAAATCAAGCTCGGCAGCAAGCCTGACCGCCCGCATGATCCTGGCCGGATCGGACTCAAAGACATTCCCCGGCAATGCTTTAATAACTTTGTTATTCAGGTCCCCACGCCCTCCGAAGAGATCGATTATCTCGCAGTCAGCCGGGCTTTCGATCATTTTTTTCAGGCTGACCGCCATGGCGTCTATGCTGAAATCACGTCCGGCCAGGTCACAGCCTATATCCCCGTTGAGACCGGATAAATCGATATTCCACTGGCCTTTGGTGGCGATGGTACTATTCTGTAAAACAACCACCCTGGCGATACCATGGTTTTCATCCAGCGGAACAAACCTGCCTCCCAGCACATCAGCCATCTCCCGTGCGGTTGCCACGGCATCGGCATCAATGACAATGTCAATATCGGCAGTAGGGCGGCCTAGCAGCAAATCACGTACCAGCCCGCCCACAAGCCAGGCTTCTATCCGCCGCCTTTCGAGAAATACAGCCGTTTCCTTTAAAACTTTAAGAACATCCTCTGGAATCTGTCCGGACAATCTATACGACCTGCCTTTAATCTGGATTACCTTATTTATATACTACTCCCACCTGCACAATGATGCTTCAAATGATTAGCGGCCAACTCGTGGGATTTCTCAGCCTAACAAGACACCAGCCAATCTTTTCTATACCTGACACAAATATCCCCTCTTCTTTGAGAAAGAGGGGATCAAGTGCTTCCTGTTCGCGGTCTATCTAGTGTAGTGTCTTTCGGAAAGATTGCCAATAATTTAGCTTCATTTCATTGTATAGAGAAGTCTGAGACGCTACACTAGACCTTCGATGCGGCAACCTCATTCCTGAAGAGTTTGTCCGGGCCGTCCAGGTGGTCCACGTAAAGAACGCCGTTCAAATGATCGATCTCATGTTCCAGTGCCTGTGCCAGCAGACCTTCGCCCTTAATCCGGATTTCCTTCCAGTTTTCATCTCTTGCTTTGACTGTAACTGATACCGCCCGTTTCAATTGACCGTAATATCCGGGAATACTGAGGCACCTCTCATCCACTTCCCGTTCACCCGACTTCTTGACGATTTCGGGATTGATCAGGACGATCTCGCCGGCATCCTCTTCGGGCATGCAGATCACCACCAGCCGCAGGGAAACACCTACCTGCGGAGCAGCCAGACCCACTCCGTCGGCCTCGTACATGGTCTCTATCATGTCTTCAATCAGCCTGCGAATGGAGGAGTCTATGCCGGGTATTTTCTTTGCTTTCTGCCTCAGTACCGGATCAGGCACCGTTCTTACGGATAAATATGCCATCCCTGCCTCTTATAAAATTAACTAATTAAACTTTTTCAGCCTCCCTAATTTTAGCAAATATTAGTCATCGAGTACAGTCCAAGTGTGTGATGACAATCAGGCACGGCGACTATATCCACATTATTATTCCCAAGGCAGGAGACAACATTGGGGCCGGGCAGGTTATCAGGATTCCCCGGGGCTGTATTGCCTGGTGAGGGCCATGGTATCATCCAGTATCTGACGGGCGCGGGTCAATCCGGCAGCTTCCTGTGTCCTTACCCATTCATCCCAGACCGGCTTGCCGCCTTTTTCGATCCACCGCTGTACTTCATCTGACGGTACGGTATACTCCCGGATGCTGCCTCCGGCTTTTTCCAGGCGATCTTTCATTTCTCTTTTTGCCCTATCAAAGACATCCCTGCTCATCATTACGGATGCCGTCTCACCGGATACGCTCATGATCTGTTCCTGTACCTCCGTGGGAAAACTGTTCCAGGTATCCAGGTTCATGATCAGTGCCTGGTACATAGCCACGGTGGAAACATAAGTAACATACGGGGCAACCTCATACAAACTGAAGCTGACATAGGCCTCCGCCGGTATCGGCATAGCATCGAATACACCCCTCTGCAAGTTCAAATAGCAGTCCGGCATGCTTAACAGCATGGGGCTGGCGCCCATCGCTTTGACGAAATCGGTAGGCGGCCCTCCCCCGGCCCTCATTTTCTCTCCCTGGAAATCATCCAGTGTCTTATAGAATTTGCTGCGGCTGACGATAAAGTAAGGCTCTGTTGTCCAGACTGCTAACACTTTAACGTCTTTAAACCTGGCTTGAATCTCGGGATAACTGCAAAACATCTGCCAGCTTACCTTCGCCCCCGTGGCAGCGTCAGGAAATATATACGGCAGCGTGCTGACCTCGGCAATGGAGAACTGGCCTGGATAAAGCCCGGTGAAAAGCCAGGCCATATCGGCAATCCCGGCATCAACTCCTTCCCAGTTCTGATTGCTTTTCATAAGGGTCTGGGAATCGTAAATGGTGATTTTCACCCTTCCGCCGGTAGCTTCCTCAACTGAGCGGGTATAAGGTACATGGCCGTAGAGGTAATAGTAAGAAGTGGGAGTCTGTTCAATGGCATATTTCAGGTTCCAGGTCTTTCCAGTATCTGCCGTCACTTCTTTCCTTTCTGTAGAAACTGGTCCGGCCGCGGAACAACCGTTGAGAATTATCCCGGCCAGTATCACCACTGCCAGGAAACACTTTATCATCAAAGAATCCCCTTTTCCCTCATATTATATTGTTTTTCAGGCTGTAATACACCGCCTTCACGACGGACTGAAAAAGTAAAGCTGAGGCAGCCACAATACTATGGCAGGGAAGGCAGTCAAAATAGCTACCTCGAGCAGATCCATGTACAGGAAGGGCAGAACTCCCCTGTAGATGGTAAAAGTAGGCACATCGGGTACCATACCCTTGATGACAAAGACGTTCATTCCCACAGGAGGGACAATCATTCCCACCTCGCATACCATGACAATCATGATGCCAAACCAGACAGGATCAAAACCCAGACCGCCCGGACCGCACATTAAAGGAAACACTATCGGTACCGTCAACAGTATCATTCCGATCTCATCCATGATGCAGCCCAGGAAAATATAGAGGAGTACCATGAAAAACCATATTATATAGGGGCTGACGGAGAGGCCGGAAACCGCCTCCGACAATTCCGAGGGCAGGCGGGTTACAGCCAGGAAATAGCTCAGGATTACAGCCCCCAGCATGATGAAGAAGATCATGCCTGTGGTCTTGATGGAACTGACAATACTGGTCCTGAACCCCTTCCAGCTCATCCTTCTCCTGATCAGGGCAAAAAACAAAGCCCCGATGGCGCCAACAGCGGCCCCTTCGGTAATACTGAAAATGCCGAAATTGATCCCGCCGATCACCACAACGAACAGCAGCAGCACTATCCAGGTATTCTTCAGCGCTTTTATTTTCTGGATGAAACCGGTGCCCGGCCCAGAAGGGCCTAAAGACGGATTACGCCAGCAAATGAACATGATAACGCCTATGAATAGTACCGCCTGAAGTATTCCCGGAATGAATCCCGCCAGGAAAAGCCTGCCGATAGACTGCTGGGTCAGCATTCCATAGATAACCATGAAAACACTGGGCGGAATCAGAACCCCTATGGTGCCCCCGGCTGCCAGGGTGCCTGTGGCCAGGCCCATATCATAATTGTATTTCTTCATCTCCGGCAAAGCTACAGTAGTCATGGTAGCCACGGTGGCGACACCGGAAGCGCTTACGGCGGCGAAGGCAGCGCAGGCCCCGACCGTGGATGCGGCCAGACCGCCTCTGAGACGGCCGAAGAAGGTATAGGCAGCCTGGTATAAATCCCCGCTGAGGCCTCCGTGATAACAGAACTCGCCCATCAGGATAAAAAGGGGAATAATACTGAAATCAAAACTGGCAAAGGTGACATAGGGCGTGGTCTTTAAAACTCCCAGACCGGCCGACCAGCCGCAAAGATACGTCATTCCGGCGAAACCGATAAGTCCCATCACCACACCGATATGCAGACCCGCAAATAATAACAGGACCAATACCCCTATGCCTATATAGCCAACCACTACCGGCTCCATCATCTCACAGCCTCTTCGAGCGACTTGAGGAAATCCCGAATAAACACCAGTGTTACAATGAAAGCGCCGGCTGCCACCAGGAAGATAAAAGGATAAACGGGGATATAAAGTACGCCTGTTGTCAGATTGCTGCTGATCTTGTTCCAGGCATTCAGGCCGGTCTGCCAGGATATCAGCAGGTAGAAAGCCGCCGAGAAAGCGTAAGCCACGACATCAAACAGGCATTTGACTCTAGCGGGGATATATTGCATGACCAGGTCCACCCGAATATGGCCCCTCTTACCGGCGCAAAACCCCAGGCCGAAGACCACCAGCAGGGCCATCATGAACTCGGTAAGCTCCAGCGTTCCGTCAAGAGGCGTATTCAAAGCAATCTGCAACGCCACATCAAAGAACATCAGGAACATCATACCGGTCAGCATGATACCGCCGATGACTACTGCCACAACACCGGCCAGTGGATCCACTATTTTACTCAGGGAAATGATCAGCCCTGACAGGAACAGCAAGCGTACCTTCCGGGCCAAATCTCCTTCCGCATGTTTTTCCATGAGCCGCTTCCCTTGACGCAAGTATTCACGGATTCAAACGGGAAAACTCTTTTATACTCAGACAGCTACCTGGCGAAAATATCCCGGTAAGGCGCCGTTGAAAAGAGGACAACCCTATCTTTTACAGTACCCAGAAAAAATCCAACCATGATTCTGCTTTCCTGGAACGGGCAAACCCGGTTGTCAAGGATTTTAACACACGTTCACGAACAACTTCAATACGCACGCAGCGTTTTAGAACATGTGTTTTCAATCAAACAGGTATGCAGTGAATACCCGCTCAAAGGCAGCTATTTTCCGTGTATTGCGGCGATCTTCCGTTCAAGCTCGGCCACGGTCAGCGTATAGCCGCTTATACCGATAAGAGAGTCATTGCGCAACTCATATTTGCCCTGCATGGCCCCGGTGACCATGTAATACGGGCTGTTAACCGCGTCCGGGGTTAAAGAAGCGGTTTGGCCTCCCCTCGGGAGATGGAGAAAAAAGAGGGCTTTTTCGTCCTGAGCGAAGAGAGGGACATCTTCCGCCCACATCACCAGATTGCCGATTTTACCGCCGTTAACGCGAATAACCAGCCGATCACCCGGCGCACCCCAAAAATCATGCTCGACTTCAATAATGATATCCGTAAAAACATCATAGCGAAGCGCTTCTCCGGCAGACAAGGGACCCTCTTTTGAAGGCATTATCTGCGCCACCCGCCCTGAAACAATACAGTCTGACTCACGGATAAGCTTATCAGTATCGTAAGGGATAACCAGGGCAGACGGTTTGAGAGACTCATTACTCCGGGAAGGAACGGCAGAGATAATCTCACCGGGCCTGGGCGCAGGCGATCCATCGCCCATCTTGAAGGCGCATCCGCCTGCCGGCAGGCAGGCAAAAATCATTATATAGATCAGCAGACCGAACAACCGTCTCATATATGACCCAACTAGCATGTTAATATCTCAAAGGAATAACTGCAAATAACGTATTTTTATGAATGGCAGATGCTGTTCCGGATACAGCCAAGGGGCAGACCCCTGGGATCCTGCCCCTTTTTTTTTCCTGAAAAAGTTATGTAATAATTATTAATATTATATTTCAGGCTGTGATTATCCTATTGTATCTTTCTTTTCTTCTTCCGCCAGGTGAGCCACCAGATCAGACCGCCGATCACTATCCAGACCGGACTGAAGATACCCAGCCATATCAATATGTTGACAATTACCCGCCCGAAAGCCTTGAATCCGTTCCAGGCGCTGGAGGCCACATTGCCCGCTTTCCAACTGGACTTCACATTCACATACGGGGTCCTGGAGAGGGTATTGGAATATCCCTTGTCATCCGAGACCTTGAGTGATACAAAATAAACTCCGGGGTCCTTGTAAGAATGCGAAGGTGAGACCTCATTGCTGGTCGTTCCATCTCCGAAATCCCATTGATAGCTGTACGGAGGAAAACCACCTGCCACCTCGGGAGTGAAGCGAATATCCTCATTTATATCCACGCTGGTCTTATCAGCGGTGAATTTTATAGCCAGTACAGCTTCCTCCAACCGTACCTGTATCAGCGAAGTGGACGAGGTCCTTTCCAGATACAGCATACGCCCTTTTACCTGCTCGATCTCTCCCCTGACATTGGTCAGCTCACGCTGTATACTGAGGATATCTTCCGTCTCTTCAGCACCCTCCATGATTTTTCGCAGTTGAGCTTCCGTTGCTTCCAGGTTTTTGATCCTTGAATCCAGATCGACATATTCCTCGGTCACATCCTGGCTGGAGGTCGACTCGAAGATTACGCTTTTTGCCAGGACCCCCAGGTCCTGCATGGCCTGGTCAAAGTACTCGGCGGCAATGCGGATGGAGATGCTGCCGACGTTCTTTTCACCCTCCTTCCCCTGATTGGAGGCAACAACATAACCGCTGTAACCTGAGGCTATCCTGGCAATCCCTTCCATAGCCGAGGTGATATCATCAACCACCATCTGGATATCTCCGGACCTTACCACCATGCGCTCGGGTAGCTCCTCGCCGGGTGAATGCAACACGGCATTAGACCAGGTAATAGAACCGTCCGTTCCAGAAGCAGTCGCATAGGCAGATTTATAGTCTTCATCAGTCGACATTTCGGACTGTGCTCCTGCCGGAGCACTCTGGACCGATCCATACGAGCGCGCAGGAACCGGTGGGGCAGTTACCGCGGGTACTACAGTTGGACGGGCATCACTACCGGAAGAACAGCCTGCGGAAATAACCAGAAGGCAGACCAGTACAAGACCGATTATCAGTTTTTTCATTATTGCACCTCCATCAAGAATCATTGGAATGCCCTTATCCCGGGCAACCGGTACTCTATCATGTATACGATGAACATCAGTATGTATTACAGACAGGCTCGAGAAAAATCCGGTCTCAGTCAGATCAAAGAGACTCTCACGTCGGGCAAAGCACTCCTCAGAGCGGACCCAATATGGGACTTATTCAGCAGTCTCCAATAATAAAAGACTTTGTACATTTATAATAACGGTTCCGCTTTAGAAAGGTTACCTCCGGGACTTAAGACATGCCTACGGGATCGATATCCACGGTCCAGCCCCTGGGGAAGGCTATGCTTGAAAGGAAAGTTGACGGATCGGGCGCACGTAAAATCAAGTGCCAGCGGAAATTACCGCGCAGACGGTGGAGATAGGCCGGGGCGGGACCGATCAGGCTGAAACCCGAAATGCCCCGAATATCCTTTTCAAGGGTTAAAAGCCGGGCCATTCTACCGGTTTCCTCCATACAGCGAAGCTCGCCGGAATTTGTATAGACCAGCCGAGCCAGACGGCTGAAGGGCGGATAATTGAGCTCCCGGCGGTAACGCATTTCCCGGCGATAAAAGGATAAGTAATCGTGACCCGCGGCAGAGGTCACAGCGTAGTGCCCCGGAGAATAGGTCTGGATGATCACCTTGCCCCCGGCCGATCCCCTTCCAGCCCTGCCTGCTACCTGGCTCAGTAACTGGAAGGTCCGCTCACCCGCCCGGAAATCAGGCAGATTGAGAGAGATATCAGCGTTTACCACCCCTACGAGGGTAATTCCTGGAATATCCAGGCCCTTCGCGACCATCTGGGTACCGATAAGGATATCCGCCTCTCCCGCTTTGAACCTGGTAAAGATGGACTGATGTGATTGGCCCCGCCCGCGCAGCACGTCGCTGTCCCAGCGCAAAATACGCGCACCGGGAAACACCCTGGCTGTCTCCGCCTGGAGCGTCTCTGTACCCGCCCCGAGGTATTTGATTTTAGGGCTGCGGCAGCGCGGACAGACCTTTGGAACAGGGCAGCGGTAATTGCATTGATGGCAGACCAGCTTCTCTTCCGCGAAATGGTAGCTCAGCGGGATATCGCACCGGCGGCAGCGTACCACCCACCCGCAATTGCGGCACTCGACGCAACTGGCAGAGCCTCTGCGGTTAAGAAAAAGAATAATTTGCTCATTTCCATTCAGTGCTTCTTCAATCGATTTTAAGAGGGAACGGCTGAAAAGGCCGAGGTTGCCTGATTTCAGCTCACTTTTCAAATCCACGATTTCCACAGGGGGCAGACGAGAATCCCTGTCAGGCCTGATCCTTCCGGGCAGCTCAAGCAGCTTGTATTCATCCGTGGAAGCCTTGAAATAGCTTTCAATATCCGGCGTGGCGCTGCCTAAAACCAGCGTCGCCCCACTTAAGGAAACCAGCTTTTCGGCTGCCTGCCTGGCATGATAACGTGGAGAAACGTCCTGTTGTTTATAGGTCCATTCATGCTCTTCATCCATAATAACCAGTCCCAGGTCAGGCTGAGGGGCAAACACGGCGCTTCGCGGTCCGATAACCACATCGAACTCACCCTTTCTGATGCGCCACCACTCGTCGAACCGCATTCCCAGGGAAAGCTCGCTGTGCAGGACAGCCACCCTTCCCGGAAAACGGGACTGAAAGCGTTCGATAACCTGGGGAGTCATAGCGATCTCGGGTACCAGCACTATTCCCCGCCTGCCCCTTTTTACAGCCTCTTCCAGGGCTCTCAGGTAGATCTCGGTCTTCCCGCTACCGGTGACGCCGTGCAGTAAAAACACCTCCGGATGATGGGGAATTTTGCCTTTTCCCATGCTTGAGCAAATCGCCTGCAAGGCCTTTTCCTGAGCAGCCGTCAGGGAAAGGGGGAAAGACAGATTCACAGGATGTAAAGCCAGCGGATCACGGTCTACCTGTATCTCCCGGATTTCAATAATATCCTTTTCAACCAGGGAATTGACCGTTTGCCTTGAACAGCCTGTCTTCTTGCAGGCATCGCTTACAGACTGTCCAGGATTCTCTGAAATATAACTCAGAAGTCCGGCCTGCTTGAAAGCCTTTTGCGGCAGCCCCTCCAGCAGCTTTTGAATGCTTTCGACTCCATTCTTCAAGAACAGACAGGAAACGAGCCTGGGCTTAACCCTGGGTTTCTCCAGTGCATAGCTCCTAACGACCAGTCGCCTGCGGATAAGATCAGGGAGGATCCTGCGCATTCGCTTGACTCCAAAGGTCTTTTCCATTTTTTTAAGGGCGACCTCACCCTCCTGCCGCAGTAAAGCCAGCACTGCTTCCTGATCCGGTGACAGATCCGAGGACTTTTCGTCGCCGTGGGGAGAGAGCCGGACAGATGTGACAACCTTACGCTCAAATCCCGGCGGCAGCATTAAGGCTACCGCTTCAAAAAGGGATGAAAGATAGTATTCACTCAGCCATCCAGCCAGCAATACATGTGCGGGGGATAAAAGGGGAACGGCCTCTATTATTCCTTCAATTTCCCGTGTTTCTGCAACCGAGGGCACCGCAGTCAGTTCCATGACTATGCCCTGGAGAATCTTTTCGCCGAAGGGAACCCAGACAGCCTGCCCGATTTCAATCTTAAGTTCTGAAGGGATAGCGTAACTGAAGGTCCTTCTTTGAGCTATGGGTGAATTTACACTGACCTCGGCATACGGCATTTTGTCTCTCCCATAAATCCAACCGGGAAAGAACGTTCTACGTAAAAGGCTCTTTCAGGAACAACAGAAGAGGGCAGGGACGTGATATATTACATCTTCCTGACCTCTTCGTAACGCGCTAACTAAAATCCCGCCGGGTGATAACGGGTTAAAAATACTACTTGGTCTCTTCTTTATTTTCCTCAACCGGGGTTTCGGCTGTTTTGGGTTCCATGGCTTCCGCTACAGCCGGCGTCTGGTCTGCTGCGGCTTCGGTTTTAGCCGTTTCTTGCGCGACAGGAGCCTCGGCCAAAGGTTGAGCCTCTTCGACTTCCGGTTCAGGTTCGGGAGCTTTTACTTCATCACCAAGCTTCTCAACTCTCCTTTCCTTTATACGGGAAGCACGGGCGCTCAAACCACGCAAATAATAGAGCTTGGCACGGCGTACTTTACCATGTCTAACAATTTCAACACCGTCGATCATGGGTGAATATATCGGGAAGGTACGCTCCACTCCGACACCAGAAGTAACCCTCCTCACCGTAAAATTGGTACCTGCCGCCGCGCGGTGTATCCGGATGACTACTCCCTGGAAGACCTGTATACGGGTCTTTTCCCCCTCAACCACCTTTTGTCTAACTCGCACCGTATCCCCCGGAGCTAAAGCCGGGATATTCGGATTGACCTTGACCTCGAGAATATCCGTTATGTTCATTGTACCCCCCCTATTCTTGGATAAATTCCTGTATTAAGTTATATAATAAAAGACCCGCTTTTTCTGAACCGCTTCATTCCCTGGTTCGCGGACCGCTATTATCTTGCTTTTCCGTCGCATTCAACAGGTCTGGACGGCGCTCAGCCGTTCGTTTTACCGACTGCTCCTTCCGCCATTGCGCTATTTCCGCATGATTACCCGAAAGTAAAACCCCGGGCACCTTCCATCCCCGGAATTCCTCCGGCCGGGTATACTGAGGGTATTCCAGCAGACCGCCGGTATACGACTCATATAACAAGGACTCTCCCGATCCCAGTACTCCTGGTATGAGCCTTACCACCGCATCAGTTACCACCATTGCAGCCAGCTCTCCCCCGGTCAGGATGTAGTCTCCTATACTGATTTCATCATCAACCAGGTATTCCCTGACACGCTCGTCAACTCCCTCATAGTGACCGCATATCAGCATCAGCCAGTTATATTCAGCCAGCTTCTGTGAGACAGACTGGTCAAAGATCCGGCCCTGGGGCGTGAGCAGGATAACGCCAGATTTAGCCCCCGCCATCCCGGGCATTTCCCGAACGGATGACGCCACAGACTCTACCGCTTCGAATACCGGACCGGCTTTCATTATCATACCAGCTCCGCCGCCATAGGCATAATCATCGGCAGTATGATGCCTGTCATGAGTGTAATCCCGAATATTATGTATATTAAAGGTCACAAATCCCCCTTCTGCGGCCCTTTTCAATATGCTGCTATCGAAAGGACCGGTAAACATCTGGGGGAAAAGAGTAAAAATATCTATACGCACGGAGGCTAACTCTTCCCGGAGGGAGAAGGTTCGTGCTCTGTTACTACACCCTTGATAATATCCACGGCATGGACTACAGCCGGCAAAATAACCTCCATGCATTCACGCACTCCACCCGGACTGCCGGGCATATTGATAATCAAACATTTCTTCCTGATGCCGGCTACTGCCCGGCTCAGTATAGCCGTGGGTGTTTTACCCACCGTCTCCATACGCATTACTTCGGCAATGCCCGGGATAAGCTTGTCAAGAATAGGCGTGGTAGCTTCCGGCGTAACATCCCTCAGTCCTAACCCGGTACCTCCGGTTGTAAATATTACATCCACATCTCCGGCATCAGACCATTCGATCAGCCGCCGTCTGATAACATCCACTTCATCGGGAACAATATCATAGCATGTAACACGGCCACCCAGTAGCGATACCCTGTCCTGAATAGCAGCCCCACTGCCATCATAGCGCTCTCCCCTGGAGCCTTTGTCACTGATGGTTAATATACCGAAATTTATCATTTCCCTTCCCGCTCTTAATACCCAAAACGCATTATATTTTACCATAATTAGACTTTCTAGCAAAGAAAAGGAACAAAGCCGGGGAAGAAAGCCCGTTAGCGGATAATATTACCTTCTGAAATATGCAGCCGGATCTCCAGCGGATCAACCGGCCGCCGGTCCGCATTTTCATACTTCCGTTTGCCGGCCTCGTGACGGTAAGAATGATTGACCTAACAAAACCAGATACCCGGAAAGTCATGATATTATCCCGGTCTCTTCATCAGTATCCCCACAAATCCCCACTTCGGCTGGGTTTTAAACCAGTACTTTAGTAATGCATATACAATTATCAATATCGATTACCGGTCTTCAGGAAGCACTACATATTCATAAAGACCGGCAGCGGGATCAACCGGTAGTTTTCGATCAGTAAAAATCTACCAGAAAATCCCCCTTGAAGGGTATTGACAATTATGTGTAGTGGTGTAAAATGGTTTAAAGTGGGTAATGGTGGTGAATTGTCCCATGTTTACGGGGATATACGAGTACCGGGTTGATGAGAAAGGCCGCGTGCCTATCCCTCCTAAGTTCAGAACCGACGAACTGAAAAAGGAGGGCGTTATGCTACGCCCCGGCACGGAAAAATGCATCACCCTGTATCCGCTTTCGGAATGGCAAAAACTGGCTTCCAGCCTGACCACCGGTCCTATTATACCAACCAAGATGAGAAAATTGAACCGCGCCATTTTCGCCACCGCTTTCAACGCTGATATAGACGGCCAGGGCAGGATATCGATTCCCTTGCAGCTCAGGCAATATGCCGGCATCGAGGATGAGGTGGTCATCGCCGGGACCAATACCTATGTCGAGCTATGGGGCAAGCAGCAGTGGGAAGATGAAATAGCCCGATGTCAGGAAGAAGCCGGGCAAATAATAGAAACCCTGGAGCAACACTGATGGAACTCTCTATTTTTACCAGTCATATCCCTGTGTTAGCCAGGGAATCAATTGAGTATCTGACAGTACAGCCGGGAGGGCGCTACATTGACTGCACGCTGGGAGCCGGAGGACACGCCAGGTCAATACTGGAACACAGCTCCCCCGGAGGTCAGCTCCTTGGTATTGACGCCGACCCTGAGGCCATTAGAGTATCCCAGGAACGGCTGATGGACTTCGGTAAGTCCATTTTGCTGGTCAATGACAATTTTGGCAATTTACGTGATATATGTATCAAGTGTGACTTTTTCCCCGTACACGGAATTATCTTCGATCTGGGACTTTCCTCGCCTCAACTGGAGGAGCACGGAAGAGGATTCAGTTTTTCATATGACTCACCGCTGGATATGCGGTTTGATCCCAATCAGAGGACATCGGCGGCAGATATTGTCAATACCTATTCCGAAGCGGAACTGGCCCACCTGATAAAAACCTACGGAGAGGAAATAAACAGCCGCCAGATAGCCAAACAAATTGTAGCCAGACGTCCGATCACAACCACGGAGGTACTGGCCACAGTAGTAACACAGGCTGTGGGTGGAAGACACGGGAAGATCCATCCTGCCACCCGTACATTCCAGGCCCTGCGTATTGCCGTCAACCATGAAATGGAAAACCTGGAATCCGCTTTGAACCAGGCTGTCAGCCTCCTGGGGTTCGGCGGGAAGCTGGTAGTCATCAGCTATCATTCCCTGGAAGACAGGATAGTAAAGCATTTTATGCAGAGGGAATCCAAGGATTGCATTTGTCCTCCGGAAGCCATGAAATGCACTTGCGGTCATAAAGCCAACATCAAAATAATCACCCGTAAAATTGTTACCCCCTCCTTTGCTGAAGTTGAGCTTAATCCCCGCAGCCGCAGTGCAAGGCTCAGAGCTGCTGAACGGATTATTACTCCTACTCAACAATATGAGCAAGCCGTAGAACAGTTGAATTGCTCGATCAGCCCTATTGCCAAAGGATGGAGAAGACCGACTCTGATCGAGAAATTAAGAAAGACTTTTTTATCTTTACAGAAAAAGGAACGTTAGCAGAACCAGCCTTACAAGCTGACCTGTTAAAAAACCGGGCTATCACCACAACAGGACAGGAATAGTAATAAATACGGCATCCAGACTGAATATAAAGGAGCGGCCATGAGTAAGAAAGGAACCCTGACTGCTATAGACGTAGGAACCACAAAAATATGCACCCTTACAGCCAATATTGAAGGGAACGGCAATATCCGGATAATCGGAGTCGGCATTACGCCATCAACGGGAATGCATAAAGGCCTGGTGGTCAACATGAGTGAAGCCGCCGCGTCAATACGGGCCTCGGTAAAAAAGGCCGAACTGATGAGCGGACACAAGATCGAATCAGCCTATATCGGCGTCACCGGCAGGCACATTACATCGGTAAACAACCGTGGAGCCATATCAATATCCAACAGCGACCGGCTTGTGCGTCCGGATGACCTGAAACGGGTGATGAAAAACGCCCAGAATATCCAGGTACCGGCGGAACGGAAATTACTGCATATCATCCCCAGGGGATTTGCCCTGGACGGACAGACCGGCGTAAAAAATCCGGTAGGAATGCACGGACAGAGGCTGGATGTCGAGACGCATATCATCACCACCGCCATAGCTTCGGTCCAGAATGTGATGAAGGCGGTTCGCACTATAGGAATCGACGTTGATGACCTGGTGCTTGAACCTCTGGCCTCGAGTGAAGCTGTCCTGACTGAAGAGGAAAAGCGCAACGGGGTAATCCTGGCGGATATCGGGGGAGGCACCACAGATGTAGCAATCTTCCGCGACGGAAGCATCTGGCATACCGCCGTAATCCCGGTAGCCGGGTACCAGCTCACGCGTGATGTAGCCATCGGTCTGGGACTACCGTTCGATGTAGCCGAGAATATGAAGAAGCGCTATGCCAGTGTTATGCCGGTATATGAAGGAAAAAGCAAGACTCCCGAGGAGATGCTCCAGGATGGCCATGGAGTATCCTACCAGGACCTCTGCGACATCATCCGAGCCAGAATTGAAGAAATCGTCAGGCTGGTTATGCTGGAGTTGCCTCAGACAGAATATGAGCAGCTCGTACCTTCAGGTCTGGTCTTTTCCGGTGGCAGTTCCAATCTCTCCGGGCTGGACTCACTGACCGCGGATATGATCAGGCTGCCCGTCAGGATAGGTTCACCTCATAACATGTCCGGAATACCCAGCTCACTGCGCGATCCGGCTTATGCCACGGCAGTCGGACTGATACTCTGGGCATCGAAAAACAACACGTCATCAACCTGGGGTACCCGCCATTTGGGATTTCTCAGGATCTTTAACCTTGTTTCCAGATTACGCAATCTGTTGAATAGGAGATAATTTTAACTTTAAAGACAAAAGGAAGGAGAGAAAAATGGCTAAATCAAGTTCTATACAGAGCCCGGCAAAAATTAAAGTAATCGGCATGGGTGGTGGCGGCTGTAATGCCATTACCCGCATGGTCAGGGATGAAATCCGGGGTGTGGAATTCATTGCGATGAATACCGATTCCCAGTCCCTGGCAGTGACAGAGGCGCCCGTCCGTTTCCAACTGGGTGAAAGACTGACAAAAGGTCTGGGTTCAGGCGGAGACCATAATGTCGGCCAGAGAGCAGCGGAAGAAAACCGCGATGAGTTGACTCAACTGGTCACCGGATCCGACATGGTCTTTGTTACCGCAGGAATGGGCGGCGGGACCGGCACCGGGTCTATACCCGTGGTGGCCGAAATTGCCAAGAAGAGTGGCGCACTCACTATAGCAATTGTAACAAAGCCTTTTACCTTTGAAGGCAGACATCGCATCAAGACCGCTGAGGAGGGGATCGTCCGTCTTGCCAGCAAATGCGATACTCTGATAATCATTCCCAACGATCGCCTTCTCTCCCTGTGCGATCGCCAGACCAATATCGAGAACGCCTTCAAATTGGCGGATGAATGCCTCAGGCATGGAGTTCAGGCAATATCTGAGGTCATCACCGTACCGGGTATGATAAACCTTGATTTCGCCGACGTCAGGGCAATCATGAAAGATGCCGGACCGGCATGGATGTCTATCGGAATCGGCTCCGGCCCGAACCGGGCAACCGATGCAGCAAAAGATGCACTGGCCAGCCCCCTGCTGGATGTCAGTATAAAGGGCTCCAAAGGCGTCCTTTTCAACATTACCGGCAGCGACAACCTGACACTTCATGAAGTCAACCAGGCCGCAGAAATAATCCGACAGGCAGTTGATCCTGGAGCGAATATTATCTTCGGTGTCCGTAAAGATGAAACGCTGGATAAAGAGATCAAGATCACCCTCGTCGCCACCGGATTCGCCCAGTCCAGCATGCTGGGCAAGATGGAAGACGAAGAGGTCACAAAACTGCTGCGCAACCTTAAGGTGGAAGAAGACCTGGACGTACCTTCTTTCATGCGCAAACCGTTCTTCAATGAGAGAAGGACAATCACTCCGACAAACAATCCGTCCAGGACTGAGAGCAAAGCGTAACCGGACGAATTCCAGTGAATACCAGGCAACAGGTTTCAATGTGCGCCTGTTTTAAGTGTGTCTTAACCAGGCTGAATTAAGCCTGATTAAGAAGGTATAGCCAAGGGTAAACCCCCGCCGTAAGCTATACAACAGATGTTGTATAGCTTACGGAATAATTCCGATACGGAATACCTGCGGGCTTTACTACCCCATTCCCCTCACTCAAATTCCAAAGGGTTATTTATTATCCGCTAACTCATCACCCGGAACCGTGACTGAAAGCCTCAATTTTTCCTCAGGCCAATCCCATTATTGTTAGCACCTTTTTGAGTATATGCGGTGGACAAACAAAGTTGGGATAATCATGATTTTCCACGCTCCGGGAAGGCCGGAAAACAACCCGGAATACCCCCCAGTAGAAGATTCAGGGGTTGAATATTTGCTCCGCGGTTAACTAAGATAGTAATTGTTGTTTTTCATTTCCTGAGTTTCCCGGCGTCTGCTCAAAAATTACTCCGGCATTTCCGGTTTAGAGTCCGAAAAGTACTAAAATCTATCTTGACAAGCACTATCTGTTGTGGTAAAAATACTATTGCACCACAACACGTAGGACTTTTAAGGTATGAATTGTCCTTATTGCGAGTATTCTGACTCTAGGGTTGTCGATTCACGCGACGTCAACGAGGGAATACGACGGAGACGCCAGTGTCTGAACTGCAACCGCCGCTTTACAACTTATGAACGTTTGCAGCCTGTTGGCCTGTTTATCATAAAAAAAGACCAGAGACGGGAAGAGTTCAATCGAGAGAAACTCCTTGGAGGAATACGCAAAGCCTGTGAAAAACGTCCTCTGCCTACAGGAGCAATTGATAAGCTGCTGGACGAGATCGAAAGCGGACTTTACCATCTGGGCAAAGCTGAAATTCCCAGTACTCTCATCGGTGATATGGTTATGGATAAGCTTAAAGACCTGGATTATATCGCCTATATCAGATTCGCCAGTGTATATCGTGAATTCGCGGATATTCAAGCCTTAAAGGAGGCCGTGGACAATCTCGTAGTCACTCCGAGGGAAAAAATTCACCCGGGCCAGTTGCCCCTCATACCTGAAAACCATACCGAGAAAAAAGGCAGGCTCAGCAAATCCTGAATAATAGTATTACAGCGGATATTTGAAAATGACGAGCAATAATCCAGAAAAAGCCAGGCAGTACTCACCGGTAAACCGCAGCCAGATAGCCCGGTCGATCTTTTCGGCCGCCGAATCGATGGGTATATCGGACAGGGCGCGTATCGAGGCCATTATCGACCAGGTTATTTCCCGAACCGAGCCTCGTTCGTTGCCGGGCATGGAGGACTTCCTGCCTGAACCCAGGAACAAAGCCAGGTATATGCCCACCGTCTCGGAAATCCAGAACATGGTTAAGGAGATCCTGGCCAAGGAAGAGCGAGCAACACTAAAGGAGAGTCGAGCCAAGATGCAGACGACAGTGACAAAACCGGCAGTAAAATCCACAAACGGCATCAGCCTGACGGAAAACGCACGGCATGTCCTGGAGAAAAGATATCTAGGCAAAGATAAAACGGGAAAGGTGATCGAAACACCGGCCCAGCTTTTTCGGCGGGTAGCCAGGACAATTGCCTCCGCCGACCAGGTATTCGATCCTTCCGCCGATATCGAACGGAGGGAGGAGGAGTTTTACCAGATTATGGCAGATCTGGACTTCCTACCCAACTCCCCCACCCTGATGAATGCGGGAAGGGAGCTCGGACAGCTCTCAGCTTGCTTCGTTTTGCCTATTGAAGATTCCATGGACTCAATTTTCGATTCGGTCAAGCATACCGCTCTTATTCATAAGAGCGGTGGAGGGACAGGTTTCTCCTTCTCAAGCCTGAGGCCAGAAAAAGACCGTGTAGGATCTACCGGCGGCATCGCCAGCGGTCCCGTTTCATTCATCCGGGCTTTTGATACCGCTACTGACGTAATCAAGCAGGGCGGTATGCGGCGCGGGGCCAATATGGGGATTTTAAGTATTAATCATCCCGATATTGAGAAATTTATTACGGCCAAAGAAGACATGACGTCACTTACCAATTTCAACCTTTCAGTGGCGGTGACGGAAGAGTTTATGGAAGCGGTCAAGGCCGGTTCAGATTATAACCTGATCAATCCCCACACCGGTGAGGTCACGGGTAAGCTCAACGCCAAAGCGATATTTGATAAAATAGTAGACCATGCCTGGCGAACGGGCGACCCGGGAGTTGTTTTCATCGACCGCATCAACCGCGACAATCCCACGCCCTGCCTGGGCAGAATTGAAAGCACCAACCCCTGCGGCGAACAACCCCTTTTACCCTATGAGTCCTGCAACCTGGGCTCCATTAACCTGGCCCATATGTTAATAAACAGGAACGGAAAATTCCAGATCGATTATCCCAGGATAGCCAGAGCAGTCCATATCGCCGTTCGCTTCCTGGACAACGTGATCGAAGTAAACCAGTTCCCACTGCCACAGATCGAGCAACGTACACGTGAGACCCGGAAAATCGGCCTGGGTATAATGGGTTTTGCCGATATGCTGTTGAAAACAGGCATTCCCTATGATTCACAGGAAGGTCTGGATACAGGGTCCGAGATAATGCGCTTTATCAGCGATGAGGCCCTCAAGGCCTCACAGGAACTGGCGGGGGAAAGGGGAGCATTTCCAGCCTTTACCGGCAGTATTTATGATGTGCCCGGCGGCGTCAAGATACGTAATGCCGCCCGTACAACAATCGCTCCTACCGGTACGCTAAGCATTATCGCCGGTTGTTCAAGCGGAATCGAACCGCTCTTCGCCCTGAGCTATACAAAGAATATCCTGGACGGTTCTCACCTGATAGAGGTCAACCCCTATTTCGAAGAGGTGGCCAAGAAAAATGGTTTCCATTCAACCGAGCTGATGCAAAAACTGGCTGACGGCGTGCATCTTCGTGACATCAAGGGTATAACCGAGGACATTAAAAGGGTCTTTGTAACCGCCCATGAGATAACCCCGGAATGGCATGTAAAAATGCAATCCGCCTTCCAGAAATCCACGGATAATGCCGTCTCCAAGACCGTCAACTTTCCCAGAGAGGCCACACGCGAGGATGTAGAGAAAGTATATATGCTGGCGTATGAGGAAGGGTTAAAAGGCATTACTATATACCGGGACGGCAGCCGGGAAGGCCAGGTGCTGACTACCGGCCAGAAAAAGGAGGAAACCAGGCCTGCAGCGAAAGAAGACAGGCCCCGGACGCCACGCAAGAGGACCAAGGTAACCACAGGAATCACAGAAAAGGTAACTACCGGCTGCGGCAGCATCTATGTTACGGTGAATTCCGATGAAGAGGGCATCTGCGAGGTCTTTACCACCCTGGGTAAGGCCGGGGGATGCGCTATGGCACAACTGGAGGCTACCAGCAGATTGATATCGCTGGCGCTTCGTTCAGGCATAGATGTAGAAGCTGTAGTCAGGCAACTAAGGGGCATACGCTGTCCGTCCATTGCCTGGGAGGATGGTAAATCCGTTCTATCATGCGCGGATGCCATCGCCAGTGTGCTTGAAAAACACTCGTCCTCCAACAGGACCAACAAAGGCAACGGCCACAACGGGCAGGAAAAATCCAAGGTACAGGATTACGGTCTGGTCAAGAACACGGCAGGGCAATGTCCGGAATGCGCTACTCTACTGGTATATGCCGAAGGCTGTTTTATCTGTCCAGGCTGCGGTTATACCAAGTGCTGATATCTAACAGCAAGTATCCCTTGCCATGTCCATCAACGGGAGAGGGTCGCTTTACCCCGGTCCTCTCCCTTGATGGGAAAGCATCACGTATTTCCTTCCATCTATCCACATATCAGTCACAAAGCCGGAGAGCAAAATGCAGGATTATGATGGCTTTTAAAACGGTACAGTGGTATAATATTATCAGTGGATAAGAGCCGTCCTTCGTCAAATACAGATAACGGTACCAGACACCGCAGACGGGAAAATATCCCGGTAGTGCGGAGCAGATGACCAGTTCGCGGTAGCCGCCAAGGTTGCCGTTCTTTTTTTAGTATAACTGTTTTGGATCCACAGGGTTGCGGAATTTATAGGTTAAGGAGGTGTAAAATGAAAAATTATATCTTTGTTACACCCGAAGGTCTGACCTGCAAGCCCAATATCGATAGGCCTGAACCTGAATTCGTAGACATGCAAATCATGGGGTTCGGTCGTGATACTATTGTCCAGGATGCACTGAAAGACTTAATCGAAATGCATAGCTATCAACCGGAGAACAAAATAAACGCGCTTTTTACCCTCCGGCAGGAAAATGACAGCAAAAAATACATCCGGTTCAAAGAAAATAAAAGGGAATTCACACCAGCGTCCTGAAAAAAGAATCTCCGCCGCAGGGTCCTGATCCCGGATCAAGCGGTTATAGCCGCTTCCGTCCAGAAGCTTACCGGGTTATAGTTTGTTCTCCAAACGGGCTGTGAATATCAATATGTTACCGGTATTTACCCGGCTATATAATCTTCGTTCGTATGATAGTCTGATCACGCGCAGGGCCTACTGATATAATCCTGGCCGGACAGCGGCAGATTTCCTCCAGTCTCCTGACATAGCGCCTGGCCTGGAGAGGCAAGCGGCTATAGCGGCGGATATTACCTGTGGGAGTCATCCATCCCTCCATTGTTTCATAAACGGGTTCGCATTTCTCCAGAACAGTATTGCTAGAGGGAAACTCAGAGATAGTCTTACCGTTGACATTATAAGCTACGCATATCTTCAACTCAGGAAAAACATCCAGAATATCCAGCCGGGTAAGCGCCATTCCCGTATACCCGTTGATCCGTCTGCTGTAGGCTGCCACAACGCCGTCGAACCATCCGCAGCGGCGCGGCCGCCCGGTAGTAGCCCCAAATTCATGGGCCTGCCGGCGGAGTTTATCTCCCGTCTCATCATTCAACTCGGTAGGCATCGGTCCTCCACCAACCCTTGTACAGTAGGCCTTAAAAACAGCCATGATATTTTTAATCTTCATAGGCGAGATGCCGGCTCCAAGGCTGGCGCTCCCTGCCAGGGGTGAAGATGAGGTACCGAAAGGATAGGTCCCGAAATCCGGATCAAGCATTGTCCCCTGCGCACCTTCAAGCATAACCGGTTCATCCCGGCTGACGGCTTCATCCAAAATGGAGGTGGTCTCACGGATAAAAGGACGCAGTTGCTCTCCGTAAGAGCTATATTGATCGTATATCTCATCCAGTGAAAGCTCTTTCAGTCCGTAAACCCGGGATATAATGGCGTTTTTCCGCTCCAGCACGCTCTTCAAACGGAGTCTGAAACTTTCCCCGTCCATCAAATCACCGGCCCGGATACCCAGCCTGGCTACCTTATCTGAAAAGGCAGGCCCGATTCCTTTCCTGGTAGTGCCGATAGCTTTCCCTCCCAAAGCATCCTCCTCAGCGCCATCCAGCAATATATGATAGGGCATGATCAGGTGGACCCTGTCGCTGATAAACAACCGTCCGAAAAAGGCATTCTTCTGTTTCAGATCGTTTATTTCTCTTAGCAACACGGCCGGATTAACAGCCATTCCGTTGCCGATAATGCAGGTTATGTGCGGATAAAATATGCCGGACGGTACTATGTGCAGCACGAATTCACCATGCTGGTTGATAACGGTATGCCCGGCATTATCACCTCCGGAATAACGAACCACCATTTTAACTTTTTCAGCCAGCAAATCGACTATTTTTCCTTTAGCCTCATCACCCCATTGGGCTCCAACTACTGCCAGTACTGACATAAGCACTCCTTCCATTTTGGTTAAATTAGACCTGAGAATTCTTCACGATGCCGCATTATCGCGGTGAAAGATAAAAATCAGTTTTAAATTCCTTCTCCATTTTCCTCCCTCCTCAAGTATAAGGAATAAAAAGGTGAAGGACTTTGATTTACGGGTGGAATTTTCCAGGCAAACGTCTGGAAAACGGCCGAACTCTATTTTCCATTCCCGCCGGCCTGCCGGTGCACAAAGGCCAGCCGCTGCACCACCGTCACGGCACTCAAGACGGCAATAATACCCAGGGCAACCGTCAGGGAGAGGTCCATAGCTACGAGTAAACCCAGTGTCAGTATAATAACACGCTCGGTGCGGGTGGAAATCCCTACCTGGCATTCGATACCCGCCGCTTCCGCCCTGGAACGGATATAGCTTACCACAAATGAAAATACCAGGGCCAGGCCCGCCAGCAGCGGCATCCAGCGGTATAAATCCGAACCGGTATGAAACAGGAAATAGGCCATAATGCCTAAAAGGACGGCGGCCTCCGAGAGCCGGTCCAGCGTAGAATCAAGAACTCCGCCGAAGCGGGTTACCCTGTTCGTACGGCGGGCCAGCGCACCATCAAGCATATCAAAAAAACCGGCCAGCAGCATTACCCAGCCTGCCGCGAAGAGATAGCCGGTAGCAGCCAGGGCAGCGGATACCAGTGTAATGATAAACCCGCACCAGGTTATCTGGTTGGGAGTAACACCTGTTCTGGCCAGCATATTAATTACAGGGCCGGTTATATTCACGGCTGCCGCTTTTCGCCATATTTGCAATCTTGCCTGCGATGCGTTCTTGGAAATAATAACCTCCTCAGATTACAAGGCCTGCTGATGAATCAACCCCTCCGGACTGTTTTCCCTGACTGGCGGCACAGACAGATATGAGGCGAAAAGGCTGAGCATTAATCCGGCTGTTTTATACGTTGACGGTCTTGTCTATCAGTATTTTTTTATAATATTCCATTACCCGGCTTGACACTTTTTCCCAGCTAAAATTATCCGCTTTAACAATACCCCGTCGCCCCATTTCCCGTCCAAGGGCTTTATCCTGAATCAAACGGGACAGGGCCTGTGCCAGGGGCACCTCCTGTTTAGGGGGTACAAGCAGGCCATCCACTCCATCTGAGATAACAGTGGCATATCCGGAGATATTTGAAGCCACGACCGGTTTCCCTGTGGCCATAGCCTCAAGTAAAACAATCCCGAAACTTTCATATCCCGTAGCGGGAGCGCAAAAGATATCGGCAGTACTGTAGTACCTGGTCTTTTCATATTCCTCCACACCTCCGGTAAACACAACATCCTGAAGATTGGCATCCGAGACCATCCTCATATATTTACCTCGCAGCCTGGTACCGGGCCCTACAATAATCAGGCGGCAGTCCGGCAGGTCCGGCTTGAATAGAGCGTAAGCCTTAAGCAGGTATTCCAGACCCTTACGTTTTTCAAGGCGGCCTACGAAAAGTATATTGGTCTTTCCATCCATGAACTGTGGTAATGGCGGGACAGCAGGATTATACCTCTCAATTTCTATTCCATTGGGAATTATTTCGTATGAAGAGGGAAAATACTTATTGGCAAAATTCATAGCAGGGCTGGAAACCGCTATGCGTCCGTTCAAACGCCTGAACCATTTTTTATACAGTCCGCTCATAAAGAGAGGCTTCGTCCAGCGGTAGCTCGGGCGGCTTTCGGTGGCGTGAAAGGTACCGATGTTGATCGACCTGGATAACCTGAGAACTGTGGTACACAATGTGGGAGCCAGCGGTTCATGGAGATGGATAATATCGAAATTCTCATACTCAAGCACCTGTTTTACTTTATCCGTAAGGGTAAGTGAAATGGTAATACGGGCAATTGACCCGCTGGTGGGAATAGGCCGTGGTTTCCCGATAGCAATAAACCTGTCGCCAAACTCATCTACCGGCTTCGAGGCTGGAGCTATAATCTTAACCAGATGCCCCATGCGGGTAAGATGATTCTCAAGGCTCATTACATGACGAACAACACCACCCGGATAGGAGAAATCATAGGGTGAAACCAGAGCTATCTTCATTGGCGTTGACCGAAATCCTTCACACCAGACTTCCGGATACCACCTTTAAGCAGTTCGGGGTTTCTCTACCTTGTCTTTCTTTTTGGCGCTAAGTGAATTGGTTGATATAAATTCTTCCGTTAAACGCCTGGCTTCCTCATCTGAATACTGAATCATGGGTGACTTCATAAAATAAGAAGAAGGGGCAGTCATCGAACCTTTCAACCCATTGTCCAGGGCCAGCTTGCAGCATCTGAGCGCATCAATCACCACCCCGGCTGAGTTTGGGCTGTCCCATACTTCCAGTTTACATTCAGCCAGCAGGGGAACATCCCCGAAGGTACGCCCTTCCATCCTGATATGGCAGAACTTACGGTCATGCAGGAAAGGCACATAATCGCTGGGGCCAACGTGAATATCATCGGGATTCATTTTGTAAGGCAGTTGAGATGTCACGGAGCCGGTCTTGGAGATCTTCTTGGACTCCAGTCTTTCGCGCTCAAGCATATTCAAAAAGTCTGTATTTCCGCCGAAGTTTAACTGGTAGGTCCTCTCCAGCTTTACACCGCGATCAACAAACAATTTGGTTAAAATACGGTGTACAATAGTTGCTCCCACCTGGGATTTGATATCATCGCCTATGACCGGTAAACCCTTCTCGGCAAACCGGTCACTCCAGTATTTTTCCCTGGCAATAAAAACCGGGATACAGTTCACAAAACCGCAGCCGGCCGTCAGTACCTGTTCAATATACCATTTGGTAGCTTCTTCGCTGCCAACGGGCAGGTAGTTGAGCACCACATCCGTTTTGGTTTCTTTGAGAATTTTTACTATGTCAGCGGTTTGTCCCGGAGCCTTCTGAATTACCTGTGAAAGATATTTACCCAGTCCGTCATGCGTCATTCCCCGCACTACTTTTACCCCCGTGGGAGGAACATCGCAAAATTTGTAGGTATTGTTGGGCGAAGTATAAATAGCCTCGGATAAATCCTTGCCCACCTTATTCCTGTCAATATCCACAGCAGCTACGAACTCGATGTCGCTGATATGATATCCTCCCAGGTTAACATGCATTAATCCGGGGACGGAATCGCTCTCTTTAGAATTCCGGTAATAGTGTACACCCTGGACAAGCGAAGATGCGCAGTTACCCACTCCGATTATGGCTACATTGATTTTTCCCAAGACCACTGCCTCCTTTAATCAAGACAGGTTTTCTGTCTCTTATCCTGGCTTTTCTGTATTATTATTTCACTTTTTCCCGCCGATTACTAACAGCACGAATATCAATGACGGCCTGTATGAAATCAACAAACCCAGCCGATATTATACTCGCTTTTAGGAATATCTACAATCTATGCCTTCCTGTGAAATCGAATTCCCATCTTTTTGAATGCAGCCTGACTAAAATACCAGATTACATTACTAAATCGCTATTGTCAAAAATAACCCCCGGTAATTAAGATTGACTTTACAGAATGACACTATAAGGTGCTAACCCGGAACTACATTTTTGAAAATCTTTAGTCATATTTTTCCCTTTCATCCTTTCTGCCCTTCTTTCACCGGGGAAGCGGAAAGCAGAAAAATAGAGGGGAAAATATAAATATCAGAATATAGATGGCAGAAACCTATATCAATTTAAGGAAGCAGTTTCCCCAGCCGGAAGCCCTGAGACTTATCCCGGAAGACATGGCACGCAAATACAACGCCATTCCGGTCTCGATAAACGGCAATACATTAGTTGTAGCTATAGCCAATCCGACGGATATTTTTGCTCTTGAGGCACTGGAGACAAGGAGCCGCATGCGCATCGAGCCGAGGTCGGCCAGCGTATCGGATATCCTTGAGTCCATCGATTTCAACTATCGTTCATATGCCGAAATTGAAAAACAGGTCTCCAATATATTTCAAAATGAGGAGGCCGAAAGCGAGACAATCCGGCTAAGCACCGTCACGGATGCTCCCGTAGCACAGGCCCTGATCCTGATAATCGATGAGGCTGTAAAAGCCAGGGCTTCGGATATTCACATTCAACCCCAGGAAGATAAGCTGAGGGTGCGGTACCGTATAGACGGCACTCTGCATGATACCATATCTCTGCCGTTAGCGACCGGCGTACCCCTGATCTCCCGCATTAAGGTCCTGGCTAATATGAACATAGCCGATCGTCACCGTCCCCAGGACGGCCAGTTTTCAGTGGACGCGAAAGGCAGGCTGCTGGATATCCGTGTCGCTACCATTCCAACGGTATACGGCGAAATGGCCTCTCTGAGACTTCTGTACAAAGCCCGGGCTACCATGACGCTACCCGAACTGGGTTTTTCAAATGAATCCCTGGCCATCTTTGAAAAAATGCTCAAGATACCCTATGGAATGATTCTTGTCAGCGGACCTACCGGCGCCGGAAAGACAACTACTCTGTATGCCTCGATCAATTGCCTGGACCGGGTTGGCCGCAATATCATCACTATTGAAGATCCGGTTGAGTACCGTTTTACCAACATTAACCAGATACAGGTCAATCCCAAGGCCGGACTGACATTCGCCAGCGGGCTCCGCTCGATTCTCCGTCTGGACCCCAATGTTATTCTGGTAGGCGAAATCCGCGACGCCGAAACCGCCAATATCGCGGTCCAGTCCGCTCTGACCGGCCACCTGGTACTCTCCTCTATTCATGCCAATGATGCTGTAGGGGTTATTTTCCGTCTACTGGACCTGGGCGTAGACCCCTTCATGGTAGCTTCTTCACTGGCCGGAATTGTAGCCCAGCGTATGGTCCGCAGGATTTGCCCCGAGTGCGCCCGCCCTGTGAAAGTCTCCATGGCGGAGCAACTGGTCTATTCCAGGGAAACAGGCGATGATAGAAACGAATTCCTGTATGGAAGCGGGTGCCATTCCTGCTCTCAAACCGGTTATATGGGCCGGATGGGTATTTTTGAAATTTTCAATATGTCCGATGAAATAAGGACGATGCTGATAAAAGGCACTTCAACCGCAGAGCTTAAAGCCGAAGCACTTAAAGAGGACATGGTCACACTGCTGAAAGACGGTATGTTGAAAGTTAAAGCAAACCTGACCACTCCCTCTGAAGTCCTGCGCAACGCTTACGCCGTCGAATAACCGATATGACACGAGGTGATCCAAATCGTTTACGCCTATGTAGCTTATAATGAAAGCCGGGAGATAGTTAAGGGCAAACTGGAAGCCAAAAGCGAAGAGCAGGCGGCCAGCCTGTTGAACTATGCCGGATATCAGCTTATTAATCTCAGAGTATTGAATAACTTTCCCACGCTGGAGAAGCTGTTCGCTCGAATTTCTCCCGTAAAATCCAGCGATATCATCCTGTTCTACCGTCAAATGGCCCTGCTGATCGAGTCCGGATTGAATATGGTGACAGCAATCGAACTACTGGAAGAACAGTGCTCCAACCGTATTTTTAAAAAAGTAATGGCGGAGGTAATCGATGATGTACGGGGGGGAAGCCAGTTGTCGGTATCAATGAGTAAACACCCGCAGATATTTTCATCCATCCATTGCCAATCGCTGAAGGTAGGAGAGCAGACCGGGGGGATGGAGTTGATCTTGAGACAGATAGCCGACCACCTGGAAAAACAGGTGAACGCCGGAAAAGGCATTAAAAATGCCATGACCTACCCTATCATAGCATCGATTGTGGCATTGATTGTAGTAGCCATCATGGTGGTATTCGTCCTGCCGGCCTTCAGCAGCCTCTACGTTTCACTGGGCGCTGAACTACCCTTTCTGACCCGCATGATGCTGAGCACAGGGGACTACTTGAGAGAATACGGGCTCTATTTTCTGGCAGCGATTTTCATATTCACAACAGCGGGCCTGGTCTATACCAGGACCACCCAGGGCAGATACAATTGGGATAAACTGGCGATCCGGTTCCCCGTGGTGGGCAGGATCAATCACCTGAATGAACTGGCCCGCATCTGCCGGAGTATTTCAGTTCTCTATAAAGCAGGTTCTTCTTTAACTGAAATAATGCCGCTGGTAATCCAGAGCAGCAGCAACAAGGTGATGATAAGGTCTCTTATGGAAATCAGGGACGATATGCTGGGGGGAGAAGGTCTTTCCCGCCCGATGAGCAAGCATCCTATCTTTTTGCCCATGATGGTCCAGATGGTCAGGGTAGGAGAAGAAACCGGCAACCTGGATAATACCCTGGTTTCAGTAGCCCAGAGCTACGAAACCGAAGCCGAAGACAAGACCAGGGCATTGATAGGCATGATCCAGCCGGTTATGACCATAGCCATCGGGCTGGTGGTAGGACTTATGGCGCTTTCACTTGTAACCGCCATGTATTCAATGTACGGACAGAGTTAACTGAATTCACCCCGGAAATCCTGTCGTGGAAGACCGGGAACTTAAAGTTTTGAAGATAAATCAGGAGAAGGAAACCGGTGAAAATAAGTAAAGTCACCTGGATGTGCCTGATCGCCGGGGTTTTTATTATAGCCGGCGTCAGCCTGGGCATGGCCCGCTCACAGCAGACGGACCAGCAGCAAGAACTACAGGAAAAGCTGGCAAATGCCAATGCCAGACTCTCGGCAATTAAAATTGAAAATTTGATCGAGCAACAAGAAACACTTACCAGCGAGATCAACAGCTATGAAGCTCAGACAGCCGAAACAATGGAGCTCCTGAGTTATTCAAGCGACAGCATCGATACCACTGCCGAAATACTGGCTGAAGGACAAAGACAGGGAGTGGAAATCAACGAAATCAGTTCTCCCGGAGTATCCAGCCAGGTAGTGGAAGGAAACACCTGCCAGACACTGGCTCTCAATCTTCTGGTTACAGGCAACGTCGGCAATATTTCGGCTTTTATCCAGGGTCTGAGCACGACTTTTCCCACCAGCGTTATAAAGTCCTTGCAGATAGAAATAATCGGTCCTTCTCCTGACTCAGCCGACCTGCTGGGTAACACAGCCGGCAGTAAAACTTCTGACATGAAATGCGCTACAGCCAGGATAAATATGGTGATCTATAATTATAAGGCAAGAATTGATGTGGAATAAAACGGTTACTCTCTATGTTGACGATACCAGCATCCGTCTGCTGGTGATGCAGGGACAAAGGGTAAAAAAATGGGCCGGTATCAAATTGGAACCGGGACTGATTATAGATTCAATAGTCTTGCAGGAAGAAGAGATAGCAGCCCGGATTAAACAATTGCTGGAAAGCCAGAAGGTCAAGACCAGAAAAGTGGTCCTGGGTTTCAGCGGACTGCATTCGCTTACCCGCCCCGCCACCCTTCCCAAACTGCCCAAATCAATGCTGGCCGAAGCGGTGATCAGAGAAGCAAGAAGGGTATTGCCCGTTCCTCTGGACCAGCTTTATCTCTCCTGGCAGTCGATACCCGGGCACAAAGAACGGTCACAGGTGTT
This sequence comes from Dehalococcoidales bacterium, assembly GCA_016926695.1. The sequence goes on along the minus strand of JAFGOB010000086.1, from coordinate 70,603 downwards.
TATGGTAGCCATCCCCCGGAAAACCGCCGATTCACTTGTAAATACGTTGAAAATTGCCGGGCTTGAGGCTTCCCGCATGTCAATAAAACCCCTGGTACTGACAAAGGCCCTGGCTTTAAACACCATGATACTGGTAGATCTTCAACCGGATGAGTTTGATATCGTAATTCTCTCAGGCGGTGTTGCCCAACCCATCCGCACCGTAAAACTGCCCAGCGAAGAACTGACCTGGGAAGAGAAAATCAATACCATAGCCAGCGATCTAAACCGGACCATCAAGTTTTTTGATACCAATAACCCTGAAAAAAAGCTGGATCATAGCATACCGATATACGTTTCCGGAGAACTAATTCAAAAAAACGACCTGCAAAAGTCGTTATCGGAAATAACCGGGCATCCGGTGAGCGAACTTCTGCCGGTTGTAAAAAGCCCGGAGAGGATAGACCTGGGCTATTACATGGTCAATATAACCATGGCCATGAAGATCATCTCTTCTGTAAGCGAGAACACCTATCCGGTAGCCAACCTGAATGTACTTCCCGTATGCTATCAGCCCAAACCGATCTCTTTAACCAAGGTTACCGGAATACCCGGAGGTATCGCACTGGCAGGGCTGGTTGTACCTCTTGTAATGTTAATGCAAAATACCTCCGCAAACATTGAAGCGATGGAAAAGCAAGTGGCAGTCGCCAACCAGGTAATCGTGCAAAAGACCACACAGAAAAATGAACTGAAAAAGAGCCTGGTCGAACTGGAAAAAAAGGCCGCCTCGGCAAAAATCACCTTCGAAAAAACCAGGAAGCCTCTGGATAACATCAGGAGCACTCAGGAAATCGTCAACGGCGATCTGCTTGTCACCCTGAGCAACCTGTCTCCGCAAATATCCCTTAACAGCCTATCCGAAAGCGGAAATATGTTAGTTATCAGAGGAGAAGCTCCCAGTGAAGAGGACGTTTCTTCGTATACACAGGCCATAATTGATTATGCCAGGACGCTGGACCTGAGCAACAGGTTTTCTCAGAGCACTATCTCTTCAATCAAGGTATCTACATCTGTCCGGGAGCAGGAACCCGGCGAAAACCAGGCAGGATCAACAAATAGCAAGAAGATTGAATTTCTTCTAACCTTTCAGAGAGGTAAAAAGTAGACCATGGATATAATCGAACTTATCCGCACAGCCAAAGAAAGAGGGGCCTCGGATCTGCATATGTCCGTCGGCAGTCCGGCCGTGTTGAGGATACATGGTAGGCTGGTACCGGCCGAAGAAGATTTACCGTTAACAGCCAGTGACATGAGAGAAGCCTTCGACCAGATAACGACCGATGAAGAGAAGGCTGAATTCCAGAAAAACCTGGAGCTGGACTTCGGTTACAGCGTATCGGAACTTACCCGGCTGCGCTGCAACGCCGCTTTTCAACGCGGCACTATCAGCCTGGCCTTGCGTCTTATTGCAACTGAAATTCCCAGCATAGATAGCCTGCATATCCCGGAGATATGCAAAGAACTGATCCTCAAACCGAGGGGAATGCTGGTCCTCAGCGGCCCTACGGGAAGCGGCAAGTCCACCACCCTGGCCGCTATGATAGATTACCTGAACCAGCAGGAAAACCGCCGGGTCGTAACTATTGAAGACCCGATTGAATATATTTATACCAGTCAAAAATGCAATATTATCCAGAGAGAACTGGGAGGCGATACTCATACTTTCGTGGATGCCTTGAGGCATGTGCTGAGGCAGGACCCGGACGTAATACTGGTAGGAGAAATGCGCGACCTTGAGACAGCCTCCGCTGCCCTTACCATCGCTGAGACCGGCCACCTGGTACTGACCACCGGTCATGCCCCCAGCAGCTACCAAACGGTAGAACGTATTATCGACCTCTTTCCTCCCCATGAGCGCCCGATGGCGCAGACCCGGCTGGCCTCCCTGCTTATCGGCATAATGTGCCAGACCCTGGTGCCTACAGCCGATGAAAAGGGCAGGGTGCCAGCAGTGGAAATCATGCTGGCAAACCCGGCCGTGAGAAACCTAATAAGAGAAGGCAAGATACACCAGTTGCCCAACGCCATACGCACACATACCAAAATGGGAATGCAATTGATGGACCAGTCACTGGTTAACCTGCATAAGAGCGGGCAAATAGATACGGAAAGAGTCTACGCCTTCTGTAACGATCCTGAAGAGGTCGAAATGCTGATCGCCAACACAGGGGACGAAAGAATGCTGTCTGCAAGATGGCAGGTCTAGCCCCCGTTAATGGCTGTTGATAACAATGCAGCAGCTCCGGTCTGACCTGAAATATCGATGTTAAGCTTATTATGACTTCTCTGTTTATATAATGCCCCCTGCCTGTGTCTTGCCGGCAGTTTCCGTTATATCAAGGCGACTGATAATGCAGCCGGGAATAGCCGCCCTGTAGTTCATTCTGTTGTGCTTATTCGGAAGTTATGTTATACTCCAAAACGATTGTCTTAAGAAGGATTTTGTTGTGGATACATATTTGAATGCCAACCGGGAACTCTGGGACGAACTGACGTCCATTCATGAGCGTTCGGAATTTTACGATATCCGGGGATTTAAAGCCGGACGGAGTACGCTCAAATCTATTGAAATAAACGAAGTAGGCGATGTCCGCGGAAAATCATTGCTGCATCTCCAGTGCCATTTCAGTATGGATACTCTCTCCTGGGCCAGACTGGGGGCCAAAACCACCGGGGTTGACTATTCGACCAGGGCAATCGATCTCGCCTGTTCGTTAAGCCGCGAAACCGGTATAAAGGCGGACTTCATTCTCAGCGATATCTACGAACTGCCCCAAAAACTGGCCGGCCAATTTGATATCGTTTTTACCTCTTACGGCATACTCTACTGGCTGGCGGACCTGAAACGCTGGGCGGAGATCATCGCCCATTACCTCAAGCCCGGGGGATTTTTCTACATAGTAGAAGGTCATCCCTTCCTGTGTGTTTTTGACAACTCGGAAAAAGCCGATGATTTCAGGGTGACCTGCTCCTATTTTCACCGGCCGGAGCCGACCAGATGGGAACCTGAAGGAGACTATACCGACCGCAACGCTGCAGTCATCCATCCCTCCTATGAATGGGTCTACAGCCTGGGAGATGTGGTTAATGCTATTATCGGGGCCGGGCTGATGATCGAATACCTGCACGAATTCCCTCTATCCGCTTACCGCTGGTCCCCTTTTACCGAAAGGAGTGAGGACGGCTGGTGGCGGGTTAAAGGAGACAAAGTCCCGCTGGTCTTTTCCCTGAAGGCAGCTAAACAAGCCTGAACCCGAAACAAAAAACATGAGAGAAGATTGGTATGATCCAGTTTCGGGAAAATAAACCCCGTTGCTATGAGATACTTAATCCCGATATTTAATAAAATAATATGTAGTAAACGGGACTCAAGAATGACAGAAAACTGTTAAAAAGGCTGGTTATCCGGATGGACTGGACGGATATCATTAAACTTATCGCCTGTATACTGATCTGCGAAGGAGCAGGAGGCATCGGAGCCCTGTTTACCACACCGGCCATCCCGCAATGGTACAGAGGACTGAAGAAGCCGGGATTCACTCCTCCAAACCGGGCTTTCGGCCCCGTCTGGACCGCGCTGTACCTTTTAATGGGCATCTCCGTTTTCCTGGTCTGGAAGGAAGGTCTCTCCCGGGATGGCGTTACCGCGGCATTCAGCCTTTTCTGGGTACAGTTATTATTTAATATATTGTGGTCTGCAGTCTTTTTCGGCCGCAGGTCTGTCTCCGGCGGGCTGGCGCTGATAACGGTTCTCTGGCTGCTTATCCTGTCCACTATCGTTCTGTCATTCAGGGTTTCTGCGGCAGCAGGCGGATTGCTTGTTCCCTATATCATCTGGGTCAGCATTGCAGCCAATCTAAACTTTCAAATCTGGCGGTTGAACCGCTGAAAAGCAGGATGGTAGGATTAACCTGTCGATTCGCTAACAAGCTCTAAAACAATTACATCCTGGTCCAGAGGTCTACGGCAATAGCCAGGAAAAGCAGTCCAAGATAGGGGAAAGCGGATATCTTGTAAAGTTTCCAGGCATCGCGAGAGTTGCGGGACATCATCAGCCTCAGGCTGGCAAATACGGCCACCGGGCCGATGATATTGGCGATAATCAGGAAAACCATACCGAAATCACCCGTGAAATAGAGAGCGATCGAGGCGGTATACATAAGAAGACAAAATGCGAACAATACCCTGGAGATTGACTTCAGGCTGCAATTGAGAGGAAACCAGGTGATGCCCGCCCTGATATAGTCATCCCGGTGAGCGGTCATTATACTCCAGATATGCGAGGGAAGCCAGGCGATAATCAGCAGGCACAGCAGGAAAATTTCCCAGTTCAGACTGGACCTCACAGCCAGCCACCCCATCATGATAGGCGCACAACTGGCAATCGCTCCCTGCGGAAAAACACAGGTCACCCTTTTACGATAGATCACTGCCGCCGCTGTTCCCACCAGGTCGGCCAGGAAGGCCAGGGGACTCAGATACCAGGCCAGTACCAGGCCTGTAAGCGTCAAAGCCCCGCAGAAAAACAGAGCTTTTTCAGCGGGATAGATCCTCCCGGACGGCAAAGCGCGCCGGGAGGTGCGGGTCATGCGTGCATCCAGGTCCCTGTCAAGATAGTTGGTCAGACTGTTAGCCCCGGCGCTGGCTGCCAGTACAGCCAGGAATATTATTACTCCACGGCCGGCGGAAAGAGCGCCGCCGGCGGCTACCAGGGATGTAACCAGACCGATAAATACCAGTAAAGCTGTTTCACGCGGTTTGATTATCTCTATATATTCCTTTAAACCACCCCGCCCCCGCGTCTCTGTTCCGATCTCTTCTATGCGCATCGCCGCCCTGTTCCTGTATACGATCTATTAATGGGAATATTTTTTGATGTAATGATATTATTATTCTAACGGGCGTATGACAATCCGTGCAAACCGACCGGAAATCCTTCTTTACGAATTACCCCCGCATATTTATTATTAGAATGATATTTGTTCCCGGACAGGGATAAAACACGTGGTGTATAATAACGTGGATGTAGAGGACATTACCAGACCAAGAACCACAAGCAGGTGTGAAAAGAGGATGAATAAGGCCGGTCAAGAAAAAACGGAAGCGTCTACAAAAATACTGATTATCGAGGACGATCCCCTTATTATCGATTTTTTAAAGATGGGTCTCGTTCCGGAAGGATTTGAAATAGCGACAGCCAGCGAAGGCAAAGCCGCCATAGAATCATTCCGTCAACATCAACCCGGCCTGGTAATACTGGACCTCAGACTGCCCGGTCTGAGCGGAGATGAAGTATGCACACGCATCAGGGCTGAAAGCAACGTACCGATCCTGGTATTAACCGCCCTGGACCGTATCGAAGATAAGGTGAAGCTATTCAAATCAGGAGCGGACGATTACCTGATAAAACCGTTTAATTTTGATGAACTGCTGCTCAGAATACAGGCGCTGTTACGCAGGGCCGGAGCAGCCTGGAAACAAAATGACCTGAAGTTCCTGGACATAGAGATGAAGGTAAACTCCAGGGAAGTATTGAGGGCCGGAATACCGATAGACCTCAGTGCCAAAGAATTCGATATGCTTCATCTTTTTTTACGCAATCCTCACCTGGTCCTGTCCAAGGATTCAATCCTTAACAAAATATGGGGATATGATTATGACAGCGACAGCAATATCGTGGAGGTATATATCGGTCATTTGCGCCGGAAGCTCGGCGAACCTTCGGTGATTCAAACCATGCATGGTATTGGTTATACGCTGAGGCTAAAAACGTGAAAAATCTCATGGGAAGCCTTCGCTGGAGGCTTTTCTTTATATACCTGATAATGGCACTGGTGATATTGGTCATCGCCGGTTTCCTGGTATACAATATGGTACAAAGCCGACTGATCAATAACAGGTTGATGCAGACGGATGAACTCGTTTCATGGGCATTGAGCAATACCGAACCCCAGGAAAGCCTGCGAGTAGACGATCTCAACCAGATTGCCCGCAATCTCTCCATTACACCCGGGCCGGATTTCTCTTTCTTTCTTCTGGATGTCAAGGGTGAACTGATACAACCTCTCGGCCAGGGGAATCCAGGTTTCGCCAAGACGGATTTCTCCACGGAGGACCTCTACAGCATCACCGAGGGAAACGAACCATTAAGAATAATCAGTAAACCCGAGGGGTACCCGTTTCGCGTGATGACTATTATCTGGCCGGTATTAAATTCCAGCGGAAGCCTGGTAGGTATGATACAAAGTGAGGTAAGGCTGGATGAAGCCGATGAAGCTTTATCCGTATTGAGATTGACACTGATAGTTGGATTCACCTCGCTTCTGATAATAACCAGCGGTCTATGGTTTATCATGACCGGCGCAGTTGTACGCCCCCTGATTGACATGGCCCGCGTTTCCCGGATGGTCTCTGACGGAGATTTCAGCCGGCGTATGGTCGTTGCCAAGTCCAGGAATGAAATATATTACACAATTTCGGCTTTCAATAAAATGCTGGACAGCGTACAGGACAGTATTGCCAGAGAGAAAGAAGTACAGGTAAAAACACGCCAGTTTATGGCTGATGCTTCTCACGAATTACGCTCTCCTGTGACTGTGCTGAAAGGATTCGTAGATGTCCTGCAGCGGGGCGCCAGGTATAATCCTGAAGAGTTGAAACACGCCCTGGATAACATGAGTTTGTCCCTTAATAAAATTACTCACCTTATCAACGATATGCTCAAACTGAGCCAGTTGGAGGCAGTGACAGCGTTAAATGTCAGCACTATCGATTTGAACTCCCTGTGCCTTTCTTCCGCTGAAGCCGCACAGGTTATCGCCGAGGACAGGCAGATAGAATTCCTGCCGGGCTCTTCCTTGATGATCAAGTGTGATGAGCGGCTGCTGGAGCAGGCACTCTGGAACCTGCTGGAGAACTCGATCAGGCATACCTCGCCGGGAGGAAAAATCCAGGTCATGGCTGCCAGCAAAGACGGAAAAGCCGTTATCACGGTCCGGGACAACGGTGAGGGAATTGCTCCTGAACACTTATCCAGGATTTTTGAGAGGTTTTACCGCGTCAACAAGGAAAACCAGACAGGCACAGGTCTCGGTCTATCAATCACAAAAGCCATTATCTCAAAACACAGCGGAGAGATAAGCGTGCAAAGCACACCCGACGTCGGAACTACATTTATCATCAGACTTCCGCTGGCAGAATAGCCGAATTACGGTTATTCAGCAAACTCTTATCCTGCTTTCAGTTTTTTTTCAGCATTGGATATTATTATTGTTACTATGGCAACGTGCAATACCGGCGTATTGCCGAGGACCCGGGTAAAGTGATTACAGCTAACACGTTTTATGCCATGGATAGGAAATTTACACCAAATTTTTAAAATATCGAAAAAACAAAATCAAGGAGGTACTATTCATATGAAAAAGATTAAAAAAACAGGACCCCCGTATATCATTGCGCTTCTGGCAATATTGGTGACGCTGGCTGTAGTCGCTATGCCCATTCAGGCGAATGAAACCGCGGATGCGGGGACTGTTCCGGCTGAAACGGCCGGTATCCAGCCGGTTATTTCGGATCAAGCCAATAACTCTCTCAGTCCAATACAGGCAAGCTCATCCGGCATTGTGTTTACATTGGTTGATAAGCTGTTGAAAGATGTCGACGGCAATAAAACTATCAGCCCGGGAGACATCATCCAGTACACAGCGACAATAACCAATCAAGGCAGTTCATCAGCCAAATCAGTAAAGTTCTATGATTCCCCGGACTCCAGCACAACACTGGTGGCAAAAAGCGTTACGAAAACTCAGGGGACTGTTATCCAGGGAAATACAGCCGGAGACAAAAAGGTAGAGGTTAATATCGGAAATATCGCCGCCGGTGCGTCTGCGATAATCACATTTAATGTCGCAATAAATAATCCGGTATACATAATAACAATTTCAAATCAGGCCACAATAAAAGGTACCAATATAAGCACCAGACTGAGCGATGATCCAGACACGGACAAGGCCGGTGATGCCACGACATTCAAAACCATGATATCAAAGCCACCCGCCGCTCCCGGGGTATCTCAATGGGGTATAGGGATTATGGCCATACTCTTTGGTGGAATAATGATCGGTGTAGTCCGCAGAAAAAAGTCGCACATTGAGATAACCTAGTGTAGCGTCTCAGACTTCTCTATACAATGAAATAAAGCTAAATTATTGGTAATCTTTCCGAAAGACACTACACTAGATATAAGACCGCATAGTTCAACGCCATCGGGGCCGGAGAACCCGCCAGGGAACTCCGGCCTGAACATCATACAGCAATCGAAACTGGCATCATCCGTGAGTTCCGAAGAAATACAGCGTCACCATGGCAGCGACATACATGATCGCAATCAAAGAGGAGTCTATCCCCACCCAGCTCTTCATCCAGGTCCTCGGCCGGAATATAACGCCAATGATCACGATACTGCTCATCATCAAAGCAAAAAGGGCTGTAAGAATATGTCCGGTACTGACATACTTGAAGATCGGCCCTTCAGCGTAGACCAGGTCATTTACGAAAATAACAACTCCGATATTGAAAAGGTTACTGCCGATAACATTGGCGACAGCCATTTCCAGTGCTCCCAGCCGGGCAGCCGATATAGAGACCGCCATCTCGGGAGCAGTAGTGCTGACAGCCAGAAACAGGGTCCCGACAAAACCGGCTTTAAGACCGGTAGCATCTGCTATCTGGTCTCCGATAAAGCCCAGCCATATCCCGGCGCCTACGATTACCAGGGCAGATATCAAAAAAGAGATTATAGCCCTTCTCAGCGAAATAGAAGAGACTCCCGGAAGCGGACCGCTGACCATACCGGGAACAGCATTCTGCCTGGTATCAAAACGGAACAGCACGTACTGGGCCACCAGATACAAACAGAGTAGTATTATCGAGTAGATTCCCACCAGGCCGAAAATATTCAGGGTGAAAATGCTTTTGGCCATAAATATCGAGGCAGCGGCGGCGGCCAACAAAAACATGCTGAGAATTGTAGCCAGAACAATGCTGTTTCCCATGAGGTGAAGGAGCGGGCCGCGTGTATAAAGCACATCAATAACAGCTATAATAGTCAGGTTTATCAGGCTGGCGCCAAAGAGGTCTCCGATCGCTAAGTCAGGGTTTTTTATAAATGTGACCGAACTGATGCCCGTGGCGATCTCCGGAAGGGAAGTAACGGTTGCGAGCAGCACTACACCGATCCAGACTCTTCCCAGCCCGGTCTTTTCGGCAATTGCATCAGCGTCCCTGGATAACCTGGAACCAGCTATGGCGATTATTAGCAGGCAGCCTGCAAACTGTATCCAGACCAAGATACTTTTCTCCTGTTACGCACCTGGGCTTCCACCTGTGGGTTAAAAATCGGGGTCCTGCGGCGGATATTCCAGCGGTCTGGCTTCGTTAAGAAAGGACTGAAGTATCACAGCCGCCGCAGCGGCGTCAAATTCTCCCTTCCTGTTCCGTCCGTTCCTCTTCGCCCCCGACTCCTGCATTAATTGTTTGGCCGTTACCGTAGTCAGCCTTTCATCTCTGTACTCTACCGGAACCGGTGATCGCAGTTTTAGTTTTTCCGCAAATTGACTTACTTTTTCGGCCTGCGATCCCATTGAGCCATCCATGGATTTCGGCAAGCCAACTATAATATGCTCGACATGGTATTGATTGACTATACCCATGATAAGAGCGATATCCGCTTCATCATCAGTACGATCGAAAACCCGCAGCGGCCTGGCAATAATACCCAGCGGATCGCTTAACGCCACTCCGGTCCGCTTATCACCTACATCCAAACCCAGGTAACGCAACTAATACCCCCCTACCCGGCCTTTCCCCCTTAACGGGGTATAAAACGGACCGGAACCCTGCAATAATACACAAAATTTCTCACGATCTTTCATCAAATGCAACACGGACAAACCCCTGTCAGTCGGATTACCACTTGAGAGGATAGCCATCACACGCTGTGCCATGCGTTTTTAAGGCAGAATTTCCGGTCATACTGCGGCATTAACAGACCTGCTCCGGCGGCTTTTAACCTTTTATAAGGGTCCTGGCAAGATGCAGAGCTTCTTCCACCCTGGTACTATCTTTACCACCGGCCTGGGCCATTCCCGGTTTGCCGCCTCCGCCACCCCCCGTAACCTGGGCCACTTTCTTCACTATTTCTCCGGCATGATATCCCTTTTGCACCAGGTCGGGAGTAACCATGGCGATAAAAGACGGCTTGTCATCACAGACAGAAGCCAGCACGATTACCCCGGAACCCATTTTCTCCCTGAGTACATCAGCCATTTCTCTCAGTGAATCGAGCTTTACATCAGTCAGCCCGGCTGCCAGGAGCTTTATGCCGTTCACCTCTTCAATCCTGTCCAGCAGATCGCCGGCATTTTTACGGCTTACCTCTTTTTGCAGCCCGGCTATTTTCTTGCGCTCAGCCTCCAGGTCGTTGAGCAGCATTTCTACCTTATCTTTCGCTCCGTCCGGAGAGGTGCCCAGCGCCCGTGCGATCCGTTCCAGGACATCCAACTTCTGCTCAACAAGGTTTTCCGCCCCTCTGCCGGTCATAGCCTCTATACGGCGCAGTCCCGAGCCTATACTGCTCTCGTTGACCACCTGGAAGAAACCTATCTGACCGGTAGCCGAAACGTGTGTACCGCCGCACAGCTCGGCGCTTACAGCCGGCGAACCGATTTTTACTACCCTCACTATATCACCGTACTTTTCATCGAAAAGCGCGGTAGCACCCCCGGAGACCGCCTGTTTATAAGCCATCTGCTCAGCCTTCACAGCCAGATTTTGGCGGATCTTGTCGTTAACTATACTCTGCACCCGGCGGATTTCCCCGGGCGTCATGGCGGTCAAATGAGAGAAATCAAAACGGAATTCGGAAGGCCCTACCATCGAACCCCTTTGCTGTACATGCGGTCCCAGGACTTCCCTGAGTGCGTATTGCAGCAGGTGCGTAGCGGTGTGATTGGCGGCGATGTCCATACGTCGGGAAAGGTCCACCTCCGCTTCCACCTCCTCGCCGACTGCAAACCGTCCGCTCTCGATCCTTCCCTGGTGTATCACCCAGTCAGCCATATGTATGGTATTGGTTACAGCAAACCTGCCGCCGGAATTGCTGATTATGCCGGTATCCCCCACCTGACCTCCCATCTCACCGTAAAAAGGGGTGGACTCCAGGATAATCCCTGCTTCCAGTCCCTCCGGGACCTCATCCACGCTTTTGCCTTCAACCAGGATTTCGTTAATCCTGGAAGAGAATTTCAAGCGGTCATATCCGACAAAGAGGGACCCGGCTATACCCGGCCTTATTTCCATTTTTCCATTGCCCCTGGCGATATCGAACTTGTGAGAAGAGCGCGCTCTTTCCTTCTGTTTCTCCATCTCTTTGTTGAAACCTTCCATATCGACAGCCAGACCGGCCCTCGCGGCCATTTCCCTGGTTAGTTCTACCGGGAATCCATAGGTATCATATAACCTGAATACATCTTCACCCGGAACGGTATTACGTACGCGGCTGGAATCCGAGGAGATCAGTCCGTCCAGCAGCGTTAATCCGGTATTAAGCGTCTCGTGGAAACGCGATTCTTCCAGGTCCGCTACTTTCAGTATTACATCCCGCCTATGCTCAAGCTCGGGATAGACCTTTTTCATGCGGTCAATGGAGTCCGCACAAGTTTCCTTGAGGAAAAGATTTTCCAGGCCCAGCTTTTTACCGAACAGGGCTGCCCGGCGTATCAGCCGCCGAAGAACATAACCGCGCCCGTCGTTGGCCGGCATTACCCCATCCGCCAGCAGGAAGGCAATGGCGCGGCTGTGCTCCACGATAACCCGCATAGCATTATCAGCTTCAGGATCAACCCCGTACTTCCTGCCGGTAAAAAGGGCAAGCTTTTGCAGCAAAGGAGCAAAAACATCCGTATCATAGACAGTGGACTTGCCCTGAATAACCGCCGCTATCCTTTCCAGACCCATACCGGTATCGATATTTGGCCTGGGAAGCGGTGTACGCAGTCCGGCTTCGTCCTGGTTATATTGTGTGAAGACCAGGTTCCAGATCTCGACAAAGCGTCCGCAGTCGCAGCCCGGATTACAGTCTTTTCTTCCGCAGCCATATTGTTCCCCGAAGTCGTAATGCAACTCACTGCACGGCCCGCAGGGGCCCGAACTTCCCGCCGGCCCCCAGAAATTGTCTTTCTCCCCGAACCGCATGATACGCTCCAGCGGCACTCCTATTGTACGGTGCCATATTTCCAGGGCTTCATCATCATCGGTATAAACGGTTATCCATAATCTATCCGGAGATAGCTTCAAACGCCGGGTAATATACTCCCAGGCCCAGGCTATAGCTTCGTTTTTAAAATAATCGCCCACGCTGAAATTGCCCAGCATTTCGAAAAAAGTCAGGTGCTTGGTATCGCCGACTGATTCTATGTCCGTGGTACGGAAGCACTTCTGGCAGGAGGCCAAACGGTTATTAGGGGGTGTTTCCGTTCCCAGAAAATAGGGCTTGATCTGCACCATTCCGGCGCTGGTGAAAAGTAAAGTAGGATCGCTGTACGGGACCAGGGACGAACTGGGGATAACCGTATGTTTTTTTTCCTCAAAAAAAGCCAGGAAAGACTGGCGTATCTCATCAATATTCACGGACTACTCCTTAAATAACCCAATTGGCATAATTCGATTTTAGATTAAGGCAGGTGGAGTGTCAATTGAATCAGGAAGCGATAATCCGTCCGGCGAAACAGAACTCGCGATATAATATATCAGTACAGACGCACCAGATAATGATACAAGTCCCCACCGCCCTGATGCTTCGTGCTATTTGCTTAAATAATATTGCGTCTGTATTAGTTTGTTTATCCGGGTTGAATGCGCCGGTTCAGCCCGGAAAGGGGAAAAAACGGCTGAAAAGCACAATAACGGCCGGAATAGTCAGGATTGAAGCTACAAAGCTGGCTACGATAAACTGGCCGGCCAGCGCCCGGTTGCCATTTGAACGTTCCGCGAAGATAGGTATAGCGGTAATAGGTGGAACAGACGCCTGGAGGATGATAATCAAAGCAAGGGGATAATCAGGACGTATGAGGAGCAGAATACCCAGGAAGACCAGTGGAAAAAGGATGTTTTTCACCAGGGTGAACTTGATAACTTCTCCGCTATATATCCGTCGCCCGTTTCCTTTGCGGTCCTTAAAATCGTTATAGACATTACCTCCCAGAATCAACATGAACAGGGGAGCGGCCATTCCGCCTACCATGACCAGAATCAAACTTACAAAACCGGGCACGTACTGCTTTACCCCCACCAGCCCAAGTATCAGACCAATGACGGTGAAAATCAGGACTGGATTGAGTATTCTCCTCACATTCACCCTTTCTTCAGGAGGCCTGCCAGGATAAAAGAGCGGGTAGGTGCTGAAGACGATGGAAGGCTGAAGAAAGATAAATAGAAAAAGCTGCGCTATGTATCCGGACGGCTGGCTGAAAAGCCCGGTGATGATCAGAAGAGGAAAGAAAATGCCGTTCTGGTATAACAGCCCCGTGGCGAATTCACCCCGGAACTCTTTCCCGACCAGGAGAGAAGCCAGAAGGGCCAGTACCAGGGCTACCAGTGTAAATCCCAGCCACCATAGCGGCATTTGCCACCAGCCGGCATATTTCTCCGGTGAAAACTGGGCCAGAATATTGGACAGTACCAGGCAGGGCAGCGCTATATCAATGGCTATGGAGTTTAACAGGCCAAGAGCTTTGCCCGGAATCCTCTTGCGCCCAATAATCCAGAAGCCCAGAACACCGATACCCAGCAAAGCGATAACAGCCTGAAAGGTGATGAGAAGTACATCCATGTTAATGTATTATAGCAAAAACGATATACTTGCTGTATAACGGTCATCAAGAGGCCCCCGCTAAGAGCCGCTGGATACCCGAATACATAAACCAGGCCCCGAATCCGGCTATCATAACGCTGCAAACAATAAAAATCCATTCCTGTACGGCCGGACGCCAGAGCGATCTGGAACGGTAAACCGTGACGGAAACAAATGAAAGCCAGACAAGGTCGCACATCCAGTGTACAACGATAAATATCACCAGCCCCGGGATACCGTAATCCACAAACTTCATCGTCCACATAATTCCCACGGTTGCCCACCAGAGCAGGAAAAAAGGATTAAGGGCTGTCATCAATATACCGGCAACAAAGGCGTTATGGGTCGATTCCCGTTCGCCTGTATTGATTACCCGGCGGCTGCGAAACAGGCTGACGCCCATCCATATGATCATGCTCCCTCCCAGCAGGCTGACTACTATCTGGGTGAGATCGTTTTGAAAAAGCCTGCCGAAACCGAAGTAGATCACCAGGATCAGGGGTATTTCAACTACCGCATGCCCCAGCGACATCCAGGTACCCGCCCAGCCGGAACGGCAGCTTTTTGCCAGAAGAACGGCCAGCATCGGACCGGGGGCCATCACCCCGGAAAAGGAGACCACAACAACACTGGCAAGGAGTGGAAGCATGATTTTAGTGGTTCCCCGGATTCGATTTTATGAAACCAGTAAAAAAGTACATTTACCTGATTTTATCAAAACAGGTATAATTAATTCTAATGCCCGGAGAAAGGACCGATACAATGTTTAATCTTGAGCCCCTGGCCTGGCGCGATAACAAACTGATAATTATTGACCAGACCAGACTTCCCCTGGAAGAGGTATACCTTGAAATCACCACCTACCATGAGGTAGCGTCAGCTATCCGGAGGCTGGCGGTGCGTGGAGCGCCGGTAATCGGCATCGCTGCCGCCTACGGTATTGCGCTGGGTGCGCTGGAAATACAGGCTGACAGCCTCACCGGCTTCCTGGCCAAAATGGAAACAGTCAGGAAAACCCTGCGGGACAGCCGTCCCACCGCACGTAACCTGTTCTGGGCTATTGAACGCATGAAACGGGTGGAGGAGAATTATACGAACATCGCGGATATTAAACAGGCGTTGATAGAGGAAGCACTGGCTATTCACAGTGAACAGAGGGAATCGGACCTCAGTCTCAGCCGCCTGGGCGCATCGCTTATCAATGAGGGCGATACGGTGCTGACTCACTGCAATGCAGGCTCTCTGGCTACAGCCGGCTGCGGTACCGCCCTGGGAATAATCAAACAGGCTTACGCCGCGGGGAAAATAATCCGTGTAATGGCTACCGAAACAAGGCCGCTGCTACAGGGAGCACGTCTGACGGCTTTCGAATTGAAAAAGTGCGCCATTCCGTTCACACTTATCACGGACTCCATGGCCGGAGCTTTCATGCGCTTGGGAAGGATACAGGCAGTTATCACCGGAGCTGACCGTATTGCCGCCAACGGGGATACCGCCAACAAAATCGGCACATATTCTCATGCCGTGCTGGCCGGGGCGCACGGAATACCCTTCTATATCGCCGCTCCTACCAGTACCCTCGACCTCTCTATTACGGACGGAGAAGGGATCGTGATCGAAGAACGTCAAGCTGATGAGGTTACCGCTATACAGGGAGTACATATCGCCCCTGCGGATATTTGTGTGGCAAACCCTGCTTTCGATATTACCCCACATCAATACATCACGGCTATTATCACCGAAAAGGGGATAGTACGCGAACCTTATATGGAGGGCTTGCGCGAACTAAAAGCATCCTGAAGTTTTCAACTTCCGGAGACAAACGCTTCCAGGGTAGACAAAGGCCCGAACGGGATAAAATCTAACTCGTGAAACAAGGAGGACTTATTATGGTAACGGCAAAAATCGGGGTAATCGGCGGAACAGGTCTATATAAAATAGAAGGTATAACGGATATAAGGGATATAACACTGGAAACGCCTTTCGGCGCTCCGAGTGATAGTATTACCATAGGTAATCTGGGCGGGACAGGGGTAGCCTTTTTGCCGCGTCACGGACGGGGACACCGCATATTACCCTGTGAAATACCGGCACGGGCCAATATCTATGCCTTAAAATCCCTGGGAGTAGAATTCATTATCGCGATCAACTCCTGCGGAAGCTTTAAGGAGGAGCTGAAACCCGGCGAACTGGTAATACCGGATCAGATCATAGACCGTACACATGGACGCATCAGCACCTTCTTCGGAGACGGAGTAGTAGTCCATGTTTCGCTTGCCGATCCGTACTGCGATGAGTTCAGCAGCTTCCTGTATGACTGTGCTGTGGAAGCAGGCGCCAAAGTGCATAAGGGCGGCACCTATATCGCCATGGAAGGTCCCGCTTTCTCAACCCGGGCTGAGTCCCGGCTATATAAATCCTGGAACGCCGATATTATAGGTATGACCGCTATGCCGGAAGCCAAACTGGCCCGCGAGGCGGAAATCTGTTATGCCAGCATTAGCTGCATTACCGATTATGACAGTTGGAGGGAACACGAAGCCGGTGTAACCGCAGATGTGATTCTCGATCTGTTGAAAAAAAATATGAATATGGCCAGGGAAATAATTCAAGTGGCTGTTAAAAAACTACCCGAAAAACGCCGGTGTGAATGCCAGACAGCATTGAAAACCTCGATCGTCACAGCGCCTGCCATTATGACTCTTGAGCAAAAGAGAAAGTTCGATCTGCTGATCGGGAAGTATATCGACGGAAAATAGCCGATCGACTATAAAAAAGCTTGTTTTTATGGCAGGACGATCGGTATTCCACATCCCGGCGTCCTGCCGCCAGCTCCTTACAAATCATTCCTCTCATCATTGCGCCCGGCGACTTTCAGCCGAATTCTGTGTCCAGAGATTTTAATCCGAATTTGAGTGTTTTTACCTATGAAAATAGGTAATATTCTTGTGGTTATCTGGTGCCGGCGGATGCTATTTTAGTATATAGCTAACTGGTGGGGGAGTTTACTGATGCGTATCTCGAGAATCGTAAAAACACTTAATCAGCAAAAGGGTATAACGGGACTGGAAACGGCGATAATCCTTATTGCTTTTGTGGTTGTAGCTGCGGTCTTTGCCTATGCCATCCTCTCGGCAGGCCTGTTTTCTTCTCAAAAGAGCCAGGAGGCAGTTTATAAGGGACTGAAAGAAGCCCAGAGTACAACCAAGATCCTGGGAGGTATAGTAACCAAGGCCGAGAATCCAGGCATAAACGGATATCTCAGCCAGATATCCTTTACCGTATCCACCACTCTGAGCGGAACGGAACTGGATTTCACTCCTCCCGATCCGGACCCTTCAAATAATGGTTTTTGCGCAGCCGGGAGTAAAAACAAGGTCGTTATATCCCTGATAGACCAGTACCAGAAAGTCGATGACCTGTACTGGACCCTGACCAAAATAGGCAATTGCAATGGTGATAACCTGCTGGACGTCAATGAGCAGTTCCAGATTACCGTTGGAAGTAATGTTACCAATAACAATGGAGGCAACCTGGTAGATGCTCTCAGCGTGCAACCCCTGGGTCCTAATACCACTTTTTTGATCCAGATCACCACGCCGATAGGGGCAACCAATTCACTCGAGAGGACCACACCGGCCTATATAGATAAGGTAATGAACCTGAAATAAGGCTATTCCAGAACCTTTTTCATCTCCTCCTTTTGTTTAAGAGGGCTCATCCCCCTCTTAAACGTTTTCAGGGGCTGTTTTCTTTTTTGTACATTGAAAGCCGAAGACGGCCAACCTGCCGGACTAATACAAAATACACTTATTTCTATCGGTAGCTTTAACTTTTGTGTGGGTATTGTTATAATAAATTGTATCGAATAATACAGCACAAATTAGGAGAGCGCCCATGTTGGATATCAATATTAGCGGCAGGGCTGACATTCCGCTGTATAAACAGATCATTGACCAGATAAAACAGCATGTGGCCAACTATCAGCTTAAGCCGGGAGAAAGGGTACCTACGGTGCGGAACCTGGCCAGTACTCTGCATATTAATCCTGCAACCGTAGCCAGGGCATACCAGGAACTGGAACAGGAAGGCATACTGGGAGCCAGCCGCAGAAGAGGCACCATCGTCATGGGCGAGAATGACAGCCCGCAAAGGCAGCCCTTAAGGCAAAGCCGTTTGGCCGGAATAGTAAACAATCTCATCCTGGATACGCTAAGCCAGGGCTATACCCCTGAGGAGCTGGAAGCGGCTTTTTCTCTTCAACTAGCCCGCTGGCGTTTCCAGAGGGAAACACAGGAGTCCGCCTCCAGTTCAGCCAGCCGAATCGAGATACAGAAAAAGATCGACATAGTGGGCAGCAACGATATGGCCCTTGAGCTCCTGGTAAGCCGGCTGAAATACCGCAACCCGGAAATGATGGTCCAGATCACTCCGGCTGGCAGTCTTGGAGGACTTCTGGCAATACAGGAAGGCAAGGCTGATATGGCCGGCATACACCTGCTGGATGAAGAAACCGGTGAATATAACTATCCCTACATCCGGCATACTCTTCAGGGTATAGAGGTAGCCGTAGTGCACCTGGCTGACCGGATCCAGGGCTTTATGGTCGCCAAGGGAAATCCAAAAGGAATCAGAGGACCGGAAGACCTGAGCCGTGGTGATGTAACTTTTGTCAACCGCCAGAAGGGTTCGGGAACGCGGGTCTGGCTGGACTATAAATTGCGGGAAATGGGTATTTTGCCTCATAGTATCAAGGGATATAATCATGAGCTGGATACTCACATTGCCGTAGCCATGAGCATTGTCAGAGGAGAAGCAGATGTAGCCCTGGGTATACAGGCGGCCGCGAATTCATGCAACCTGGACTTCCTGCCTGCAACCAAAGAAAGTTTCGACCTGGTTATTCCCATCAACAACTATCGCAGCCCGCTTTTCGCCCCTGTCCTGGAGATTATCCGGAGCAGCGAGTTCAAAAAGATCGTCGATGAAATGGGAGGTTACGATACCGCCCATACCGGAAATACCGAGTTCGTTAAATAGCATCCGGAAATAATAAGCTGCCTCCGCCAGCCGGTTGAATACAGGGCAAACAGGCTTTTCAATGAATAAAACAGCCCGCACTCTCATATAGAGGATTACCAGGATAATAGAGTCTACCCCGCCACCCTGAGATCCTGCGGCAAACACAGGTTGCCATGCCCCGATTCATCCTCCTAATTCAAAATTACATCTGTTTCTTTAATATCGTGTTCCTGATCCTGTATAATAATATTGAGAAACTAGAGGAGTGAAAAAATGGGAGAAATTAAAAGCGCTCGCGAAATAGCGATGGAAAAAATAGACAAAATCGGTGAAGCCACTGAGGATGAGCGTCTTGAATGGAAATATGTCCCCGAAGGAGAAAAGCTGGCTGCGAGGCACCTGAAACAGGCAATAGACCTGGCTGCGGAGGTAAAAAAATTTGACAAAAAGGCCTCCAAATACGTGATCCGCGGCATTAACACTGTTTTAATCAAAAATATCGATATTCCAAGGGATGATGCCGGTAAGAGGACCAATAAGCTGTCTATGGACGGCATAAAAGCCATTAAAACGGATAAAACACGCGTGGAGGCCGTCCTGAATCAAATACGGCACGTTTTTAATCATTATTCCGAACAGGGCGAACAGCAGCTTAAACAAGCTTATGATTCCCTTAAAGCGGACTTTCAGGCCAAGGTAGAACAGGCGTTACGCCAGCAGGGAGCATCCATGTCAGGCGTCAGGATCGATATTGAAAAGCAGCCCCAGTTCCAGGAAGAATGGCGTAAGCTCAAGATCCAGCTTGAGGGACAGTACACCCAGGTGTTAACAGAATATAAAAACGAACTGGAGGCTATCCCCTGACGATTTGCTTGCACCTGTCCTGCAAAAGATTCGTCGAATTATGATAAAAAGCCCTGACCGGTATTTCAGCGTAAAGCGATACCGGCCTGAAGTCCGGCGGAGCATCAGATAGTGCATGACGCCGTCACGTATAAATAGCCCATATACAATAATAAATATAGACTTGTGGAAAAGAGGTAACAGCTTCTCATGGAATCGGAGAATAGAATACGCCTGGCCGTTATGAATACCCAGATAATAAGGGCTCCTAAACAGAGTCTGGCAACTTTCGGCACCACCAATGTTTATTATTACCTGGTGGCCGAGGCGGCCTTTAACGATATCGCCAGGAGCAGCGAGACTGTGATCAGGGAAGGGAGGGTTATCGCTGAGCGGCCGAAAATCGTTACTCCGTACTATCTTTCAAGAGTACAGGGATTCAGCCCGGAAGCAAAAAAATACTTCGAGATGCTGCTCAATAACCTGGATTCCAACTCGCCCGGCCTTTTTTATGCCTACCGTAATGAACCCAAAGAACTAAACATAGTATCTGAAAACCTGCCTGAGGTGCTGGCCAGGCTGAACACCGAGGTCGACCAGAAGGGTGATCCGCTGACCTCCATCATCAAGGGAGAGGACCTGCTATGGGATGTTTCCATACTGAAATTCATCTATGAAATAACACAGCGTTCAGTAGGTGACAACTTCCGCCAGTTGAACCAGCGGGGACTGCTGAATATGGATTCCAGCGGAATACCTGCTGACGCCAGGATGCGTTTTGAAACGCTTTTCGACCTTGTATCAAGGGGAGAAATGGAGCCTTCAGAACTAAAAACAGAGCTGGACCGGTGGGGCGTTTTTGAGGAGTACCAGGACAGGTTTTTCAGTCTTTTCAAAAAGAAAAGCAACTGAGAACGGGCTTAATCTACCAGCTTTACTAGCAGGAACAGGTCTCCGCTGTCTTTACCCTTTTTTTGCCCCATACCCCTCAAACGTATTTGAGTCCCTTCCTGGATACCGGCTGGTATTTTTACCATCAGCTTTCGGGACCTCCAGCCTGATTTGTACCTGTACTCTTTTTCTCCCCCTTCAACGGCCTCGGAACGGGTGATAACCAGGTTACCACAGCGGTCCAGGTTATCCCTCGCAGGCGTAGTCTGAACTCCGAAAAGCTGCCTCAGGGCAAAATTACCCAATTTCAGGGTAGCCCTGGTTATCCATCTCTCTAAAAAATTGGGCTTGTAATTTTGCATGGAGACCGGAGACCTGCCGGCGGCGCCGCTCCGGCTATAATAACTGCTTCTGGCCTGCGGACCACTGTAATAGACCTTAAAAATAACATTATCTGCGTTAAAGAATATCCTGTTCAGAAAATCCCGGTCAAAGCGCAATCCTGCCTGGGCGAACATCCTATTCAGGTCATCCATGGTAGCCCGGTTGCTGAAGGTATCCCGGAAAATATCCTCCCGAGAATAGCCGAATCCCGGATAGGTAGAATTGAAGCCGCCTCCGGCATACCGCCCCTTCCTCACCTGATCGTACTGCCATCTCTTGTCTTTATCGCTGAGGACACCATAGGCCTCATTGATATCTTTAAACTTTTCCCCGGCTTCTTTTTCCTGGCCGATATTCTTGTCCGGGTGATAGCGGAAAGCAAGTTTCCGGAAGGCTTTTCTGAGATCCTCATCCCCTGCATTTTCTGGAACACCCAGGATGCTATAATAATCTTTCATAACTTATCGTAAGAATAATTAATATACCTATATATTTTTTAAGACTATTATAACACCCGCCGCCGGTCAAGCCCAACCGTCGGCTTATTATGTTATGTCGACCCATTTTTGATCACCAGATATAAAGGGGTATAATTAGAATATAAAACATACCACCGATAAAGACACGCAGAGGGGGTTTTTCAATGGATGATATTGAGACTGTGGCCGGGATGATTTTTAATTCACGAAAAGTTGTTGTATTTACGGGGGCAGGCATCAGTACCGAATCAGGCATCCAGGACTTTCGCAGTCCGGGAGGTCTCTGGCACCAATGGAACCCGGACGAGCTGACATTTGACAAGTTCATGTCCAACAGGGCCAGCCGCGAGCATTACTGGGGATTTTCGAGAGCCATCTGGCCGACCATGTCCAGCGCCAAACCCAACATAGGGCATTATGCCATAACCGATCTATATAAGATAGGTAAGCTGGAAAGTGTCATAACACAGAACGTGGACGGACTGCACCAGGCTGCTGGTGTTCCGGATGATAAAGTGGTTGAGCTGCACGGAACGATCCGATGGGTCTCCTGCCTGTCGTGCGGAAAAAGATGGCCCAGGGAAGAAATAGAAGAGATGATGGACAGGACAGGCGAAAAAGCCCCGGAGTGTAAATGCGGGGGGTACCTGAAGCAGGCTACCATAGCCTTCGGACAGTCCCTTCCAGCGGACGCTATCATGCAGGCCGAGGAAAAATCGTCCGATTGCGATGTCTTCATCGTTGCTGGTTCGTCTCTGGTGGTCTACCCCGCAGCCCAGATGCCGCTACTGGCCAAAGATAACGGCGCCAAACTGGTCATTATCACTCTCAGTGAAACACCCCACGACCGCTATGCAGATGTAATTATCAATGAAAAAACCGGGCAGACGCTAAACAACATAGCCAAAATGGTGAAAAGCAAAATGTGACGGTGTTTTCCGGTCAGTAGCCCAGCTTCTTATCCACCACGTTGATCAGCCTGCGCCCGTTGAGATATCGCCGTATATTTTCACAAAAGACGTCCGTGGCTTTCAGCATGTAATCTTCAGCCGCGCCAGCGATGTGGGGCGTAATGATCACGTTCGGCAATGTCCAGAGAGGACTTGAGGGGGGCAAAGGCTCAACTGTAAAGGTATCTAGTCCGGCCCCGGCGATCCGTTTATGCTCCAGGGCCTGTACCAGGGCTTCCTCATCAACGATCCTGCCCCTGCCGATATTGACCAGGAAAGCTGTTGACTTCATCAGGGAAAGCTCCTTTTCTCCGATAAATTTTTCCGTTGAAGGAGTAAAGGGCAGGGCCAGAACCAGGTAATCGCTTCCCCGCAGCAGATATTCAATCTGCCCCGGGGGGTAGACCGCATCAGCATAACGGGTATGTGTTACCCCTTTGGCAGAACGCCGGGTAGCCAGTACCCGCATTCCCAGGAACTTACCTGTGCGAGCTATCGCCGAGCCGATTTTTCCCAGTCCAACTATACCCAGGGTCCTGCCCCGCAGAATGTCAGGAGCGAAACGCTCCCATTTCTTCGTCCTCTGGTTTTCAAGGCACTGAGGTAGATGCTTGGCAAAGCCCAATATCAAACCGAAAACCAGCTCGTTGATCTGGACGGTATGTATCCCGCTAACATTGGTTAAAATAACCGTGCTGGAGACCATTTCCTCAGAAAGGATATTCTCCACTCCCGCAGACAGTGTCTGGACCCATTTCAGTCGCGGCGCGCGGGCGATTAAATCCGGAATATACCGCAGACCCACCAGTACCTCAGCCCGGGAAAGCAGACTGTCCAGTTCAGCAGATACTTCATGCTCCTTTCTGGTGCTCTGGAAAACAGGCTGTACCGCCAGGCCGGAGGCATCGGTCACTTTCACCTGTGGACTGACGGCGGATATGCGACTTAAACACTCATCTCCCAGAGGAGCCAGTACAAGTACATTAATATCCGACATTTTATATCATCTCCCTGTAAAACCTCGCGGTCGCCGGCAGCCGGATATATTTTATAACTAATGAGCTTCACTTGTCATTTTCCCGGCAACAGTTCATTGGGATTGCCAGCGGCATCGCTGATAATCGGAATCGGATTACCACGCTTTTTCTATTTGGTTTCATACGTAAAGAGTAGTAAAATAAATATGTATTTGTTGCCTGGATTCAGAACAATACTATATCCGCTTTTTCTGAATCAGAAGGTATGAGGAGTATATAATGGGTGATATATTGAATGAAGCTTATGGTGTAGTCCAGTGTAAAGAGTGTCCCTGGTACAAGTCCTGCGTTACGCCGATGAAATTCACGGCGGAAGACCTTCGCAAACAAATGGAATCCTCAAACCTGGGATTAAATCCTGCAACCCAGAATGATGTAAATATGCAAAGCCTTTTATCCAGCATGGCCACCGCCGCTCAAAACTCCCTGCTGGAAGGATGTCCCATTTTCATAGAAAGGCTACGGTCCAGTCCCAAACTGGCCCAGGCTATTAAACAAATTATGCAAAACTGGGGGAATGAGGGATAAAACATGATAAACGACCAGCCTGTTACAGTTTACCTTGGACTTGGGTCCAATCTGGGAGACCGCCAGCATTTCCTGGACCTGGGCATCGACTTCCTGCGTGATAGAATAAAGATCGAAGTCCTTTCTCCGATCTACGATACCGCTCCGGTCGGCAATACCAATCAGCCTCGCTTCCTGAATATGGTACTCAGGGCATCTACCCGTTTGCCCGCTGCCACACTGCTGACAATGGCCAAGGGCATAGAGTCCAAGCTGGGCAGGGTACCCATTGATACGCCGCGCCCAATTGATATCGATATCCTTTTCTACGGCGACCAGGTAATTGACACTCCGCCGCAGCTTGTTGTTCCGCACCCCCGGCTGGTTGAAAGGGCTTTTGTTCTGGTACCCCTGGCCGATATCGCTCCCGACCTGGTACACCCTATTTACAAGAAAAACATAAAACAGCTCCTGGATGAAGTAGATGGGAGGGATGAAGTAAAACCCTTTACCCTGGTCGAAAAGACGTAAAGACAAAGACGGAAATACCATGTATGAGATCGTCGTTGAACAGCATTTTGAATCCGCCCATTTCCTGCGAGGATATAAGGGGAAATGCGAAAACCTGCACGGCCACCGCTATCTTGTCAGGATCAGGCTTCAGGGAAATAAGCTGAACGATATAGGACTAGTCTATGATTTTTCGGATATAAAACGTCACCTGAAAGGAATCCTGTCCGGTTTCGATCATGCCTGTCTTAATGACATCCAGCCCTTTGACAGGATCAATCCCTCCGCTGAAAATATAGCCGCCGAGATTTTCCGGCAGTGTAAAATACAGATTGCAGAAGAAAACGTACTTATTGCGGCAGTGGAAGTCTGGGAAAATCCTCAGCAGGGCATAATATACCGTCCGGACTTGGCTTAACCACGCTTAAATTCATTCGGTTTATGATGCCCGGCAGGCAGTGGACGGATGTCCTTTCAATGCAATGAACTTGCTTTTCAAATTATTCCATTAGCCTGGTTTTGCAGTCGGTTCATTCAAAGACACGATCTTGACTTCTTTACACAGGTAATCGCTGCTTTTCAAGCCTGTACATTGATAGAGATTGCCACACTCGCCCTGCGGGCTCGTTCGCAATGACGAAATGGGTTTTTTACCGAGGGCAAAGCAGATAAAGGATGACGTTTTTTTATGGAAACAACACATCTGTAACAACTTGTACCTGCCCGCGATGTTGTATTGGCCGGCCATTTTAAAGCTTTTACCCGGTCTATTACGGCTGGGATACGAACGGATCCATTCAATTAAGTAGTTGAGATATTTGTTCTTAAAAAAACTTCACCCGTTTTCTTTTGTTACGGGAGAAGAATTTCAGTTTCATCAGATATGGGCTATCATCGAAATTATATTATTTAGTATGCTATTTGGCGGGTTCCTGAGGCAGCAGGTTGGGGATGGTATCCTCTATCGGATATGCGATCTTACAGTATGCACAATAAAGCGACCCCGAGACAATTTCTCTTTCATTCTCTTCCCTGATATTCAGCTCCAGTTTACCCTTGCAAGCCGGGCAAACCAGGATAGACATGATTTCTCGTTTCATAACTGTTCCCGGGGTCTCCCTACTTATCCAATTCCTTTTATTGTAATATTATGCTTTCTCTTCAGCCTTCGTCTCGGCTTCAGCTTCAGCCTTAGGTTCCGCACCCTCGGCCGCCGCAGGTTTGGCCTCTTCAAGAACCTCGACATGCCTGGCGCTGACTTTTACGATCATAAGGTCCGGATCATTCAGTACATTAACATCCTCAAGTTGAAGATCTTTTACACGGATAGCTTCTTCTACTTCTTTTATTACACTGATATCAACCTCTATCCTATCCGGCATTTTGTCCGGCAGGCATTCAATAGACAGGCTGCCAAGACTATGCTGAAGCATATTTTCCCTGGCTTTAAGAGCCGGTGATTCACCTGTAATCACCACCGGCACTTCCACCCTGATTTTTTCAGCCATGTTGACCTGGTACAAATCGACGTGGACCAGACTGCCCTTTACAGGGTCCCTCTGCACTTCTTTCAACATAACAGTGTGGGATTTTTCGGACTTTCCCACCTTGAGATCGATAAGACGGGTTTTACCCGCCTGTGCTATAACTTTTCCAACCGCCGCTTCTTCACCCTGAAGAGACTGCGACTCTATGTCATGACCGAAGAGGTGTACCGGCACCACTCCCTTGTGGCGTAAATATTTTACTTTTTTACCGAGTACCATTCTCTCGTCAACTTTTAATTCTATTTTTTCCGCCATTAATATCTCCTCATTTTATACAGGCAAACGCCGTATCCCTTAACATTTTTCTTTCTCAAATCAACAGTGTGCCGGATTTTACCTGCTGAATAATTCGCACTTGATCTGACAAAAGATAATTTTATCAATAAATCGCCGGAGAAGCAAACTTGCGGCACCCCTGCCCCGGATCCGGTGCTTTTGCTTTTTCAACCGTCAAGTTAAAAAGCATTAACAATTGCTTAATATTTACCTGTTATATTATAACGTAGTTTTTATAAGGGCAATCACGGCCGAAAAAGTCGCCGGGGTTAATTGTGCCTTAATGTTTTTTGGGTGCTAAAACAAAAAGGTTCATTGATTTGTTATTTGGTATCTGGAGGTGTCATTCTGGAGCCCGCCTGCGGCGGACGAAGAATCTCAGGACGGGGCGGAATTTAGTTTTTACATCTTTTTACAATCCGTCCAATAACCAACAATTTTTTAAGAGAGCTAACCTTTGAGATCCATCGGCGTTATAATATAATGAAATGTATAACCATCACAGGGCAATGGAATTCGTCAGGCAAAAACGGCCTGGCTATTGACAATATGTTGTATAATAGAATAGATGTACTCTATCCAGGAGTACGTCATAATGCCTTTTATCAGGGAGGTGATGCTATAATTTGAGCCCGGAAGGGGAGGAAGAAACAGAGATAACAAAACAAAAACCAGGAATTTTTCAATGGAATAGCTCCGTAAGGAGAAAGTTATGGTTTATCTTTCCTGCTTATGGAGAAGTGTTAAATTGAGATTATGAATCCTTAAAGGAGGATTTTTTAAAAGTCGATGAAAAATAGTTTGATAAAAATATTAGGCATAGTCCTGGCGCTGGCGCTGCTGTCCGGTCTGATCATGGCTGTTCCGGTCTCCGTATCCGCAGCCAAGCTGTCATGGTCTAACGTAAATGCCCCCGACGTCACAGTCGGTACCAATGCCAACGTGTACTGCATTGCCGCTGACGGACAGACAATGTGGCTTTACACCGACGGCGCTGTTGATGATGACAATTACATTGATGTTAACGCCGATCCAGACATAGTGGACATGGAACTGCAAATGGTAGATGAGCTTTACAAATCAACCAACGCAGGTATAAGCTGGAGTAAAGTCGAGCAAGAAGACCTGGCTGGTGTAGAACTCACCCAGATAGTTGTTTCCCAGTTTGACGCCGAGCAGTTGCTGGCCACAGACGGAAATAATGTTTGGTACTCCGAAGATGGCGGAGACCAATGGGATCTAGCCGGGAATCCCGATCTTGACAAGGTTTACGACATCGATATCACGGAAGATGAGGACGGAGATCCCGCCTACCTCGTTGCCTCCGAAGAAGGGTTAGCCATATACGATGGCGCCGTGTTCCGCCGCGGATGGAAAGACACTAAAGATAGTGACGAACTAAAGACCAATTGGACCTCCACTGATAAGGTTATTGCCGCTGCCTTCTCTCCCAGTTACTCGGATGATTTCACCGTGGTGGCGGTAGTGGCCGGAACCGATTATGTCACGGCTAAAACGGTCCTCGTAAGTGACGATGCTGATTGGGAAGCCGACGTCGCACCGGCTGAAATATCAACTACCGCCACGGCGCAGTCCGCCTGCATCGCCTTCCCCTCCAACTACAACTATGCTTCTTCCTCATCCAATAAATTCTGGGTTGGACTGGGCGGAAATGACTTAAATGGCCTGTACTATGTCAACGGAAGATCTTCCACATCCAGAGTTTACGAGCAGATAGATTTCAATATCGCTACAATGTCTTACAAGGGCACCTATTCTTCCGGTACGCTGGCCATGGGCCTGTACGAGTCGACCGATGTTATTATCAGCAAGAACGCTGCCTCCACCAGCTCTTTTGACTTCATGGAGAGCGCTGAGTACAAGTCGCCTACCGGCAATCTCGATATCTCCTCAAGTGATGGTGAAAGCTATACGCTGGTCGCTTTCTCTCCCACCGAGGACGCCCTCTTTGCCGGGACCGGCGCTGAAGCTTCAGGCCTGTTCGTTGCCACTGATGAGGACTACTGCATTTTCAACGGTATTTCCTTCATCGAAGTAGCTTCATTCGATTCTACGGTCCTGAAAGGGCGCAACGGTTTCGGCGGCGAAACCCAGTACCAGGTTATGACCGACGGTAAAATGTC
The DNA here is from genome assembly GCA_016926695.1 of Dehalococcoidales bacterium. The sequence goes on along the minus strand of JAFGOB010000086.1, from coordinate 42,062 downwards.
TATAGTCTTCAAGAGCACCGACAGCGGTGCGACCTGGATGGAAGTATTCAATACACTTTCTTACGGCGCTTTCTACGATAATGATTTCGATACCGATGCTCAATATGAGTCAATTCATATCATGGTGTTATCCACTGCCTCAGACGGTACTGTTTATCTCCAGATGAATGCCAACCCGAATCCCGGACCTCCTGCAAACTTCAGGAAATTCGCCCGCTCCTATGACGGCGGAGATACCTGGGGTGTATTCTCCAGCCCGGGTAATGTGGACATATCATCTATATCAGCGGTTGATGCCACTACCTACTGGTTCGGTTCAACCAAGGGTGTACGCAGGAGTGATTCCGCCACTTATGCCGAGCTTGATGGCGTAGCACCAGCGGTATTGATCTCCATTCCCGGATTCTTCGTGGTAGTCGTCGGGGACGGTACCATCTACGTCTCAACGGATATGGGCGAGAGCTTTAACAGGCTGGGAGATGCAGGCTACTTCGGCGGCATGCCTACTTTCACCTTCGATGTTCCCACCAAGACAGTCTATGCCGTGGATCAGGGTAACATCGCCAAATGGGTCGTCGGTGAGTCTCTAAGCTGGACCGTAGCCCTTAACAAGAGCGAACTTCCTGAAGGACTTACAGATGGAGTAGCCGACGAAAATTACAATGGTGAAGCCGATAATACTGAAACAACCGTTGTTGGAGTTAAATCAATCGGTATCGGTCCGGGTGGAGTATGGTATATCACCAGTTCCGGTAACGTAAACGGTCAGATCTGGCGTTCTACCTCACTGGATAATGATAAGTTCGAGGCAGTAATGTCCACCGAGCCTATCGATTTCAAAGGCAAGATCGACATCATACCTCCTCTGGGCACGATGACAGATGCCGACGGTAATACCGTGCTTTCTACTACTGTCAAAAGAAGCGCTTTAATGGTTACTCCCAACTACTATCCCTACCAGATGATCAGCTTCATCGATACAGTATTGCCTCCTCTTAAAACTGTAGCTCCTACGGCAGGCACGACTGTCGGCGCCACGGTTAACACCGCCTTCGGTATTGCTGCAAGCGTCGATTTCTCCTGGGAAGGCATAGCCAGCAGCTACAAGAATGCCGAATACCAGTTCCAGGTTTCCTATGACGCCGGTTTCGGCGACATTGCCTATGACATCCATAGCGTTTACCTGGATATCGAAGAGATCAAAGGCACTTCCAGGACCGCCGTGATGCTGTCTCCCGGTAAGACCTATTACTGGAGAGTACGGGTTATCTATCCCATGGCCAGCAAGTGGTCCGAACCCATCTCCTTCTCAACCCTACTTGCCAGCGATGTCAATGAAGGCATTACCGCCGAGAGCAGGCTCAATCCTGCCAACGGCGCCAGCAATGTCTCCACCAAACCGGCTATTACCTGGGGTGCTGTCAATGGAGCTAGCAGCTATGACTTCAAGCTGGCTACCGACGCAGCTATATCCCAGGTCGTTGAGGAAAAGAGCGGACTGACCACTACCGCCTTCAGCCCCACCAATGCACTTAAAGAGAACACCACCTACTTCTGGGCTGTCAGAGCTGTTAGAGGTACTGCCGCAGATAAATGGATTGTCAGCGCATTCACCACCGGCAGCACTGCTGCTGCTCCAAGCCAGCAAGGCCCTGCCCCTCAGGTCACAGTAGCACCTGTGGTTACTGCACCGGCCCCGATTATCACCGTAGCTCCTCCGGCCGTGACCGTTAATCCTCCGGCTGTAACCGTTGAGGGCGCCGAAGCCCCCGGTACTCCGGCCTACATCTGGGTCATAATTGCCATAGGCGCTATCCTGGTGATAGCTGTTATCGTCCTGATTGCCAGGACCCGCAGGGTCTAGTCCTTCACCTGAGAAGAAGGAACTTGGTTAATATCCAGCCCCCCGCTAAAAGCGGGGGGCTTTTTTATGATATATTGGATTTATCAGGATACTTTTATTCACTTCTTAAAAAGGCAGTACCAATGCTTACGCAGGAAGAACTGGAGAGGTACCGCAGACAGACCATAATAAGCGGCTTCGGGCCTGTAGGCCAGGAAAAACTGAAAAAGACCAGGGTTTTCCTGGCAGGGGCTGGAGGCCTGGGGTCGCCGGCGGCATTATATCTCACTGCTGCCGGAATCGGGTCTATCCGCATTGTCGATCCGGACAGCGTGGACCTGAGTAATTTAAACCGCCAGATTCTTCACTGGACTCCCGATATAGGCTCAAAAAAAACAGACTCAGCCAGAAACAAGCTTCAGCACTTGAATCCCCTGGTAAATATCGAGACTATCCAGACCAGAATTGCTGCCGATAATGCAGATGAGCTTGTCAGCGGCTGCGATCTGATTGTTGATGCCGTGGACAATCTTGATACCCGCTATGTACTTAACCTGTGCGCCTGCCGTAAAAAAATACCCTTTTTTCACGGCGCCATCTCCGGCCTTGAGGGACGGGCTATGACCATCATCCCTGGCCTGTCGGCCTGCCTGATGTGCCTTTACCGCGGCGTTTCCGTTTCCGGTGAAACTCCGGCGCTTGGCGCTACTGCCGCCATAATCGCCGGCATCCAGGCCAGCGAAGTAATCAAGTATGTTACTGGCGCCGGCTGTCTTCTCACCGGCAGGTTCCTGATATATGACGGCCTGAACATGCGATTTAACGAGATCATGGTCTCCCGCGACCCTGACTGCCGCCATTGCGGGGATATACCCAGGTAGGAAATACCATTTTATCTCCTGCCTGCATATATGGATTTATCCTTACTTCAAATACAATAATGTTTTATAATCGTATATGTCTTTACCGTTTATTACAAATATCAATGACTTATATCACGCCTGATAATTCCCTCAACTTGTAAAACAGGAGTGAGGATGATAGAATATACAAGACGACTATTTTGAGGCCTCTATTTCGACTGGCTGGAACATAATAGTATTCACCCGTCAGTGAATGCGCGCCTGAAGCCGCCTAATTACTTTTTGTGTACAATAATGATTCCTACTGTCATTATTGGGATAAAAATATAAAAGGATGGTGTACATGGCAAGAACCGAATTTGTTAAAGACGACTATTTCAAAATTGATGTCGAATGCCACCTTAGCGGCGAGGCGAATAAGAAATACTTCAACTACTTCCCCGGATACAGAAAGTGGGTCTATGGTACGGCGGAAACAGCCCGTGCGTTCAATGCTGTTCCTCACCATGTTACCAAAGACTGGAAAGAACCGCCTGTAACCAAAGCTGAAAAATCCGAATTGGCCGAAGAAGATCAGTTGATAGTATACCTTGATCGCTATGGTGTAGACATGGCTTGCATCCTCCCCGAATCTATGATGGAGACTACCGGCTATTCCACCAAATGGTCTACCAACGGCTATCTGCTGGCCGCTGCCGAAAAGTATCCAGACAGGCTTATCGTCCAGCCTAATTTGGGGCCTTTTATCAAGAGGGGAATGAAAGATGTACTCTGGGAGCTGGATTACCTTGCCCAGGAAAGAGGCTGCAAGTTATTCAAGTTCTATCCTCCGGAAGATACTTATATCAATGACGAGAGGATATGGCCTTTCTACAAGAGATGCGAAGAGCTGGGAGTAACGGTTTCTATCCACACCGGCTGGAGCTGGTGCCCCCCGGGAAAGGCAAAATACTGCCTGCCGGTACTGCTTGATGATGTAGTAAATGATTTCTATGATCTGAAAGTCATCGCTTTCCATGCCGGTTGGCCGCTTTGCCACGACCTGAATATGGTAGCTTTATCTCACCCCAATGTGTACATCAGCCTGAGCCTGATCATGCCCTGGTATAAAGCAGCACCCCGACGGTTAGCTGAAATCATCGGTGAGGCGATTCAATTTGCCGGACCCGATCGCATTGTCTGGGGGACCGATTTCTACGGCCCCGGCGGGCTTTTCAGAGAAGCTACCATAGGCCTCAGAACATTCGAGATGCCGGAAGACCTTCAAACAGGCTACGGCTTTGCTCCGGTGACTGAAGAAGTTAAAAGGAAGATTTTCGGCGAAAATCTTGCCAAAGTGCTTGATGTAGATACCAAACGCCGCGTTGCTTAATAATACATTATTTAAAAAAAGAAAAGGAGAGAATAACTAATATGGCTAACGATTTCCCAAATTTGTTTTCGCCTATAAAGCTTGGGTCGCTGGAAATCAAGAACCGCATTGGTGGTTCCTGTACAACCACCGGTGGAGCTGATCAGAACGGTTTTATTCGCGAGGAGTGTATCTACTCTTACGCAGCCCGTTCCGAGGGCGGCGCAGGCTTCATCACCATTGAGTGTACCTTTGCCACCGACTGGGGCGCCAAGACCACCAGTTTCGGCAACCCGCGCATCAGCGGCCGCTCCTATTATGAGGGCATGTCAAACCTGGCTGAAGGCATCAAGCAATGCGGCGCCAAGGCATTCATCCAGATTACCCCCAGCTTCGGCCGCCAGGGTTCCAGCAAGACTTCCGGAGAGATTCCAGGCGCTCCTTCCGCCATTCCCTCTCAGAGACCGCAGGATTTCGAGCAAAGAATCATGCCCCGCGGCTACGAGACCAAGTCAGCCACGCTGGGCGCCACTACAATGCCCAAGGTGCTTACCATGGAAGAGATCCACTACATGGAGCAGACCTTCCCTACTGCCGTACAGGCCGCCAGGATCTGCGGTTTCGATGCAGTAGAATTCCACAGCCCGCACGGCTATCTAATCCATCAATTCCTGTCTCCGCGCTCCAACCAGCGTACCGATGAGTACGGCGGATCGCTGGAGAACCGCTTCCGCTTCCTCAAAAACCTGCTGATAGCCACCAGGAAAAGGGTCGGCCCTGATTTCCCGCTGGGCATCCGCCTCAGCGGTGACGAGCATATGGAAGGCTCTATTCATGAAGAAGAGCTGATCCAGGTCGCCAAGTGGTGCGAAGAGCTGGGAGCCACCTATATCCATCTTTCCGACGGTTCCTATGAAGCCAGGAAATGGTTCTTCCCCCAGGATCCGTTCTGCTTTATCGAGCATGCCAAGCATTTTAAACCCGAACTGAAGATCCCCCTGATTGTGCCCGGACAGCACGATCCCTATCTGGCGGAAGAAGTCCTGCGCAACGGCTGGGCTGACATGATTACTATGGGCCGCCAGCTTGTCGCCGACCAGAGATGGCCGCGCAAGGTACAGGAAGGCCGGATTGACGAGATCAATCGCTGCCTGCGCTGCAACGTATGTCTGGCCCGGTTCAACCGCGGTCTGGCTATCCGCTGCGCCGTTAATCCCAACATCGGCCGTGAAAAATATGATCCCGTATATACCAGCGCGAACAATGCACAGGTGCTTCGCCCGCTGCCTCCACCCAATCAGCCCCCCTGCGAGCATGCCTGTCCCGCGCATCTTGACATCAACCGCTACATGCTGCAAGCCAGCCGCGGTTATTTTGAAGATGCCTATCGCAGCCTAAAAATGCAGTTGGCCTTCCCCGGCGTTATCGGCAGAGTTTGTCCCCATCCATGCGAGACAGAATGCAACAGGGGCAAATTTGAAGAGAACCAGGAACGTGCCATAGCAATCAATAATACCAAGCGCTTTATTTCCGACTGGGCAATGGAGCATGGTCTTCCGGACTACCTGAAAAAACAGGCCCTTCCGGAGAATATTCCGGTAACCAAGAAAGAGAAAGTTGCCATAGTCGGCTCCGGTCCTGCCGGTCTCAGCTCCGCTTATTTCCTCAGCAAGAAAGGCTACGCGGTGACCGTATTCGAGGCTCTTTCCGTGGCCGGAGGCATGATGTCAGTAGGTGTTCCGGAACACCGTCTGCCCAGGAAAGTAGTCAAGTGGGAAATCGACAATATTAAGAAGATGGGCGTCGAAATCAAGACCAATAGTCCCGTTAAAGACGCCGAAGCCCTTTTAAAAGATGGTTATAAAGCCGTCCTGCTGGCAGTTGGGCTGCAAAACAGCGCCAAGCTCAATGTTCCCGGAGAGGATGCCAAAGGCGTTGTCCAGGCATTGCCCTTCCTGAAAGATATCAGCCTGGGCAAGAAAGTTGCTGTCGGCAAGAACGTTGTTGTTGTAGGCGGCGGCAGCGTTGCCATGGATGTAGCCATGTCAGCCAAGAGGCTGGGCGCCGGCAAAGTTACGGTTACCTGCCTTGAATGCCGAGAGGAAATGCCGGCTGAAAAAGGCGAAGTCGCCCAGGCAGAGCAAGAGGGCATCGAGATCGATTTAAGCTGGGGTCCGAAAGAGATCCTTGTAAAAGCCGGTAAGGTTTCCGGTGTAGAGCTGAAACGCTGCACTGCCTGCTATGACAAGGGCGGCAAATTTGCGCCTAAATACGATGATGGCGAAACAAAGAAGGTTGAGGCCGACATGGTCATTACCGCTATCGGTCAGACTTCCGAGCTCAATTTCCTGGCCTCCGGCAGCAAAGTCAAGACAAGCAAGAGGGGAACCTTCGAAGTAGACGAGAGGGGTCTGGCGACCAACGTTGCCGGCATCTTCGCCGCAGGCGACATCCTGGGCGCCGGTCTTATGATCGAAGCCATGGCAGACGGCAGGCAGGCTGCTACAGCCATTGACTGCTATCTTCAGGGCAAAGAGCTTCCTCCTCCGCCGGCGCAGGGCGCCATCGCCGATATCACCGAGCCTGCTTTCGCCTTCCATCTGAGAGAAGAGGAGAAAGAAGACCGCAACAGTCCGGCGGTTACTCCCGCTAAAGATCGCAAGGGGACCACAGAAATTAGTCTTGGATTCCCTGACAAAGAGACCTGCATTAAAGAAGCCCGGCGCTGCCTGACCTGCCGCTGTACTTCAATCAGATACTAAAACCAAAAAGATACCTTTTAGCTATCGTTCTCGGATAAAAGGTTTAGCCAGAGTAGGGGCGGGTCTTGAACCCGCCTCTACTAGCGAAAACAATCGCCCTGGTCTATAAGACGATCATCACAAAATGCAAACTAGGTATTAGGAGATAAATATGAGTTGGGAAGAGGAATTCAAGAAGAAAATAGTCACTCCTGAGGAGGCCATCAGTCATGTAAAAAACGGTGACCGGGTCTGTTTTGTTCAGGGTAATGAACCCCAGGCACTAGGCCTGGCCCTGGCAGCCCGTTTTGGCGAACTGGAGAACGTAACAATCTCAGTACGTACACCAGGCCGGGACTTCGGCTGGTATGACGAGGGATGGGAAGCTTCTTTTGCCATCGAGATCGGCTTTCCTCTTCCAATCGTCCGGCAAATGATTGCTGAAAAGAGATGCGATATCGAAATAGGTTCTCTGGGATTTGACTATCATGGAGAAATGGCCCGCCAGGCTGACTTAGTTCTGCTGGAGCTTTCACCACCTGACGATCATGGCTATTGCAGCTTCGGATCGTCCTGCTGGACCAAGCTGAGCGAGCTGAGGGGCGCCAAGTTTGTCATCGCCGAAATAAATAAGAACCTGATACGGACATATGGCGAGAACCATGTACACGTTTCCGAGATAGACCTCTTTGTAGAGCACACTCCCAGCGGAAAAACCCCCGGCGGTACCGATCTCCTGGGCCGTAAAAATGTAGAACCAGGCCCCGTAGAGACGGCAATTGCCGAATACGTCGGCACACTGGTTAACGACGGTGATACAATCCAGATTGGCGTGGGGTCTACCAGTGAATGGTGCGCCCGTCTGAACACCTTTGATAACAAACAGGACCTGGGCTGGTATTCAGAAGCCACACCGCGCGGTATTATAAAGCTTATGAGAGAAGGCGTCATTACCAGCAAGAAGAAAAATTTCATGACAGGTAAGCACGTTTGCACCGCCTGCGGCGGCGGCACCGTGGAAGATATGCAGTGGGTGACCATGAACCCCTCCTTTGAGTTACATCCGGCTGAATTTGTACTGGATGTGAGGAACATCTGCAAAAATGATAATATGAAAGCCATCAATTCAGCGGTATCGGTCGACCTCACCGGTCAGATCGCTGCCGAATCAGTCGGCCCCAGGATTTTAAGCGGAGCAGGCGGTCAGACTACCTTCGCCATGGGTGCAGGCCTGTCAAAGGGCGGACGCAGTATAACCGTACTTCCCTCCACCGCTTCGGGCGGCAAAATCAGCCGTATCGTTCCCCTGCTGGATGCCGGTACTGTTGTGACAGTACCACGTATCGCCGCCGACACCATTATCACGGAACACGGCATTGCCAGGCTCAAAGGACTGACCCAGAGACAAAGGGCATTGGCTTTAATCGGCATCGCTCATCCCGATCACCGGGCGGAACTAAAGAAAAAGGCAGAGGAGCTATACTGGCCATAGTATTTCACATCATACCGTGTCTATTCTGGTTGAAAATATGGGAAAATAAAAAAAGGAGTATATAGTTATGGCAATTGAAAAAACAACCGATCAACAAGTAATTTGGCCCGAATTAAGTTCACCCCCTAATTTTAAATGGATCAAGTATGAACATGATACTGAGTATCCAAAAGTTGTTTACATCACCCTGAACCGCCCTGACAAGAACAACGCCATCAGCATCGGTCCCGGCCAGATGACCGACGAATTAATACAGGCCTTCAACCGCGCCAATCATGATGATGAGTGTAATGTTGTAGTGGTCAGAGGCGCCGGCAAGAACTATTGCGCCGGTTTCGATCTGTCCATGGTCTACAGGGTCTACGGCGGTAGTCCGACCAACAAACCGTCCCAGAGAATCAGACTCCAGGTCGACCAGGACCATCTTTTCGGTTTCCCCCAGGCCATCCTGAACTGCAACAAAGTCATTATCACCCAGGTCCACGGCTGGGCTATTGAAGCAGGTCTTTATATTGTAAAGGCTTCCGATATAGTCGTTGCTGCCGATAATGCCAAGTTCTCCCAGAGAGGACAGAGGCTGGCCTTCGGCGGTCTGCCGACCTTACCCATCGAGCTGTTTATGGGCCATACCAAGAAGGTCATGGAATGTCTTCTGACCGGCAGGACCGTCAGCGGCAAAGAAGCCGAGGAAATCGGTTATTGCACCAAAGCTGTCCCGGCCGATATTCTTGAGAACGAAGTCCATCACCTGGCCGGCGCTATCGCCGTACTGCCCAGAGATGTCGTCGTCATGGGTAGAGTAGCTCGCCGCCATATGTATGACAGAATGGGCATGACCACGCTCAAAGAGGTCATCACCTATCATACCCTTTCAGTTAACCTGAAATACACCCCGGATGAGAGAGATCTCATGTTCATCAGAGACCGCGAAGGTATGGGCGAGAAAGAAGCCTTCCACAAGATGCATGCAGTTTACGACGAAGCCCTGGAGAAAACCCAGTTCTTCAAGAACTACAATCCTCCCAAGGATTAAAGCCCTTTCCCGGCATGCCGTTTTCATGCTGTATATGGAAACCATCGCAGCGGCGCTTCTATACGCCGCTGCGCTTTTTTCCCCTGTATAATACAGCCGGATTTTTAATACTGGCGTTCTCCACCAAAACCGGTACTTTGAGCGGGATTGGTATCCACCGGATTCGGCTTGTTTTTCTTGATATATCGTTTTCTGGGTGGATGTCTCTTGATCACCCAGATATTGTTGAAGAAATTGCGGTCCAGCAGATAGCGATTATCGGCCAGGTCAAGCAAGTCTTTGGATGTTCCCGATTCAAAATAGGCCACCTCAACATGTTTGCCCATATTTTTCACAGCCTGGATGGCATAGGCGAAATCGGCATCGCCGCTGACCAGGATGGCAACATCATAAAAACCGCTCCAGGCAAAATAGAGCAGGTCAGTAGCAATCATCACATCGATTCCTTTTTCCACTCCCAGAGCTTTTTTGGCGCCTCCCAGGCGTATTTCAAGATAAGGAGTTTTTCGTAAAACATCCAGAAATTCCTGCTGTTCACGGTAGCTGTCCGGGTACTGCGAGGGCTCCTGTAAAACATTGTAATAGTATATACGAAATAAGTGGCGCCCGGCCGATAGCTTATTGGCGAACTCCGTAAAATTCAGGTCATGCCGGCCAAAATTATTCTGTACTGAGTGATACAGATTACTCCCATCAATAAAAATAGCTACTCTTTCATCCATAATCGATAATACACTGCCTCTTTCAGATTATTTAGCGCCCTTTTTCGAACAAGACGGATACACGCAATAATGCTCTGAAAAATATTTTTATTTCGCCCCAACCCATTCCTTGGCCAGGGACACTGCCGCCACGGCATCCGGACGGTAGGCATCAGCCCCGGTATATTTCCTGACTTCCTCGTTTATCTGCCCGCCGCCGATCATGATCTTAACATCGTCCCTTAATCCCGCTGCCTTGATCGCGTCTATGGTATCTTTCATCGAATCGAAGGCCAGTGTCAGGAATCCACTCAGACCTACTATCCCCGGCTTTGTTTCCTTGATCCTGGCCACGATCCTGTCCTTGGGCACATCTATACCCATATCTAACACCTCAAAACCGCTGACATCCATCATAAAGCCTACGATATCTTTCCCGATATCATGGATATCTCCGGCCACGGTCGCCAGCAGGAACTTCCCTATCTTTTTACTCTGCTGCCCGCCGGTCAATTCAGGCTTTACGATATTGCTGACCTGTCTTAAGATATCGCCGGAGTAAATCAGGTCGGGGATAAAATATTCCCCCGTCGCAAACCGTTTTCCCACAATTTCCATACCCTTGCGGCTGTCTTCCAGGATTCCCATCGGGTCATCGCCCTTTTCCAGTCTCTCTCTGGTTGTTTTTATCGCTTCCTCTTCATTAAGGTCCGCCAGCAGCGTCGCTAAATCTGTAGACATTCCATTGCCCCCTGTAATTTATTTTATCGTCCGCTTCAATGCGTTCTTAAAAATCTTACATTTTTTGTTTCGTCCTTAATGGAGAAGTAACCGGTTCAGCCTGTGACCAGAAAATTCATCTTCCTTCCTGTATAAATATCCAGCAGGCGGTCTGATCCTGTTTAACTAATGCGACAATTCTATTATAAGCTTTTTGGTAATGTGCCAAACCAATTCGCTGCTATTATATCAGTTATTATCAGAAATGGGTAATTTCCGCATGTTTTTACCGTTAACGGACTCTGGAAATCAGCATTTATCACAAAAATATCACAAAATTTTCATTCTCCCGGTTATATTTACAAATACCCGGAATAGCATCAATACCTCACTTCATTTTTCTTTATCAGATAGCGTTACAGCACTTTTGTGATTTTTTTGTGATATCGGGCCTTTATTTTGTTACAAATTTGATATACCAAAGTACTATTATTTATTTACTAAAATATGGATGCTGGCAATTAGTATTTCCAGTATTAAAAGCTGTTTTTATAAAACCACTCCTCATTTATACTGAATACAGGTCAATTGAGCAGGTACTGGGAAATAAACATGAACAATCTATCATCAACCAGGGAAAAGGCAGCTCTTATGCAAATTGATAATATACCTGGGTTGAAATATAACTCCAGTCTGAATGGAAGCTCCCTCATCGATAATCTTGCAAATGTACATAAAATGAATGATGATGCCAAGACCGAATCTGGATCCAGTGCGTATTTGAAAATATTCGATGATATTATCAACGCCATGGTAGCCATGATTGAGGTAAGAGACAGGTATACTGCCGTTCATCAGCGTAAAGTAGCCTGTATCAGCGTGGAAATAGCTAAAATAATGGATCTCCCTGTCAATCAGATCAAGGGTCTCCAATTAGCAGCCCTGATCCATGATATAGGGAAACTGGCTATCCCGAACGAGATTCTAAGCAAACCGGGCAGGCTTAGTCATTCCGAATATGAATTGATAAAGACCCATCCCTCAACAGGTTTTGCAATTCTGAGAGATATCGATTTTCCCTGGCCGATAGCGCAAATCGTACTCCAGCATCATGAAAGGATCAACGGTTCAGGTTATCCTTCCCATCTATCAAAATACGACATCCTGCTGGAAGCTAAAATTTTAGCAGTAGCCGATGTTATGGAGGCCATGGCTTCGGACCGGCCATACCGGCCCTGCCTGGGTATCGAACCGGCGCTGGAGGAAATAACTAAAAACAAGCATGTTCTTTATGATGGAAACGTCGTAGACGCCTGTCTTGAGCTGTGCCGTAAAAAAGAACTTATGGATACAATGCTCTCTTAAAAGTATTGATCCAACCCCTATTCTACCTGCCATTTCCGCTTATGGACATGCACCCGTAAACAGTATACAATTATCGCTGTATAACAAGTAGACATTTTCCAGCTCTTTAAAGATTATTATAATATTGCTGACCCACCATTGACTATTCCGTTTGACCCCATTTTCCGCCGGATAGATTAATGGAACAAGGGTATGACAAAAAGCTCAGATAGTCTGAATTTATTACTGAAATGGGCCCGTTTCCTGCTGTGGCTGCCCTGGTTCGTGATCGCTTTCCCCTGGCACATACGCCGGGCTTACAGCCAGGCGATGTACTGGATTGACTGCCGTCAGGCATCAGGCAAAAACCTGGAAAGGAAAAACAGGGACCGCAAATAAACGGACCCATAATCGAAGGAATGCCCCTTTATGATGTTTTCAGCACTTTCTCAAGTTTCAATCTTGCCCGGCGCTGGAAACCGGGCTTCCCGGAAGATAAACAAAGCTGTCGCAACCGGATCTTAATATAATTAAACTCATATCAGCCGCCGGAGTATCACCGGTACCCTGAATTATCAATATAAACCGGACAGGTGCAGTTCACGCCAGATTTCTTCTCCCCTGAAAGAGGCCAGAAATACCAGTTGAGAATCCCCGGTCTCTTCCGTATTGGGAATTTTGCGGCCTTCATAGCTGCCCAGGCCAGGTGGTACATACATGGTAAACGGAAGTGCAGCTTCTCCCCCTGCAATAGCTTTATGGTATTTTCCTATAATGTCCTCATTCGCGGCATCCGGGCTGCAATACCTGCCCTGGTTATATTTCATATCCGCATAGGAAAAAGCCATTCCGTAGAGTGACATCAATATATCAATCCTGTCCGGAAAAGCCTGCCCGTATACCCGGGCATAGTCCTGGAGCAGCAGGACATATTGAAGGCTTGGCCACTTGCCTTCACCCCAGGACCTTCCTGGAAATAACGGGTCACCTTTCTCCTCTTTGTTCCGCGACATATTGAAAGCCATGGTTACGGCCTGCATAAGGTCCGTTACCCCTCCGAAATCATGTCCCCCGGTATTCCACTCTTTCCTTGAAATCCTGGACTGTGTAGCCATGATCAGGAAGCGCATTCTCAATGCCTCCCCCGGGTCTATCTTCAGCCCCATTAAACCGGCCCCTATCGCCATAGCAGCAAGAGAGCCGCGTTTACCCGTCTCCAGATAGTCGATTGTCCCATCCCCGTTTTCATCAAAGGTCTCAAGAACCTGTTTTTTAAAGCTTGAACCGGTAATGAGGTCATCCAGATCCAGGTAGGTAAAAATCGCTCTCTGGAAATCCAGCAACGGTTTGTTGGGAGCATGATATACCGTGTCAGTCAGTAATTCCTTGAAAGCGCCGTTTTCGACCCTTCCCAGGTGCTGCTTTACACAACCCAGCACGCCACCCTGCCATAAATCATTACCCACCACATAGAACTTCCGCTGTCCCAGTCCCCTCTCCTCACAGTGTTTCAAACCATGATAGCGTGAAAAAGAAGAGTCATATCCCTGACCGGTGATAATATTCCGGCCTTCAAGTACGGGCAAAGGAGTCTTCTGGATAACGTCCGATTCAATCCCGAATTTTTCAGCTATTTCATCCACCTGTTCCAAAGGTACCATGGAATAGAGATAGCGGGCCCCCAGGGTATCCGCGGCAACCGGATCGGTGGCGGCGAACACAAAACCTTCCGGTACTGTTACTCCTTCCGGACCGCTGTGATTTATATTGGTTGTTTCTATAGCGTCGATCACATGTAACATGGATACTTTCTGGTTATTAACCGCCTGAATGGCGTCAGCGATATTTGCCTCAATGCCGCCTGTCCTCTTCCAGAGATAGTTCCCCTGTTCATCCCTCAACGGGACAGTGGTATCTTCATCCAGAGATATAACCCAGCGGCTGTGCGGGACGTTCATTTTAAACAGAGGAACCCGGAAATTAGGGACCGAATATTTCCAGCGGTACTTTCCCGGTTCCCTGGATGCATTGACCTCCATCCCGAAAAAACCCATTCCAATATTTTTTAAAGCACAGGTAAACAGCTCAGCTACATGGATTTTCAATTTTGCCAGGTTTACCAGGTAACATCCCGGCCAATCAGCCGTATCCTGATCATTTTGAGGGTCTCCGCCAATAAGGACTTTATGCAGCGTTATGGAATCGTAATTTATCCCATCAGGCACAGGGACATCCCTGCTGTTGGACTCGTTCAGTACATTAAGGTCATAGATCAGCAGCTTATTGGAATGCTGCCCCGGTGGCAGGCAAAGCCCGTCCAGACTTTGCTGGTATCCGCTCATCGGATCATCCGTGTGCTGAAGGTCATGGCATTCAGCCAGATATTTCCGGGCGAAATAGAAACCCCACCCGCCATAACCGTCACCATATTTTCCTTCCATTACGGCTTCTCTTGTTACAGGTGTTCCACAAACCAGGGAAGCAGTCTCAGCCGCTGCCATTGTCGTCATTCCCGCTTCGCCGACCGTCATACAATGGTAGCTTACGCCCCGTTTATCATGAAACCAGCGCATTACCGCCGCGGTAAACTCCCAGGGGGTGTTAGCCCCGGGTATACCCGGTCCGTGCGTCTTATAGTCGATAAGCGGTAAAACAACCAGGTTTGGCTTGAAAAACAACCTTTTGCCGGACTCCATCTGAGTTGTTACATCTTGCGAGAAGCTGGTTTCGTTATCCAGCGACTCAAGAGCGCTGTCCACCCCCGTATAGATCCTGTCTATAATTGTCTTAATCTCTTCCCACGCTTTTTCAGATCCGTTATCGATATATTCTTTCAGGAGCATGGAAACAGCCCCATAGGTATTGGCCGGATCCAGGCGAGCCGCACCGACAGGTGACCCACTATCGTCCAGCGAGACCATTCCTATCATAGAACTAACCTTTTCTGCTGGTTTTGGCATATCGCCCATCATGGTTAAACCCCTTCAGATAAAATATCAGTCTTTTCAGGACAGGTTATCAGAACATGCGCGTAAACTGGCGGCCGTCACCGGCATGCTGCCTAAAAGCGCACGTATGCCGAACTCCATCACGCGACCTTAAAATGTATTTTACCTTACAGGATATCTCATGCCCAGTTCTTCAAGTCGTAGTAACCCTGAGCGACCTTATAACGGCATATCTGCTGTCCACCGAGCCAGAGCTGGCATATCTTCACGTCCCTCAGGCACTTTTCGTAGGGGAAGTCCTCGGAAATAGCCATAGAACCCAGCAACTCCGCGCCCTTGTTTATTATCTCGACGGCGGTATCCGCGGCAAAGACCCTGGCGGCAGCCGCTTTGCCGATGAACTGGTGCGACCAGGGTGGTCCGTATATCGGACGGTAAATATCAGAATGATCGAGCATGAAGGCAAGGTTATAGAGGCTGGCCCTCATCATATCGATGCCTATAGCCATATCCGCAATGATACCCGCTACGATACTGTGCTGCCTGACCGGTTTAAATCCGCCCATGCGCATCCCCGTATATTCCAGCACAATATCGAACGCCCGTTCAGCGATGCCGAGCGCCTGAAGCCCTCCGGACCAGCCGGCTATAGCGGTGAGCATGTTACATAAATTGGCGTCCATCCCAGGACCGGCCACACGGTATTCCTTTGGCACCCGGACGTTATCGTAATAAACAGCTCCATTGATAACCGTCTTAAACAGCATCTTCTTTTCCGGTTTACCGAAGCTGAGACCCGGCGCATCCCTGGGTACTACAATCATAGCAATCCCATCATCCCCCAGGGCAGGATCGGTATTGCAGAAAGTGATGTAGCTTTCCGCTATTCCTCCGTGAGTCGGCCACATCTTGCTGCCATTGATAACATATTCATCGCCCACGAGTTTAGCCGTCGTCTTTATCCCGGCGCCGTGCAGTAGGGGGTTTTCCGTATCAGCACCTCCGGCCTCATCCGTCATGGAAAGACAGGCGTAAGCCAGCTTGCCCTGGCAAAAGATGGGCGCAAACCTGTCCAGTAATACCTTGTTGCCGACAGCCGCAGCCGGCCCTGCTCCCGCCATATTCGAGCATACCGAAAGGGCGATGCCCGCGTCACCTTTAGAAAGCTCCTCAGCGATAATGGCTGAATTAGTCGAAGAGTGAACTCCTCCTCCGCCGTATTCAACAGGGTATCCGGATGACTGGATCCCGATATCCACAAGCTTTTGATGGACCTTCTCAACCAGGCTATAGTCCTTTTCAAGCTCCCCGGCAATGGGTATTATTTCCTTTTTCGTAAAGTCTCTTAATGTCTGCCGGAGTTGACGTTGCTCCTCAGTAAAAAGGTGCTCTAAATGCATGGCATCCCCCTTCTTATGATTTTTCCTTCAGTCTTATAGACTACCAGATTAAAGCCGGAATAGACAAACTGGTGTAATCAGCCGCCCTTTTTTGAACTGAAATCCGGAGTATTATGCTTCCTTTACTCTCATCAACAGGTCTTTAATCAGATTCTTTTCATATTTCAGGAAATCGTCGGTACACATGGTGAATGACGGAAGCACCCATTCCATTTCTTCCAGGTTCCGGGTTATAGTCGGTATCCATTGATAAGGGATGGAAATAAGCATCCGCCCCTCGGGGAATACCTTCCTGCTCTTCATTCCGAAAGACAGGCCGGTGGTGGTAAAATTCACCTTGCCGCTGAGATAGGGGTAAGCAAACAACCAGGAACATCCCCCTATAGTCGTCAATTTGCTCTCATACATTTCACCGGTTGAATAGGTCATTGCCCTGAGTATTATTTCCGTCTGGCCGGTATCAGCCAGGATGAACAGGATATCCGGTTCGAAGTTCAACTGGTCCAGCTTTGAGAAAACGACGTAGTTGATAACTCCTTTATCGATACTGTAATCGAACCGGCGGAGTCTAATGTTGTCACGGGGCTCCCGGAAGATCCCGAATAAAATCCCCAGCTCTCCGCCATCCGAGAAGGAG
This sequence comes from Dehalococcoidales bacterium, assembly GCA_016926695.1. The sequence goes on along the minus strand of JAFGOB010000086.1, from coordinate 24,989 downwards.
GGACCATCGCCGGTCATGCCCAGGAATGATTTTCCGAAGCAGTTCTCGTCCTCTCCGGTCATGAAAAAGGGCTTTTCTCTTAACTGGGCTTCTTTAATCATTTCACAAAGGGCCAGTTTTTTTTCAAGCGGCTCTACAGCGTCGGGTTTGAAGAAAAGGAATTTGATGGCTACGGGTGGATACTGGAAGTTGAACTTCCGGTAAACGGAGAAATCAGTTTGCATTGGTTTCATCACAACCTCCCGATATTTTTTTATGTTTTGCCGAGCATGCTCTGTGCCGCTCGCTGAATTGATTCGTGCAGGCAGGGATGAGCATGGACGAGAGATGCGATATCCATTACGGAACCCCTCATTTTCATGATCGCAGCAGGTTCGTGTATCAACTCGGTGGCCTGAGCGCCGAGTATATGAACGCCAAAAACCTCTTCCGTTACTTCATCTGCGATAATCTTTACCAGTCCCCGGCTTTCTCTAAGTATACGGGCTTTAGGGTTCAGTTCGAAGGGACATCTGCCTATCCTGATATTCAGACCATTCTCTCTAGCTTGTGCTTCCGTCAAACCTACCGAGGCAAGAGGGGGTAATGTACGGATGAACCGCGGTACCACGCGGTAATCGATAGGGTTTTTCTTACCCATGGCGTTATCAGCAGCGACAGTCCCCTGCTTCATGGCAATGCTGGCCAGCATCATACCTCCGGTGACGTCGCCTGCGGCGTAGATACCCCTGGTACTGGTCTCCATCATTTCGTCTGTTTTGATTCCGTCCTCACCTGAAACAACACCGGCGTTCTCAAGTCCCAGACTTTCAATATTTGGATTCTGCCCGAGAGCAAAAACTACAAACCGGGCTTCCACTGTATGCCTGTTACCTTTATATGATATATTGACGGCTTTACCTCCCGGCGAGTCCCCGATTTCCAGGACATCCGCTCCGGCATAGACACAAACGCCGTCCGTTTCAAGATAGGACCGTACAAGTTCCGCCAGCTCTTCATCCTCACCAGGCAGCAATGGCCGCTTTCTGGCTATCAGGTTAACCCTGCTGCCCAGATTAGCCCAGAGTGCGGCCAGCTCCACAGCCGCGGCTCCACGCCCAATGACAGCCAGACTATCGGGAAGCTCCTTCAGATCAAGCAAGTCCCTGACGGTCAGCACTCCGGCGCCGGTTGCGCCCGGTATGCTGTATCTCCTGGCAGTAGAGCCCGTCGCTATGATAATTTTTTTGGCCCGGACTATCTCTTTTCCTCTGCCGTCAGAAGTAATTTCCACCTCGGCCGGCGATAGCAGTCTACCAGCGCCGGTGACCACCTCGACACCAACGGACCTCAGCCTGGCTTCCATACCTTCTACAACACCGCCGACTACCCGGTTTTTCTCCTTCATCATGCGGGCAAAGTCAATTTTTACCTCACCCGTATCGATGCCGTCATTATAGGCTTCTCTTGCTGTTCTGATAACCTCTACACAGCGTTCTAAAAAGCACATGGGGATACAGCCCCAGTTCGGACAGATGCCGCCCAGCCTCTTTTCTTCTACCACCTTCACACTCCCGCCATGCATGGCTACACGCTGGGCAGCCAAAAAACCGGCGCTGCCGCCCCCGATTACTATCACATCTTTCTCTTCCAAGTAATAATACCTCCATATGCTGTAATCATCTATTGATAAAAAACCAGCTACGCGGTATAAACTGGTATTATTGTTTCTTCCCTTATTACTTCCCCTATTTCGTTCACAGTATTATTTTTGTCGTCACGGGAAAGGACTGAAAATTGGAAAAGCGGGAGATGTGAAAATAAACGAGACTGGATTTTAAGTCTGTAACAATACCCGCCCCCGGCGGCTTTTTCACAGATAGCCATAGTTTAGTCTATTCCGGTAAGATTATCAATATAGTCTTTTATACCGGCTGCGTTCAAACGTTTCAGTTGTCCTTCAAGAAGATACATAAAGTAAAAACGAAGATCAGGATATAATGAAAACAGAGCCCAATTACATGTTGCCAAGGACTAATTTATGCGAATTTTCCCGGGAAATAAAAAAGACATGACTGAATGTTTATTTATTCGAGGAGTGTAGCATGCAGAAAGCGATAATTATCTATGAAACCAGAAGCGGAAATACCAAAACTATAGCGAAAAACATCCTCCAGGGCATGGAACAATCGGGAGTTGAAGTCATACTGGAAAGAATAGACGAAGTAGATATCAATGAGTTAGCAGACTATGCAGGTGTGATCCTGGGCTCTCCGACCTATCACAAAGATATGATCGGTACCATGAAGACCTTTCTTTTTAAACTGGAGAAAGCAAATCTGAAGGGTAAGATCGGGGCTGCATTCGGCGCCTGGGGCTGGAGCGGTGAAGCGGTAGGCATGATAAGCGATACCATGGAGAATATTTACGGTATGGAAATTGTGGAACCCAGAGGAAGACTGGCCGGCAATACCAGCGGGGCCGGCCAGCACCAGGAATTCGGTAAAAAAATCGCGGAGAAAATATTATCTAGCACCGGCAGTACCCCCTGATTTCTTCCACCATCTTTTTGAGTTCCTCTACGGGGGCACTTTGCGGAAGTGCTATTCTAAGCATCAGACCCCTTTTCTTGCTCAATTGCTTCATCAAATCACGATAATAGTCTTTGGTCTCCTGTATTGAGGAGTAAAATAATGAAACCGGAGGTTTTCCCAGGATACAGACATGATCGCCCAGCATCTCCATAGCGGGGATAATATCCATATGCTCTACTACGGCCGCCATCTTCCCTTTGGGCAACTCCAGAAGATGCTCCAGCCGTTTACCAAAACGCGCCTCGAAAAAGGGAATAGGGATATATGAGTTACCGATGGCAGCCTCCAGGACCTTTTTGAATCCCGGCCAATAGAACTTCTTGAATTGTTCATCGGACATAAAGGCGCAATCACCCCGCCAGAGAGGAATACCGACTCTTTTTGTAATTCCCTTTTTTTCTGGATCAGCGGGTACGATGGCAGCTATCTGCTTAGCAAGGACCGTATCGCAAGCCTGAATCAGCTTATCCGGCCGCCGGTACATATCCAGCATTGAACCCTTCATACCTCTGAAAAAGCTTGAAACGGTATCGAAAGGAACGAATCCTACACTTCCCCCCGGGCCCATATCCGGGAAACCCAGGCTGGCCAGATCTGCCTGGGCATCGCCTATAGCCGATCTGTGTTTTTCCAGCTCCCGGCCTGATTTCGCCAGGGCTTTAGCCATCTCTGCGAATTCCGGGCTGGCAAATAAGGTTGTAATAAAATCAAAGCTGCCGTACATCTGGCTGAGGGGAGGAAGCTTGGAAAGAGGCGCCAGGCAATTATATACGCGCGGCAGGAAGTGGCGTACGATGAAATCGGAAGGATCAGAAAGAAAGAGGTCGTATTCCTCCACCTTCATATTTTCCTTTTCAACAAACTGGTACTCGTAATCGGGCGGCAACGGACCGCCCGGCCATAGTTTGTTGGTGACGCCAAGAGCTTCCCAGGACGGGCCGGAAGAGCCCATAATAGCCATATAAAAATCCGGTTCGAAATTGATAATCTCTCTGGTGAGGGCTTCTTTCCAGGCGGCCGGATCATAGAATGCCGCTGCCGGAGGAAGGCCCAGGCGAGGGTTGTTCTCCGCAATCAGCCATAACGGAATCCTGTCAGTATCCTTCAGGTCGAAACTATCCCTGACCCTTTGATCTCTTTCTTTAAAGAGCTGCTCCGTGATTTTTCCGGTCCTGTTCTGGATTTCATCCCTCCAGGCCTGTAATTTTTTAGCATACTCCTGATTTGTACTGGTTGTCATTAAAAATAATCCTCCCTATTCTGGTAAGAAAATGAATAGTATCGCTTGAATATAGCCCAGGAAGTGCTATTTGTCAACCGGCATATATAATACCGGAGGCTCTCCGTCTCATGACCTAATCAGTCATCGTTGTCCCGACTAATTGCCCCAGATAACCCTGGCTGCATAATCCATATCCAGCTCAGCCAGTTTTTCCCTGGAAGGACGAGCGTCTTTAAGGTCCCAGTCCATGGCCTGGCAGAACTCACGGACCACCATTTCCTCATCGACCGTCCTCCCGGCGATAGGCCCTTCCTTCAGTGGCGGATTCCCGATCATCCTGTCCGGACTCTTGTATTGTATTAAGTTAAGACCTTCACGCACATTAAAACAATGCCGGATGTTGGCTATCCGCTCTCCTGTCCTGACAGCTTCATCCACGGTCATGTCCCATCCGGTAGCGACATTGATAAAATCGATCATTATGCCGGCATTACCCGTGCTGCCGATGACAAAATGACAGCATCCACAGCTATCTATGACGTGGAAAAAGGCCATTCCTACTTTCTGGGCCGGGGCCCTGCCGGTGAAGGAGTTGGGATCAAAGGGCGGTTTGTCCAGTCCACCCAGGGGCATGCCGCTATCACGCGTATGCCGCCCCGGCGTAGCATCCATCCTGTAAGCCGCCGCGAAGGGATAGGCCCTGCGGGGATCGTGGGCGGCGTACTCCTGTCCGTGAATGTGCATGGCGTACTGCTCGGAGCCTTTGCCTATCCTTTCCGCCGCCTTTTGTGTTCCATCCGCCAGGATATGGCCGAAACCTTCCCGTCGGGCCAGTTTCTCGAGCATATCCAGTATGGAATGATGGTTGCCCCACGTCATCTCGATCCCATCGGTGTCCTCTCTGGTTATCAAACCTTTATCATAGCATTCAAGGGTGTAAGCAATGGTAGCGCCGGCGGAGATAGTATCCAGACCGTAGCGATTGCAGATATCATTGGCCATGATTATCGATTCAAGATTATCGTTAAGTAAATTGGTGCCGAAGATAGCCAGTGTCTCGTATTCGGGTTTATGGCTCCCGGCGGCATATTTGTATTCCCCGGTACCGGCTTTCATATGCCCACCGCAGCCTACAACGCAGTGCCAGCAGCCATAACGTTTCTCCTGTAAGGCTATGACCGCATTGGCCCCGATCTTCTCAAACTGAGGAAAATCAATATTTATGGCTCCCGCCCAGTTTTTCACCGGTGAATCTCCGCTGGCAGCGCAGCGTTCCAATATACTGGGAGTGCCGAAGGCTCGCAGACCTACAACCGGACCGGTCAATTGGGCAGCATATTTTTTACGCATTTCGTTTGCCGCGGCTCTATTAAAAAGAGGAATTTCCAGCTTACCCTTAACAACCACGGCCTTCAGTTTCTTGGAGCCCATCAAAGCTCCCAGTCCGGAACGTCCCGCCGCCCGGCCTTTATTGTTGATTACAGCGGCGATCAGGGACAACTTTTCACCGGAAGGACCGATGCAGGCCACCTCAATATCGTCTCCCATCTCACTTTTAAGAATATCCTCGGTCTCATAGGTGTCTTTTCCCCAGATATGGGAAGCATCTTTGATAACAGCCTTACCATTGTCAATATAAACATAAACCGGCTTTTCCGCTATACCGCGGACAAATACGGCATCATAGCCCGCAAATCTGAGTGCTGGACCGAAATCTCCTCCGGAATTGGCGTCACCCCATGTGCCGGTGAGGGGCGACTTTCCGACTACCGCGTATCTGGACGCTCCCAGAGCCGGAGTGCCGGTAAGCACACCGGTGACGAATCCAAGGATATTATCCGGACCGAGGGGGTCCACACCCGCCTTCTGCCTGTCAAAAATGACTTTCGCCCCCAAGCCATAGCCCCCGATATACTGGCGGCAGGTCTTTTCGTCAAGAGGTTCATCACCGCAGGTCTGATTATTCAGGTCCACCCACAATATTTTTCCCATGTACCCGTTCAACATTTCACTTCCTCCCCTTTCAACGCCGTCTTTTCGACGCCATATTGTTTTCATGTAAAATCATCGTCAATCAGCCCCGCTCTCCAAAAATTGCCCTGCCGATCCTGATCATGGTAGCCCCTTCTTCTATAGCCACCTCAAAATCTTCAGTCATTCCCATGGATAGATGTTCCAGGCCGAATAAGTCGCGCAACTCCCTCATTTTACGAAAGACGCCCCTTACCTCCTCAGCATCTTCGACCGCAGGGGCAATGGTCATCAAGCCCTTGATTTCCAGATTAGGCAGAAGAGAAACAGCCGCCACTACACCCTTCATTTCCTCAGGTAAAAAGCCCCCCTTGGTCTTTTCACCTGATACATTAACCTGTAACAGCACCGGAATTTTCCTCTGTACGCGCCGATTGATCAAATTCGCTTTATCCAGAGAGTCCACACTCTGAATTATATCAAAAAGATCCAGCGCGGCTTTTACCTTGTTGGACTGTAGATGCCCGATCATATGCCACGCGGGACGGGGTTGAAGATGCGAAAGCCCTCTTATCTTACGTTCAGCCTCCTGTACGCGGTTTTCTCCAAAATGGCGTATGCCCAGATTGAAGGCTTCTTCCACGGCAGTAGTACCGACAGTTTTGGTTACGGCAATCAGCGTGACCTCGTCGGGAGAGCGTCCAGCTTTCAGGCAGGCCCGGGCAATATTTTTCCTCAATATATCCAGATTGGATGCAATATTGACTTCCGTCAATTCTACTTTACCACCAGGTTGACCAGCTTTCGGGGAACATATATCGCGTTCACAAGCCGTCTGCCCTCGATATGAGGTTTAACCTTCGGACTTTCCATAGCCAGCTTTTTGGCCTCTTCCTCGCTTATCTGCACCGGAACTGCGAACCGATCGCGCAGCTTTCCGTTGACCTGGATAACGAGGGTAACCTGCTCAACCCGGACCAGTTCACGATCCCAGGCGGGCCACTTCTGATTATGAATACTGTAGCTGTAACCTGACTTCATCCAGAGCTCTTCGGCCATGTGGGGTGCGGTAGGCGCAATCAGAAGCATAAGCGTATCTGTGGCCTGCTTCCAGACATCCTGTCCCACACTGCCCGCCGTCCTGACATCATCCAGGTAGTTAGTAAATTCCATCAGGGAGGCGATCATGGTATTAAAGCGGATTTTTTCGATATCTTCCGTCACGGACCTGATGGTCTGGTGAGTAAAACGCAGCAGGTCCTGTTCAGCCTTTTTCTGAGAATCCGGGGGGACACCGGGATTGGTGTTGTATTCCTCCAGCACCTGGTTCCAGACGCGGTTCAGCCAGCGGGACACCCCGCTGATGCCGCTGTCATTCCAGTCACCTCCCCGTTCCCAGGGCGCAATAAACATAAGGTAAGCCCGTACGGTATCAGCTCCCATCTGGGCAACATAGTCATCCGGATTTACCACGTTGCCGCGGGACTTGCTCATTTTCATATGCTGGGAGATAATGGTACCCTGGTTGAATAGATGCAGAAAAGGTTCACCGAAATCAATGAGACCGATATCGCGGATAGCCTTGGTAAAAAAACGAGCATAGAAGAGGTGCATCACCGCATGTTCAGCTCCGCCGGTATACAGGTCTACCGGCATCCAGTATTTGATATTTTCTGATATAAAGGGTACTTCTTCCTCTTTAGGACTGGTATAGCGGAAAAAATACCATGAGGAACACATGAAGGTATCAAGAGTATCCGTCTCCCGCCTGGCGGGGGCGCCGCACTTCGGACAGGTGGTATTAACAAACTTTTGATTATACTTCAAGGGAGACTCACCGGTGGGTTTGAACTCGGCATCTTCTGGCAATGTGACCGGCAGGTCGCTCTCGGGGACAGGTACCGTACCGCACTTCGGGCAGTAAATAATGGGGATGGGAGCGCCCCAGTAGCGCTGGCGGGATATCAGCCAGTCACGCAGTTTGTAGCTGACCGTTCCCTTGCCCCAGCCTTGCTCTTCCAGGTATTTCGTTACCGCTTTTATACCATCCTGGCTGGGGATCCCGTCAAACCGTTCGGAATTGACCATGATACCCGGCTCGGTGTAAGCCTCTTTCAGATCGTTATGGTCCCAATCCGGGGGTGAGATGACGACTTTCACAAGTAAACCGTATTTCACGGCAAAAGCGAAATCACGGGTATCATGGGCGGGAACGGCCATTACAGCCCCGGTGCCGTAGCTGGTCAGAACGTAATCGGCAATCCAGACCGGCACTTTTTCGCCGGTCAGCCGGTTCAGGACATAGGCGCCGGTAAAGACACCATCTTTCTCTTTTTCGATGGACAGGCGCTCGATCTCGCTATGGCGGCAGGTCCTGTCTATATAGTCTTCTACCGCCGCCTTGCGGTCCGGTGTGGTAATCCTTCCCACCAGCGGATGTTCCGGCGCCAGTACCATGAAGGTGACCCCATACACTGTATCTGGACGGGTGGTAAAGACGCGAATTTCCTTTTCTTCCGTAGCGGGGCAATCCAGGGCGAAGGAGATTTCGGTCCCTTCGCTGCGGCCCACCCAGTTCCTCTGCATAATCTTGATGCGTTCGGGCCAGTCCAGGCTTTCATGCTGCATCAGCTCATCGGCATAACGGGTAATACGGAAAAACCACTGCTCAAGGTCACGTTTAACAACAGCCGACTCGCACCTTTCACAGAAGCCTTCAACCACCTGTTCATTGGCCAGCACAGTCTGGCAGCCGGGACACCAGTTAACAGGCGCGTTGGCCCTGTAAGCCAAACCAGCTTCATAAAGCTTCAAGAAAAACCACTGCGTCCACTTGTAATATTCGGGCATACAGGTGATTACTTCCCGGCTCCAGTTATGTATAGCGCCCATGGTCTTAAGCTGGCGGCGCATGTTATCTATATTGTTCATAGTCCAGGTAAAGGGATGTATTCCCCGCTTGATAGCGGCATTTTCCGCCGGCAGACCGAAAGAATCAAAACCGATTGGATGAAGCACATTGAATCCCTGCATTCTTTTATAACGCGCGTGGACATCCGACGGCGCCATGGCATACCAGTGTCCGATATGCAGGTCGCCGGAGGTGTAGGGAAACATCGTCAGTGCGTACCATTTCGGGCGGTCGCTAAAGTCTTGAGGCTCATAAAGGCTGTCTTCAGCCCATTTTTCCTGCCACTTTTTTTCTATATCTTGAGGATAATATTTTTCAGTCATCCTTGTTTTTCTCCTGTTTTACATAGAAAAACCACTTTAAAGACGAAGCAAAAAGTCCGTAAAATGTGTTTCCGGCGGCATGACCGCCGGACGAGGTAAAGAAGAACCGGGTTGAAGGTCTTTCGAGTGGAATACTCTCATTGTAGTAATTGTAACAATAAAGCTTATACCGCGCAACCGAACGGAGCGACGTCGCACGGGACAGGACTTCCTGGTTGCCTGTGTTATAATAAACTCAACTTACTAAAGTGGAGAATAGCATGTTAAAGCCCTGTAAATATTTAGCCCCTGCTTTTTTATTTTTTCTTATCATAGCTTTATTCATAATCCCAGGTTGCTCAACGGAACCGCATCCCGCTAGTCCGGTGGTGGGAAAAGAGACATTGACTCAGATATCGACCATCGATGCCCTTCTGACCGGAATATTTGACGGTACGGTTACCTGTAAAAAGCTCAGGGAATACGGCGATTTCGGTGTAGGTACTTTTGAGAGTGTCGACGGTGAAATGATTGTACTGGACGGCGATATCTACCAGGTACGGGCGGATGGAGTGGCCTACCCCGCCGGGGATGATACGATTGTACCTTTCGCAAGTGTGACCTATTTTGAACCGGACAGCACGGTGAAACTGGAGTCCGGACTGGATTTTTCTGGGCTGGAAAAGACCCTGGATGCAGTTATACCGGAAAATCTCTTCAGTGCCATTCTCATCCGGGGCGAGTTCAGTTATATGAAAACCAGGAGCCTGTATAAACAGCATAAACCCTATCCTCCCCTGGTGGAAGTAACCCGAAAGCAAGCCGTTTTTGAGTTCAATAATATCCGGGGCACCATTGTCGGATTCAAAACTCCGACCTTTGTCAGCGGAGTCAATATCCCCGGCTATCATATTCATTTCCTGACTGAAGACCGTAAAGCGGGAGGGCATATCCTGGAACTAAAGACCGGCGAGGCCACAGCCACCCTGGACAACACACCGGAATTTTTGATGCTTCTGCCTGAAGAAGGGAGCAGATTTTACCAGACAGATTTCACTTCAAACCGGGAGAACGAACTGAAAGAAGTGGAGAAATAGAAGCGGCTACTCATTCTGATTGTGGTTATGTCTGTGCCCGTTCCTGGTTTTCAGGAGAGTAATTTCTCTGGGTCCGCCTGTTACCGCTATACCGAATGTCTCCATCAAGGCCTGGGCGTTGAGGACCTGGCCGGGAGGGCCAAAAGCCACCACCTTACGGGCCAGAAGTATAACCAGGTCACATATGTTCGCCTCTTCCTGGATGTCATGGGTAGCTGAGACCACAGAGGCGCCGCGGGAGATTTCATCGCTTACTGCCTGTAAGTACAGTTCCCGGCCTCCCGCATCCAGCCCGGCGGTGGGTTCATCCAGTACCAGCAAATCAGCCTGATGAGCCAGTACCTGGGCAAGATAGGTCCTCTGCTGCTGCCCGCCGGACAGGAAACGCAGGGGAGTATCCGCCAGCCTTTCAATACCCATACGCCGCATGGCTGAAAGCACCATTTCTTCATCGTGCCGGCCCATCTTACCCAGCAGCCCGTGTAAAGGGAAACGTCCCATACGCACGACATCGATAACACGCAGGGGTAGAATAAACGCGGAGGAATGGAACTGGCTGAGATAGGCAATGCGCCGCGGATCGCTGCCTGGGGGACTTCCGAAAATATGGAGACACCCCTCAGCCGGCTTCAGCAGGTTGACTATAGTACGCAGCAGTGTTGATTTTCCTGATCCGTTGGTACCGATAAGCGCGATAGCCTGTCCTTGTTTAAGTACAAAATTGATATCCCTTACAATAACATCACCGCCGTAGCCGATATCCAGGTGATCAGCCAGGATACAGTCATCGCTGCTGTCAACGACAGATCTTCCGGAGGCGGTTGAAGGCGAGTTGTGTTTGCTAGTTTGCTGCATCGACCGTTCCCTCATAGTTCAGTTTACGTTTATTCCTGATATTTTGCAGGATGAAAACGATAAAAAAGATGACGACGGTAACCAGTATGATAGAGGCTCCGGCAGCCAGATCAAAATGATAGCTGACCAGAAGCCCCAGGTACATAGAAATAGCGCCGAAAAGTACAGCCCAGAGCATCATGGTCTTGATTTCCCTGGCCAGCATGGCTCCCGCACCGGCTGGGGCGATAAGCAGCCCGAATACCAGCAGAGTACCTACAGTCTGGAAAGAGACAATAATCGTCAATGCGATCATAAAAAGCATGATGTTGTGATACAGGCGTGAGGAGAATCCGGCAACCTGGGCCTGCTCAGTATTAAAGCTGAGCAGTAAAAATGGGCGCGCACAGATAATTGCAGTCACTATCACAACTACCGCCGCCGCCAGTTGGATGACAATAGATGTCAGGCTGATACCCAGTATTTCTCCAAAAAGGATATCGGTTAAATCGCCGCTGAACGAGTTGGAGCGGGACACGATGACCACACCAAGGGAAAGCATACCGATAAACAGGAGGCCGATAGCGGTATCCGATGAAAGCCGTGAACGCTGTGTAATAATGGTGATGCCCCCTACCATGAAGACAGCTCCCGCGGCCGCCCCCAGTATTCCGGGAAAGCCCAGCAGGAAAGCCAGGGCAATTCCGGGTAATACCCCATGGGCAAGGGCATCTCCGATAAAAGCCAGCCCTCGCAAGATCACGAACGTACCGGCCACCGCACAGGTTATAGAGACCAGTATCCCAGCTACGAGGGCCTGAACCATGAAATCATTGTATAAAAAGGGGTCTATCAGCCATTCCATCAGCGATATTTACCACAGCAATAATACATATCAGCTTTTCTTTTCCTCCGACCTGCACCGGCGAGAAATTCCATAGAAGTCCAGGCGGTATTCCCTGATATCGAATTCTGTTTCCGATACCAGCCTTTTTCCAGGTCCGGGAGGTTGCAGTCCGGGAAATCAACTTCACTGCCGCAGATGGAACATACTAAATGGTACATTGATTATTGATATTCGTTGATGAGTTGCTTTGCGACCCGATTTCCGTAAAAAATCCGCTACCTCACTTGAGACCACACTAATTGAAAATCCTTTTCAGTTAGTGTATATCAGGCCCAAGCACAAGTCAAGCCGCTTTCCGTTTAACACAAACAGAGGCTGCATCCGAAAAACAGAACATACCCGCCGGACTCCGGAATAGTGTTGAGAAGTTAATTCCAGGATAACCCCGGAGGAGGTGGCCGTCACCGCCCGCCATTGCCCGCTTCAGAAATCTTCACGACGCCTGGTAGTAGCACCTGCCAGTAAAAACCCGCACCGGTAAACTTCAAGCCCCTTTTTCTGAAGACGCCTGACTATATCTCCGGTTTTGATTTCGTCCCTGAGCAATGTAAAGAGCACAGGCCCCGAGCCGGCCAGGTGGACCTCCGCAGCACCCGCCTGGAGAAACTCCTGCTTAAGCTCCTTCAACCCGCTGAAAAAAGAGAGTCCCGCGTCATCGAATACATTGAAAAGGCCGGTGGACTGACCGGCAGCCTTTCCTTCCAGCATATTCGCGAAAGCTTCGGTGATTTTTCCTGTTGTGTACTGGCGCGGCGTCAAACGTGAATAAAGCTGCTGCGTCTTATTATCGGGTCGGACAAGCGCTGGTAAAAGTAAAATGACGTTCATACGGGGCATGGGGCGTAAAGGACGTATTACCTCACCTCTGCCCTCAGCTAGTACAGTGCCCCCGTATAAAAACAGGGGCACATCGGAGCCAAGCTGGGCCCCGTAAGCCAGAAGGTCACGCAGGGAAAGCTTCAGGTTCCAGAGCAGGTTAAGGCCCCGCAGGACAGCCGCGGCGTTGCTGCTGTCCCCACCCAGTCCCGAACTGAGCGGGATGCGTTTTTCAATCTCGATCAGCACCCCCTGGCGGACGCCCGTGCTGTTCTGTAAAAGACTGACCGCCCTGGAAACCAGGCTTTTAGCCGGAGACCAGCCCGCAAGGCTGCAGCGATAACTGACGGACGGGGAGGCCGAAAAATTGAGCGTGTCATAGAAATCAATAGTCTGTACCACGCTGCGTATCTCATGGAATCCATCCGGCCGCTTCCTCAGGACTTCCAGGGTTAAATTCAATTTAGCCGGGGCCGTAGCACTTGTCATTCTCTCAATACCTCATGAAATGTATTTTCGAGCACCGCCCACTCCTCCAGAGTCAGGGTTTCAGGCCGTTTTTGTGGAGAAATTCCAGCCTTTTGCATTAAGGATATAATTTCCGCCTTGGGCAAATCAAGTCCCTGGGCCAGAGAATTGGCTACTTGCTTGCGCCGGGCGCAAAATCCCGCCCTGACGATGGTAAAAAAGGACTTATCGGAGGTCACTTTCAACCGGGGCGCGGGGAAAAGGGTTATTTTCAGTATAGCAGAATCAACCTTCGGTACCGGAAAGAAACAGCCGGCGGGTACATAATCTATAATCTCCGGCCGGCCGTAGAACTGAACACTGATCGCCAGTATGCCCAGATCTCCGGGTTCAGCCACGATGTTACGGGCCACTTCTTTCTGTACCATTATCACCATTACCGAGGGTTTTGAAGCAGCCTCGCAAAAATGACGGATAATAGGCTGGGTAATATAATAGGGCAGGTTGGCTACCAGCTTATACTGCCCCGCGAGGTCCAGTCCGGGCGGCATATGATTTTTTTCATTCTCGATAAGCTGGCCCGGATCAACCTCCAGGATATTCTTGTTGAGAAGAGAAAAACGGGTATATGAAGCAAATGAAGAGCGCAGTATTTCGTACAGATCTTTATCCAGCTCAACCGCTACTACATATCCCGCCTTTTTTACCAGCTCGGAGGTCAGGACACCCATACCGGGTCCTATCTCCAGCACAAGGTCATGCTGAGAAAGTCCGGCTGCCTGAACAATCCTGGTCAATGCGCTTGAATCAACCAGAAAGTGCTGACCCAGGCCTTTTTTGGCCCGCAGGTCATAGGTACGCAGCATTTCCCTGGTCTGAAATATCAGGGACTCTTTACGGGGTACCGGACCGGTCATGCGACTAATTCCATCATACCGGCTTTTCCTATTCAATCAAGCTTCACTCATTGGTAAAGGTAATTGCCCAATTAAGTACTAATGTAGTGCCAGTCAATTAAGCTTACAGTGTCAAATACGCTTTTAGCTTTAAGTTACTATAAAGCTGTTTATCAGGCACTACACTAAAACGAACAGTCACCCTCACGGATGTAAAAAGGAAATGAGGCTGTGCACCTGCCCTTGATCCCGCCCCGGAGCTTGTTTGCATCAGACAGCTCAAGCCAGGTATTCCTGCGGCACCCGGAAACTACTATTTACCGCTGCTTCCTCTCAGACCTGACGGGATTCATAGCGTTCCGCCGCGCAGGACCCAGCTATCAACACCACTTGAGGCAAACAGTCCTCCAGATAAAGAACCGGAGGCAGGAATTCAACCCTGCTATAGCGGATTTCAGGTACAGGGCACCGCTGGTTCCCCATCTAGCACAGCCTCAATCTCATGCTATCGTGTACGGTTGCGGTTGTCAATAGCGGTCTACCAACGGGTCTACCAGCCGTAAGCCAGACGTTCGATTAAACGCCCGGGCAGGCCGGCTGCCGCCATTCTTGCCTGGACATCGGGAATATCATAGGAAAGGCGAAGGAGAGTAAAAGTTCCGGCCCCGCTATCGATAAGCCCGTAGCTTGCACGGGGATCATTATCCCGGGGCTGCCCCACACCACCGGGATTGATAATAGCCCGCCTTTCGCCCAGATCTATCTGACAACCTGCGTAAAGCTCTTGCTGAAATACCCCTGTGTCATCGGTATCGCTGCTCCCCTCCTGCGAACCGGGGTTACCCTCCATGCGGAAAAAGAGGGGAATATGAGAATGGCCTATCAGGCAAAAAGGGGTATGGAAAAAGGGGAAATTGGCCCTGGCTTCGCGCAGCGAAAGAATATATTCCCAGAGCGGATAACGCGGGCTGCCGTGAGCGAGAGTGAATTTATCCCTTTCCAGCGTTTGCGGCAGGCCGGCCAGATATCCGGTCTCCGAGCTGTTCAACTGTCGCCGGGTCCATTGGGCGGCGGCGGCGGCGGCTTGATTGAAACCGGAGGTGTCCATTAAACCCGCCGCCGCCCAGTCGTGATTTCCCGCGATACAACAGGAGCAATATTGTTGTACCAGACTGATGCACTGCCGGGGATCGGGACCATAACCCACGACATCGCCCAGGCACCAGATTTCATCAACCCCACCCCTGCTCTCCAGGTCCCGGAGAACGGCTTCCAGTGCGGTGAGGTTGGCATGAATATCTGCCAGCACAGCATATCTCACGGGTTATAGTATAGCACTTATCAGGACAAGATCAATCTATCCGTGAACCGGCCTTGCCATCCCGGGGAAAATACAGTACATTCTAGGTATGGCAAAAACGGAAAGAAACCGGACCACTTTTGTCTGCCAGCAGTGCGGCAAGACAAGCCTGAAATGGATGGGACGCTGTCCCGAATGCCAGGCCTGGAACAGCCTGATCGAGACCACCCTCATCAATGGCCCGCCAAATAAGGTCAGCGTGAGAGGTTCTCCCGCCCGCAAGCTCAGCAGTATCGAGCTTAAAAAGGCCGACCGCACCCCGCTGCCGCTGGGTGAATTGAACCGGGTGCTGGGCGGGGGACTGGTAGCCGGTTCAATCTCTCTGATCGGAGGTGAGCCTGGCATCGGAAAATCAACGCTCCTTCTCCAGGCAGCGGAGATAATCGCCGGACTGCGAGGCAGCGCCGTCTACGTTTCCGCCGAAGAGACCGAACAGCAGATCAAGCTGCGGGCCCAGAGGCTGGGAATAGGAGGCCATAATCTCTATCTCCTGGCTGAAACCGACCTTGAGGTTATCCTGGCTGAGCTGGAAAATATGAGCCCCGGTTTCGTTGTGATCGACTCTATCCAGACCGTGGGCCTGGCGGACATCAGCGGATCGCCGGGTAATGTCACCCAGGTACGAGAATGTACCATCCGCCTGATGCAATGGGCCAAGGCCAAAGAAGTACCAGTCTTCATCGTGGGGCATATTACCAAGAGCGGGGATATCGCCGGTCCGAGGACGCTGGAACACATCGTGGACATAGTGCTGTATTTCGAGGGAACGCCTTTCAGCTCGTACCGCCTTCTGCGCTGCGTGAAAAACCGCTTCGGCTCCACCAACGAGGTGGGTGTATTTGAGATGAAGGAAAAAGGCCTGGAACAGGTTGAAAATCCCTCTCAGGCCTTCATTACCGAGCACGAGGAGAACACGGGCTCGGCTATTGTGCCGGTGATGGAAGGCAACCGGCCGCTTTTGATCGAAATACAGTCGCTGGCAAGTCTTTCTTACTTCGGTATGCCGCGACGGGTAGCCAACGGGATCGATTTCAACCGGCTCCTGATGATCATAGCCGTCCTATCCAAAAGGGCGGGGCTGAGACTGGGAAACCAGGACATTCTGGTAAATGCGGCGGGGGGACTGAAGGTGGAAGAACCGGCCGCCGATCTCCCTATCGCCCTATCCATCGCCAGCAGTTTTTATGATTCAGCAGTCAGGCCGGGGCTGGTGGTGGTAGGAGAAATCGGACTGAACGGTGAGCTGCGCAGTGTTCCTCAACTGGAGAGACGCATCACCGAGGCAGCCCGCCTGGGCTTTAAAGACTGCCTTGTTCCCCGCAGCGGGATGAAATCCCTGCCGCCGCAGAAAGACATCCGAATTACCGCCGTAAGCACAATCAAAGAAGCCATCTTCAAAGGACTGGTCCCCTCCCGGAGACACTCGAAAAGACCGGCGGAGGAAAAGCCTGGAACCGATGTTGATTCAGAGCCCATCTTCGAAGACGAGGAGCTGGAGTAGTACTATATCATTACCTGGCCGCCGTCTACGCTCAGGGCCTGCCCGGTGATGAAAGAGGCCTCATCCGAAGCCAGGAAAAGGACAGCGGCGGCGACTTCCTCGGACCTGCCTAACCTTTTCATGGGAGTAGTCGACTCATAGGCCTTCAGGAGTTCCGGTCTGCCCTCTATACCTTTAAGCATGGTGGGAGTAGCCGTAGGCCCCGGGCAGATGCAATTAACATTGATGCTGTAAGGGGCTACTTCTCTGGCAATCGCTTTGGTGAAGGCAATCACAGCGCCTTTGGAAGTAGAGTAAAGGGACATTCCGGCGACTCCCGTCCTTCCGGCCCCGGACCCCGTGTTGATGATCTTCCCGTATTTCCTCTGGATCATTCCGCCCAGTACGGCGCGGGTAAACCTGAGGGTAGGCTTGAGGTTAAGCTCGATTACGGGGTCCCAGACAGACTCGCTGTCTTCGGTAAAGGACTTCAGCGAAATCCCGGCGGGTATACCTCCAACATAGTTGAAAAGGATATCAATCCGGCCGTACTGCTCCAGGGCCTTTCCCACAACATTCTGAACACATTCGCTTTTCGCGGCATCCCCCGCTATGGCTGTTACCCGGCCGCCGGCGGAGCGGACCTCCCGGGCTGTATTCTCCAGTTCAGCTTCATCGATATCGTTAATGAACACATGAGCACCCTCACCGGCAAAAGCAACAGCGGCGGACCTGGCCATTCCCGCCCCCGCCCCCGTGATAACAGCAACCCTGTTCTCAAAACGCATCTTTTTCCTCCCTGTTGTATATACTTGCCCAGGCAAACTACTACGTTATTTCTACAGCCACAGTCTTTTACAGTGTTTTTGGAGGAATATTTTTCTCCGTAAATTCCAAGTCAATCCCGATTACGTACGCGGCGGCCTTCAAAATCTAGACCAAATGCATATTCTCGGCCTCGATCATCAAACTGTCCCTGAAATCGGGATGGGCGATGCTTATGATATCCAGG
Source organism: Dehalococcoidales bacterium (assembly GCA_016926695.1). The sequence continues at coordinate 7,140 of JAFGOB010000086.1, read as the reverse complement.
ACCCTGTCCCGCGTGGACTTTCCTTTGAGGTTGACCATCCCGTATTCCGTAACCAGGTAGTTGGTATCCATGCGGGGGGTGGTGATCACGGTACCGGTCTTGAAACGCGGGACTATGCGGGATACTTTGCCTTTTTTAGCTGTGGCATAAAAAGCCAGAAATGATTTCCCGCCCCTGGAATTAAATGCTCCCCGCACAAAGTCAAGCTGTCCTCCGGTGCCGCTGTACTGGGAGCCGGCCAGGTATTCAGAATTGCACTGTCCGAGCAGGTCTACTTCAATGATGGAATTTATCGAGATCATGTTATCATTTTGCGCAATAATCGCCGGATCATTGGTATGATACACCGGATAGCTTTCAATGCCGGGATTGTCATCCATGAACTCGTACATCTCCGAAGTGCCGCGGGCGGCGGTAAAGACGCTTTTCCTGGGGTGAAGGGTTTTTTTCTTGCCGGTAACCACGCCCTTCTGGATCAAATCCACCATGCCCGGGCAAAACAGTTCCGTATGAATACCCAGGTCCTTATGCCCGGAAAGGTATTTAGCCACCGCATTGGGAATGCCGCCTATTCCCAGTTGAATGGTGGCCCCGTCAGGCACCATTGCGGCGATTGATTTTCCTATAATGTCATCTTCAGGCTGAGCCATGGGAGGCGGTACGTCAATAAGCGGAACGTGATTTTCCACGATGGCATCTACTTCGGAAATATGTATCAAGGAATCACCGAAAACACGCGGCATGTTCTTGTTCACCTCAACGATGAAATGTTTGGAATGCCTGGCGGCTGTAGATGTGATATCGTTAGCGGTACCCAGGGTGAAGTAGCCGCCTTTATCCATGGGGGAAATAGTGGTAACGGTGACATCTACCTCCATGAAATCACGGATTATGCGGGGAATCTGGTGAAAATAGTTGGGGACGTAATAGCAAAGACCTACTTTAACCAGGGCACGGTCTGATTTCTCTACAAACCAGGTATAAGTCTGAACGCAATCGGAGATATCCGGGGCCAGGATTGTGTTAGCGGCATTTTCGGTAGGACACATTGTGTAGACTTTAATATCTTTTAAAGAGCCCTCCCTGGCACGGTCTGCGATAGCCGCCAGTAGAGCCGGGGGTTCAGCAATACACAAACCATGGATAATAGTATCACCGTTTTTTATGATATCCACCGCCTTTTCGGGAGTCGTTAATTTCCGCTTATACTCATTCAGGTAGGAATTCATCGGATTTTCACCCTCCATCTAGAATTATCTTCAGTCCGGCTGTTTTCAATCCGTTTCTCCGCTCCTGTTATCCGCAACTCACGTAATACCGCCCTCTTTCAGGATACAGCAAATTCAACAAGCCCCGGTATGCAGGGACAACCGTTAGCTTTATATGCTACCGGACCGATACTTACACTAAAGATATTACCATTCGATATACTTTGTGTCGATATTGACAATTAATTCATATAATGTTATATTTATTTTCGCTGTTGAGCTTCATCATTCTGTTCCGGGTCTAAACCTGCACCAACCTGAATCTGCCAGTAACTTAATAACATAATTTCGGGGCAAAATGAGCTGGAATAACTTCGGTATTAAGCCGGGGAGCACCTGTTCCCGGACAGTTCCGCTTCAAACCGTGTTTGTTACAACCATACAATATCAATAACTACATATAAAATATAATAAAAATATGGGCCGATAGTGCCCGCAAGCAAGTTCAGGCCAGTTGAACATCCTTATGAGATATTATATATTAAATTAACAATATCCGTTAAGGGTATATGTGGCTTGTGCTTTGTTTTATTTTTCAATTGAAACTCACTATTTCAAAAAATGATCGGACAGGCAGACGAATAAACCAGCATCCCCTTCTTAATTTGTTATTCATGATTTCGAGGAGTGTAAAATGCAGGAAAACGAAAAAACCGTAGTGAAAGGACTCTCGGGAGCCGGTGTAACCGAGGATTCTAACATGGTGCAGGTTGACGTGAAGGGTGGAAAGATTGTTAGAATCAGGCCTTTTCACTTCGACTGGAAATATGACAGGAAACCATGGAAGATAGAAGCCAGGGGAAAGGTCTTCGAAGCCAGCATGAAAGCCCTTATCCCTCCGTTTACGCTGGCCTATAAGAACCGCGTCAATTCCCCCAACAGAACCATGTTTCCCCTCAAAAGGGTAGACTGGGACCCCAATGGAGAAAGGAATCCCCAGAACAGGGGCATCAGCAAATACAAGAGAATAACCTGGGACGAGGCTGCCGATATAATAGCCAGCGAGCTGAAAAGAGTAATCAAGAAATACGGTCCCACAGCCGTCCTGCTTCAGGCCGACGGACACGGCGAAACCAAGGTGGTCCATGCCTCTCACGGATGCAACCGCAGGCTGCTCTCGATGATGGGCGGCTATACCTGGCAGACCAGGAATCCAGATAGCTGGGAAGGCTGGTACTGGGGAGCCAAGCATGTCTGGGGATGCGAGCCCGTTGGTAAGGCCGCATACCAGTCCAATCTCGTCCCGGATATTGCCGAACACACCAATATGCTCCTGTATGTAGGGTGCGATCCCGAGACCACTACCTGGGGCTGGGGCGGACAGACCGTCAGCCAGCTCTGCTACTGGTTCACGGAACTGGGGATCAAACAGGTTTTTATCTGCCCGGACGTGAACTACGGAGCTGCGGTACATGCTGATAAATGGATACCTATCCTGCCCAATACCGATGCAGCCCTTTACCTGGCGATAGCCTATATCTGGATTACCGAAGGCACCTACGACAAAGAGTACGTCGCCAGCCACGTGGTCGGATTTGACAAGTTCGTGGACTATGTCCTGGGCAAGGAAGACGGTATTGCCAAAACACCGCTATGGGCTTCCCAAAAGACCTCGGTACCCACCAGGATCATCAAAGCCCTGGCCAAGACCTGGGCTTCTGCTCCAACCACCACGGTGCACGCTAACGGCGGCAATATGTCCCGCGCCCCCTATGCTACTGAAAACATGAGAATGGAAGTATACCTTCTGGGCATGCAGGGTCTGGGAAAACCCGGCCGCCACATGTTTACCACCATTGAATGGGGCCTTTTCGGCAACATGGACCCTCCCGGCTGGTCCTTCGGAAAGACCATACCAGTACCCCGCCATCTGGTCTATCCCAACCTGGTGCCGGCCAACCGCGGGTTTGCCGTGGTAGGCAACGATCTGCCGGCTCAAATCATTTCTAAAGTGAAGATCAACGATGCCCTCAACAATCCACCCGTTTCATGGTACGGCACTACCCTTTGCCGGCAACTGACTGAAAATCAGTTCGTGCAGTACAAATACCCCGCTGACGGATGTTCGGAGATACACATGATCTGGACTGATACGCCGGCGCTAATGACCTGCTGGAATGATTCCAACGGCATAGCCAGGGGATACCAGAATCCCAAGATAGAATGCATGGTGGCGCAGCATCCCTGGATTGAGAACGACTGCCAGTTTGCGGATATCATCCTGCCAGTAACCACCAAGTTCGAAATTGACGACATCGGCATTGACAATTTTACAGCCGAGTTCGGTACGCTCTTCCTGGACCAGAAATGCGTCGAGCCTAAAGGTGAATCGAAAAGCGACTACGAGGTAGTTTGCGCGATAGCTGAGAAGCTGGGGCTTCTTAAAGAATATACCGGGGGTAAAACCGTTGAAGAATGGATCCGGTACGGTTTCGACATGTGCGGGATTAAAGACCTGGTTAGTTGGGAAGAATTCAAAGAGAAGGGCCACTATGTCATTCCCAATGATCCTGACTGGCAAAAATATGACATCGGTCTGAGGAAATTTTCCGAAGACCCGGAAAATAATCCGATATCCACACCAACCGGCAAGCTTGAATACTACTCCCAGAGGTTAGCCGACCATTTCCCGGATGACAAGGGGAGGCCCCCTGTAGCGCACTGGATTGAAAGCGGCGAAGGCCACGACGAGAGGCTTTCCAGCGAAAGGGCTAAAAAATATCCGTTCCTCTGCCTCTCGAACCATCCGCGATGGAGGGTGCATTCCCAGCATGACGATATGCAGTGGTTGAGAGAAATTGAGACATGTAAAATAACCGGGCCGGATGGATACGGCTATCAGACTATGTGGATCAACCCCAGGGACGCCGAAAAGAAAGGGATCAAAAATCATGATGTAGTGAAGGTCTTCAATGAGAGAGGGGGAGTGCTTTTAGGGGCTTATGTCACAGAGAGGATAATGCCGGGAGTCATCTACGTGGACCATGGTGCCAGATTTGATCCTATCGTTACCGGTGAGCTGGATAGAGGGGGTGCAATCAATACCCTCACTCCGAAGAATACCACTTCAAGGAATGCTACGGGCATGGTCTCAGGTGGTTTCCTGCTGGATGTTGAAAAGGTAAACCTGGATGAACTGATGAAGAAATATCCCGAGGCCTTTAAGAGGCCTTATAACAAAGGGGCCGGATTAACTATAGAACGTTTAATGGAAAGATAAGAGAAGCATTCTCTAAAAATAAGAACATAAGGCAAAATTCATGTTCTTGGAGGAAAATTAATGGCAGAACAAGTGTTTATACAGTGCACAGTAGGCGGACCTGTGCGGGTTTACGTGGAAGACGGCAAAATCAAACGCATGCGCCCGATTATTTTTGACGATAAGGAAGATGCGCCGTCATGGGTGATCAACGCACACGGTAGAAAATTCACGCCGCCACGCAAGACCACTCTACAGTCTTATGAAGTACCGGAAAGGATGCGTGTCTACGCAGAGAACCGCATCAAATACCCCATGAAGCGCAAAACTTTCGATCCGAACGGAGAGCGGCACCCCGAAATGAGGGGCAAAGACGAGTTCGTAAGGATATCCTGGGATGAAGCCCTGGATATCGTCGCAGGGGAGATAAAAAGGATCCGCCAGACCTACGGTCCGGCCGCTATAACCGCCATGACTTCTTCCCATCACAACTGGGGTTTCCTGCATTATAAGCTGGGTCCTCTGGGACGCTTCTTCAACCTGCTGGGCTATACCACGCTACAGGACAATCCTGATAGCTGGGAAGGCTGGCACTGGGGAGCAATTCATACCTGGGGATACTGGTGGAGACTGGGACACTGCGAACAGTCCGAGCTTCTTCAGGACGCCCTTAAAAACAGCGAGCAGATCATTTTCTGGTCGGTCGATCCAAACAGCACTTCTCATATGTACAGCGGCCAGGAGAACCTGATCTGGCGTATCTGGATGAAGGAACTGGGAATTAAATTCGTCTTTATCGATCCCTATTGCAACTGCACCGCCAGCACCATGGGCGATACCTGGCTGGCGCCTCGTCCCGGCACCGACGCAGCCCTGGCCGAAGCAATCGGCTACGTCTGGATTAAAGAAGGCACTTATGACAAGTGGTTCGTAGAAAACCGCATGACCGGTTTCAACGAATGGAAGAAGCATATTCTGGGTAAAGAAGACGGGACTCCCCGTACACCCCAGTGGGCAGCGGAGATCTGCGGTATACCCGCTCATACTATTACGGCACTGGCCAGGGAATGGGCCGCCAAGAAGACCATGCTGGCCGTGGGCAGCATTTTCGGCGCCACGGGCGCCTGCCGTGAAGCCTATGCGACGGAATGGGCCAGACTGATGGTATTGCTGGGCTCGATGCAGGGCGTAGGCAAACCCGGTGTAAATTTCTGGGGAGGGACTGCCGGCGCAGCACCGATCGACTACAGATTCAATATGCCCGGCTATTCCGAGAACGGCTGGGATGCTTTCGGCATCGTAGCCAAGAAATCCTATTTCCCCGAAGGCAACAAGGTAACACAGAAAGCCTACCGTCTGCTCTTACCCGAGATAGTGATGAATCCGCCGGTAAGCTGGATAGGAGAGGGCTTCTGCGGGAACTCAGTAGAGCAGCAATTTAATAAATTTACCTGTCCCGAACCCGGACCTAACGGCGCTCCCATTAAGATGATACACCGCCACGGCGGTTCCTTTATCAGCACTATGACCGAGACCAACCGCTGGGTGAAAATGTACCAGCACCCCAACCTGGAGTTCGTTGTTATGCAGGACTGCCACTGGCAGAGCGAGACCAGGTTCGGCGATGTAATCCTGCCCGCCTCCACCAACTTCGAGCATTCCGATCTTTCGGAATGGAACAGCGCAGGCGGCTACGGCTGCAACGATATGGGCAACAATCACCGCGTTATTATTTACCAGCAGCAGTGCATCGAACCCCTGTGGGAGTCCAAACCGGACTATGAAATATACACCCTGCTGGCTGAAAGGCTGGGAATCAAGGATGAATATACCGAGGGCAATTCCTTTGAGGACTGGAACAAGAAGGTCTTCGAATATTCCGATCTACCGAAATATGTAAAATACGAGGACTTCAAAAAGAAGGGCTATTTCGTGGTGCCCTCCATACCGCCCGATGAGGAACCGCTGGTCTCCTTCCGCTGGTATTATGAAGGACGGCCCTGCGATCTTCACTCCGAACCCAAAAATCCCAATATGGGCACTGACAGAGCGCACCTGCTGGGCACTCCCAGCGGTAAAATCGAGTTTGTTTCCCAGACTCTGCTCAAGTTTGATCCCGACGATGAGGAAAGGCCGCCCATGCCCAGGTATATCCCGAGCTGGGAAGGTTACAACACCAAAAGACTGACGCGCGATTATCCCCTGCAACTGATCAGTCCTCATCCCAGATTCTCATATCACACCCATAATGACAACAAGAGCCTCTGGCTGGACGATATCCCGCAGCATCGCGTAAAAAAGGACGGATACGCCTACTGGCCGATCAGAATACATCCGCAGGATGCGGCAAAGCGGGACATCAGGGATGGCGACCTGGTGAAAGTATACAATGCCAGGGGTGCGGTGATCTGTAGCGCCCATGTAACCGAAAGGATCAAACCCGGCTGCTGCCACTCCTATGAAGCCGGAGCCAAGTATGATCCGCTGGAGCCAGGCAAGTCCGGCAGCATCGACAGGGGCGGATGTATAAACCTCTTGACCCCGTCCCGCATGGTATCCAAAAATGCCCCAGGCGAAGCCAATAACTCCTGCCTGGTTGAAGTATGCAAGTGGGAGGCTTAACACAAATGGCCAGATATGGAATGGTAATAGATATCACTAAATGCACCGGCT